>JAYUBF010000164.1:0-5749 GCA_043741435.1 Myxococcales bacterium
AAGGTCATCATGTCGCTCGATCCGCGACCGGGCCGCGAGTACACATCGGAAGACCCGGTCTACATCACGCCCGACGTCTACATCCACAAGATCGGCGAAAAGTTCTTCGTCGTCCCGAACGACGACGGTCTACCGAAGCTCAAGATCTCCAACTTCTACAAGAACGCGCTCGGCGGCGGCGCCAAGGCGCGTGAGTACGTGCAGGACAAGCTCCGCTCGGCGCAGTGGCTCATCCGCTCGATCCAGCAGCGGCAGCGCACCATCGTCAAAGTCACCGAGAGCATCATCAAGTTCCAGCGCGAGTTCTTCGACAAGGGTATCGCGTACCTGAAGCCGCTCATCTTGCGCGAGGTCGCCGAGGACATCGGCATGCACGAGTCCACCATCTCGCGCGTCACCACCAGCAAGTACGTGCACACGCCACAAGGCATCTTCGAGCTGAAGTTCTTCTTCAACTCGGGAATTCGCCTCACCAACGACGACGACAAGCTCGCGTCCGAGGCCGTGAAGACCAAGATCAAGCAGATCATCGCCACCGAGAACCCGAAGCATCCGTTCTCGGATCAAAAGCTCGTCGAGCTGCTGCGCGAACAAACCATCGACATCGCGCGCCGTACCGTCGCAAAATACCGCGAGCAACTCAACATCCTGTCGTCATCGAAGCGCAAGCAGCTCTTCTAATGCTCGTTCTGGTAATGCTCGTTCTGGTAATGCTCGTTCTGGGGAGATAACGCACATGCAGATGTCCGTGACGTTCCGGCATATGGACGCGACCGAAGCGTTGAAGGACTACGCGCACGAGAAAGTCGACCGCATCCGTAAGTACTTTCCCGATCCCATCAAGGCCCACGTGGTCCTCGGGTGTGATCGTGGCTACAGCCATCATGCCGACGTGGTCATCACGTTGCACAACGGCATCGTGATCGCGGGCGAAGAGACGACCGAGGACATGTACTCGTCCATCGATCTGGTCATGGCGAAGATCGAGCGCCAGGTGCGTCGCTACAAGGAAAAGATTCGCAGCCACAAGGGCGGCGACTCCATCCACGGTCATCGCGAGATGACCCACTCCGTCGTCGAGATGGCGCACGATCAAGCGGAAAAAGCAGAGGCGCAAGCTGCGCAGCCGCATGGCGACTTCAAGATCATCCGCGAGTCGAAGTTCGTCGCGCGCCCGATGACCCCTGAAGAAGCCGTCATGCAGATGAACCTCCTCAGCAACGACTTCCTCGTCTTCACCAGCGCGACCAACCACGACGTGAACGTGGTCTACCGTCGCGGTGATGGTACCTACGGCCTCATCGAGACCGGCAAATCCGCGCTGGCCTGAGCGCGCGGCCGCACGGTTCGCGGCGCCAACCGTCATGAAGATCGTCGATTTCGTTCGACCCGAGCTGGTCATTCCCGAGCTCGTCGCCAACAACAAGCAAGGGCTCCTCGAGGAGCTCGCCGGTCGGTTATCCGCGGCCGTCCCGTCGCTCGATCGCGCGAGCCTTCTGCGCGCGCTCATCGAGCGAGAGAAGCTCGCGTCCACCGCCATCGACCAGGGCGTGGCCATCCCGCATGCCAAGCTGCGGGATCTGCCGCAGCTCGTCGCGCTCGTCGGTCGCAAGCGCGCGGGCGTCGACTTCGACTCGATGGACGGAAAGCCTACGCACCTGTTCTTCGTGCTCGTCGCGCCCGAGAACTCCACCGGTGTTCATTTGAAAGCGCTCGCTCGCATCAGCCGCTTGTTCCGCGATCCCAGCTTCCGCCAGCGTCTGCTGGACGCACCCGATGCCGCGACGTTGTACGCCATCATCGCGGACGAAGACGCCAAGCACTGACGTACGCTAGAGGGAAACCCATGTTCAAACTTTCGAAGACTCACTCGTCAATACTGGACCTCGGCCTGGGCCTTGCCATCGCCGCGAGCAGTGGCTGCGGCGGGAGCTCACCGACGTACACCGTGGCCAACCACGCGCTCAAGGTGGCCGACTCCGGCTACGTCACCACCGATCAGTACTATTGCAGCGCCGCGGCACCGGGTCAGCTCAAGCTCACGATCGTCGACTACAACCCGATCTGCGGCGCCGCGGTGCCGGCCACCTCCGACGGTGGCGCGCGCAACCCGCAGCTCGAGCACAACGAGCTGGAGCTCCTGTTCGTCACGTCGGCGCACGATGATCCGAAGGTGCCCTACGAGGTGAGCCCGCCCGACTGCACGATTGGCCCCGCGGGCCCTGGCATCGCGACGTTCAAGCACTACGCCTCGAACGCCAAGACGCCGGAGATCACGATGGCGCAGAGCGGCAACCTGTTCCTCACCTATCGCGATCCCACCGACAAGAAGCCGGCCACGGGCAGCTTCGATCTCGACTTCGGCGCGGGCGGCAAGATCTCCGGCACGTTCGAAACCTTCACGTGTAATTGATCTTGGCGAGCCTGAGAGTCCAGAGCCTCGTCGACGCGAAGGATGCCGGCTTCGCGCTCGAGCTGGTGGCCGGTGGCGATGGGACGCATCGCCGGATCTCGGGTGCGCGCATCCAGAAGCCAGCGCTCGCGCTCACGGGCTACACGCAGCACGTCCATCCCGAGCGCGTGCAAGTGCTCGGGCTCACCGAGATCTCGTTCCTCGAGTCACTCACCGACGCTGCGCGAGAGTCCGGACTGCTCGCGCTGTGTGCGCTTGAGCCGTCGGCCATCGTGGTCACGCGTGGCCTCGCGATCCCGGAGGAGCTGAAACGCGGTGGCGACCTCAACCGGGTGCCGATCTTCTCCACGCCGCTCATCTCGTCGGTGTTCATCAACCGCGTGACGAAGTGGCTCGAGCATCGGTTGTCACCCACCACCAGCGTGCACGGCGTCCTCATCGACGTGCTCGGCGTGGGCGTGCTGCTGCTCGGCAAGTCGGGCATCGGCAAGAGCGAGGCCGCGCTAGAGCTCGTGCTCCGCGGCCACCGCCTCGTCGCCGACGACATCGTCGAGATCCACAAGCGACCGCCCGACATGATCTACGGCTCCGGCTCGGAGATCATCAAGCACCACATGGAGATCCGCGGCCTCGGCATCATCAACATCAAGGACCTCTTCGGAATCTCGGCGGTGCGTGATCAGAAGAAGGTCGAGCTCATCGTCGAGCTCGTCGATTGGAACGACGAGGAGGAGTACGACCGCCTCGGCGTCGAGGAGCAACGGCACGCCATCCTCGAGGTGGCCTTGCCCATGCTGCGGGTGCCGATCCGGCCCGGACGCAACATCGGCAGTATCATCGAGGTTGCAGCCCGCAACTTGTTGCTAAAATTCCAGGGCAAGCACTCGGCGCGCGAGTTCCAGGAGCAGCTCGATCGCGCGCTGATCCAGGCACGGCCCGATCGCGCCGTGCCGTTCGACGAAGTGGAATAGGCAGTCGACCAGGGAAAGAGAGTGGAGTAGCGAAGATGGAGCCCGGTTCTACGAATGTTCGTCTGGTGTTGGTCACTGGCGTCTCCGGCGCTGGCAAGTCCACCGCCTTGCGTGCGCTCGAGGACATCGACTTCTTCTGCGTCGACAACCTGCCCGTCCCGATGATGCCGTCATTCATCGAGCTGCTGTCGAAGCGTCCGCACGCGCATGGCGTCGGTCATGTCGTGCCCGTCCAGGCGGCCATCGGCATCGATGCGCGCGGTGGAGAGTTCCTCGCCGACTATCGCAGCGTGCTCGCGAAGCTGAAGGCTGCGGGCCACTCCGTCGAGGTGTTGTTTCTCGACGCGTCGGAAGACATGCTGGTGCGTCGGTTCTCGGAGACGCGGCGCCGCCATCCGCTCTCGGGCGACGACCTGCGCGACGGGATTCGCCGTGAGCGCGAGATCCTGCGCTCCCTTCGCGACGACGCCGAGGCTGTAGTGGACACGGGCAACCTCAACGTGCACCAGCTGAAGGGCGTGGTGCAGGAGCGCTACCGTCGCTCGGCAGAGCGACTCGCGGTCACGTTGCTCAGCTTCGGCTTTCGCCACGGTTTGCCCACGGAGTCCGACTTCGTGTTCGACGTGCGGTCTCTGCCCAATCCCTACTTCGTCGAGAGCCTGTCGGCCGGCACCGGAGAAGACGAGGCCGTCGCCGCGTTCGTCTTCGACACGCCGTCGGCACGCAGTATCCTCGACAAGATGGTGGCCCTGCTCGACGAGGTCATCCCGATGGCGGAGCAAGAAGGCAAGGCCTACCTCACCATCGCGGTGGGCTGTACCGGTGGGCGCCACCGCTCGGTGGCCACGGTGCGGGCACTCCAGCGGCGCTTGAAGGGCGGCGAGTCCTTCGTGGTTCGCCATCGCGACGTCGAACGCCGGGGGCTACAGTAGTCATGCGAGTAGGTGTTGTGGTGGTGTCGCACGGCGAGTCTGGCTTCTCCATGGTCGAGGCCGTCGAGAAGATGGTGGGCACGCTCGACACCCGCATCGTGACGGTGCCCGTCGGAGAGTCACGCGAGGTCACCACCACGAGGGTGCAAAAGGTCTGCGCCGATCTGGGCACTGACGAGACGTTGTTCCTCGTCGATCTGGAAGGCTCCACGCCCTTCAACGTGTGCTGCGGCAGTCGCGGCAAGTGCGTGATCCTCTCGGGCGTGAACATGCCCATGCTTTTCAAGCTCGCCACCTGCAGTCGTGAGCAGACCGCGATCGAGCTGGCCGAAGAGCTGCAACGTACGGGACAAAAAAGTATCCACATCCGCGCCGGTGGCGACGCCGGCGCAAAGGTCCATGAGTGACAAGTCATGAGTGAGAAAGCAGAGAACAAGCTCCAGATCGTGAACGAGCTGGGGATGCACGCGCGCGCAGCGACGAAATTCGTTCAGACCGCAAACAAGTTTCAGAGCTCCGTGATGGTGGAGAAGGACGGCCAGAACGTGAACGGCAAGAGCATCATGGGCGTGCTGATGCTCGTCGCTGCCAAGGGCACGTTCATCACCGTGCGCTGCGAAGGCGCCGATGCGCCCTCGGCGCTGCAGGCCATCACCACGCTGGTCCAGGACAAGTTCGGGGAGGAGTAGCGTGAGGACGGGCGGCGGCGGGAGACGGGGCGGTCGGCGCAGCACCGACCAACACATCATCGAGGCCGATGCGGCCGACAGCGGTGAAGATCTAGCCAAGCTGTTGCGCCACACCGAGCCGCTCACGATGCGCGGGCTCGCGGCGTCGCAAGGCGTCGCGGTGGGCCAGGCGTTCATCGTCGATCGCCGGAAGGTGAAGACGCCGAAGCGCCATATCGAAGAGGCCGAGGTGCAGAGCGAGATTGCTCGCTTCGAGGCCGCGCTCGACAAGTCCGAAGCGCAGCTCGAGCGGGTGAAGAAGAAGCTCGCCGAGCGCGAAGGGGAAGATCACTTTCAGATCCTCGAGGCGCACCAGCTGATACTGCGCGACGAGCACCTCGTGGATCCCACGCGGCGCCGCATCAAGGACGAGCGCGTGAATGCCGAGTGGGCGCTGCGCCGCACCGTCGAGGAAATCAAGCAGATCTTCGATGCGATCGAGGATCCGTATTTTCGCGAGCGCCGCTCTGATGTGGATGTCGTTGGCGATCGCATCCTCGCCAACCTCATGGGCGAGCAGGCCGACGTGAGCGAGGAGCCGCCGCCGGGGGCGATCGTCGTTGCGCACGATCTCTCACCGGCCGACACCGCGCACTTTCACCGCACCTCGTGCGGGGCCTTCGTCACCGACGCCGGCGGCCGGACTTCGCACAGCGCAATCCTGGCTCGCGCTTTCAAGATCCCCGCCGTCGTAGGTATCGGCAA
>JAYUBF010000165.1:0-5732 GCA_043741435.1 Myxococcales bacterium
TGACGGCAGCCAAGGCAGCCACATCGTCAAATCGCCCAATACTGCACGAATTCAGCGACTCGATTGAGAGCCGCCGGCACTTTTTGAGAAGTTACTCAGCGCGGTCCCAACTAGCGGCAACGTCATGAGAACCGAACGGGCGTGGATCACACCACAGGTGCCTTCACGCGCGAGCCAGTAAAACGAAACCTTCGCGCGGGTGCCAAGCGGACCAGCTTCACGCAGCTTCGGGGTCTCGGGGTCGACGCGGCGGTCGGCACCGTGAAGGTGTTGCAGCCGGGCCCGCCACAACCCGTCATAGGCGCGCCGAGCGCTGTCACGCGCAACGTGACCTTCTTCGTCCAGCCCGGCGACATCATCGGTGTCCGGCGTCTCTCGTTCTACACGCCGGCGGCGATTTACAGCGTGGTGAGCACGAACCCCTCGGTACAGTTCCCCGACGGTACCAGCGTCGGCGTCGCCAACCCGCCCTCCGGCATGCAGATACCGAGCCCGATCGATTTCGAATACGAAGCGGCGGACACTGTGGACGCCTTCTGCGGCAATCGACGACTGCAGGAGGTGGACACGGGCGTCGATCCCGGTTTGCAGTTCCGCGTGGGGCAGGTGGGATTCGACAGCTTCGCGTTCATGGACTGAGGCTCACGAGCGCGCCCGTCGAGCCCCACCACGTTTGTCGGCGCGCACGACGAGTGACCACGCGCTGCCGCGTGGTCACTCGCTCCGTGGCCGTCGCGCCCCCTGGCGCAACGGTCCGATCGACCGCCCTGCGGCAAGGGCGGCTGAGGCGCGAACGGCCCGGCCGCGCAGCGCGTGGAGCTAGCGAGCGCGAAGTTCAAGGTTCGGTAGGCGACCGATGGCCAGGGTGCGTCGCCGATCGAGCAGAACGCTCAGGTCTGGCTCACGGTCGGAAGAGCAACCTTCGCGAGCTTCGCGTTCGTCGATTGACCGCTCAGGCGGCGAGCGCCATCTGGGCAGCCCGTGCGAGGAGGCGCGTCGTGATCTTGTTCTTCTTCGAGTACACGGTCTTCACCGAGATGCGCAGCATGCGCGCCACCGTCTCGGGCGACTGATCGCCTCCGAAGTACAGCGCCACGAAGTCCTGATCGCGCCGTGACAGCTCGGAGGTGAGCGCAGAGAGCTGGTCGTGACGCTCGCCCGCGATCAGGTGATCCAGCGCATCCGGATCGGCGCACTGCGGCTCGGGAACGTCGCTCAGCTCGTCGTGCGGCGGGCGACGCGCGATCTTGCGCAGGTAGTCGTACGTTGCGTGGCTCGCGAGCAGGCCCAACCACGACCCGAGCTTCATGCCGCGCTGCGGATCGTACGCGCGCAGGCGGCGTAGATCGTCGGACCACAGGAGGAGGCAGACCTCCGCGTAGATCTCATCGGCATCCTGCGCGCACAGCACGCGCTCGTAGCGACCGGTGATGCGCGTGATGCAACGAAACAAGAGCGCGCGATAGCGACGCAAGAGCTCGTCGAACGCGTGTTGATCCCGGTGCAGAACCTCGTGGAGCAACGCTTCATCGGAACGGACGGCAAAACCAGCAGCGGGCACGTGCATCTCGGGCCTCCGAATGCGTCTCCTTCAACGCAAGCCGTAGGCCCAACGATCTAACCCCTCATGTCTCCAGTAATACTCGGGATTGGTGTGAGCGTTGGTTCCAGGGACACGGCTTTGGCTTCGACTCGTGTCCCTACAGCAACAGAAGCGGGCCACGAACCCGAGCCACGGAAACAGGAGACAGGGGACTGGCAACGGGCAACAGGCGATGCCAGAGAAAAGGAGAGAGAAAATCGATGAGACGATCGCCAACCGACGACGAGGAGAAAAAATCCCTGTTGCCGGTTGCCAATCCACGGTCGCCTGTTGATTCAGGCCTTCGCCACAGCGGCGCGCCAGCGGGTCAACAGCGCGTCTCTCTGTGCGGACGAAAGCGCGGGAGCGAAACGGCGGTCCTCGCTCCACGCTGCCTTCGCCGAGTCCTTGTTCTTCCATACCTGCACCGCGAGGCCGGCCAAGAGTGCGGCACCGAGCGCGGTGGTCTCGACGAGCTTCGGGCGAACGATCGAGGTGCCCAGCACGTCGGCCTGGAACTGCATCAGCAGGTCGTTCGCTGCCGCGCCGCCATCGACCTTGAGGGAGCGCAGGGAGATGCCCGAGTCCTTTTGCATGGCGCCGAGCAGATCCGCGATCTGCAGCGCGATGCCCTCGAGCACGGCGCGCGCGAGGTGCGCCTTCGTAGTCCCGCGCGTGATGCCGGTGATGAGGCCGCGCGCCTCCGGCCGCCAGTGCGGGGCACCGAGACCCGCGAGCGCCGGCACCACGATCAAGCCGCCTGCGTCGGGCACCGAGCGCGCCAGCGACTCGACCTCGCTCGCCGACTGGATCACGCCGAGGCCGTCGCGCAGCCACTGCACCATCGCACCCGCGATGAAGGTGGAGCCCTCGAGCGCATAGGTCACTTCGTTGCCGAGCTTCCACGCGACGGTGGTGAGCAGGCCGTTCTCCGATGGGACCGGCCGCGATCCGGTGTTGAGCAGGAGGAACGCGCCGGTGCCGTACGTGCACTTCGCTTCGCCTGCGTCGAAGCAGGTCTGACCGAACAGCGCCGATTGTTGGTCGCCCGCGATGCCCGCGATCGGAATGCGATCGGGCAGACCCGGCACCCCACGCGTCTCGGCCACGATCTCGGACGAGGCCCGCACCTCGGGCAGCACCGCGCGCGGCACGTGCAGGTGCTGGAGGAGCGCGTCGGACCACGCCATGGCGTGGATGTCGAACAGCATGGTGCGCGACGCGTTCGACGGGTCGGTCACGTGAGCGGCGCCACCGGAGAGCCGCCAGACGAGATAGCTGTCAACGGTGCCGAACGCGATTTCCCCGCGATCCGCGCGCGCGCGCAGGCCCGGCGTGTGGTCGAGCATCCAGGCGATCTTGGTGCCGGAGAAGTACGGATCGAGCACCAGGCCGGTGGCCTTACGGATTGTCGGCGCCAGGCCGCCGGCGTCCATCTTCTTGCACACGTCGGCGGTGCGGCGGTCCTGCCACACGATCGCCTTGCCGGTGGCCTGGCCCGTCTTGCGATCCCACAACACGGTGGTCTCGCGCTGGTTCGTGATGCCGAGTGCCACGATCTGCGTAGGATCGACGCCCGCACCCGAGCCATGCAGCGCGTCGCCGATGGCACCGCGCACCGAGGTCCAGATCTCCTCGGGGTCGTGCTCTACCCAACCCGGCTGCGGATAGTGCTGCGCGAACTCGCGGTAGCCGCGCGCGCGCAGCTGCAGCCTTTCGTCGAACAACAACACCGTCGAGCCGGTGGTGCCCTGGTCGATGGCGAGCACGTAGCGAGACATGACGCTCCTTAGGAAAGACGTTCGATGTGGGCGCGCACGCGTTCGGCGACGAGCACGCGATCGTAATCCAGCGTGACGACGTGGAACGAGCGCGTGAGCTCGAGCTGCTCGAGGTCGCGCGTGGCGACACCGTCGGCGATGACCTTCATGCAAGCGAACGGTGCGGTGTGATCCGAACGTGAGTGGACGAGCAGCGTGGGCACGTTCACCTGGTCGAGCTCGGCACGCACGTGGTCCATGAAGTCGCGCAAGCTCATCACCGCCGGGATGGGCAGGCCGCCACGCCCTTGCGCGAGGTGGTTGCGGCGTCGCATCTCGGGGTCGGCGAGGTCTGATCCGCCCCATGCTGGCAGCACGATATTCGGCGTGCGACGCAGCCTGCGGGTGATCGCGATGGCCGCCTCGTTCACGCGCGACAACCACAACGGCGCCGACAGCACTTCGATGCCCGCGAGCTTGCTCGTCGGCTCCGCACCGCGACGCGCCGCGAGGTCGAGCGTGAGCAACCCGCCGAGCGACAGCCCGCACACGAACACGCGATCGACCTCGGCGCTGAGCAAGGTGTACGCCGCATCGACGGACTCCACCCACTCTCGCCACGTGGAGCCACCGAGCGCCGGCAAGTTGTCCGCGTGACCGGTGAGCCGCGGCCCATGGACCGTGTGCCCAGCCCGGTGCAGCGCCTCGCCGAGGAAGCGCATCTCGAACGGCGTGCCGGTGAAGCCGTGCACCACCAGCACACCGGTGCCCGACTTCCCCGACAGCCAAAACGGCCGCCGCAGCCCATGCGCGCTGGTGGGATCCGAGAGACGGTTGCGATCGACGATTGGGTCGAGGACGGCCATGACTACTCGCAGGCGTGCATGGGGGGCGTTCCCGGGAGAAAAGTCTCTTTCGCGTGGCAGCGGAGACCCTGCTTGCATTCGTCGTCGGTGCGACAGATCTGCTGGTCGCCCCTCTCGAGCGTGGTGCCGCAACGGGAGAACAGCGACACCGCCGTCGCGGTGACCGCGCCGGAGCCGATGCAGAACTGCCCGAGTGCGCAGTCTTCGACCCCGTCGCACAGGTAGCCGTTGCCTGCGCAGGCACGTTGGAACGCGCCCTCTCCACAGACCCACTTGCTTGCATCCCCATCGAAAGGGAGCGCGAGGCAACACGCAACGTGCAGCGTGCAACGCACGCCACCGCAGACGACGCCGTCGCCGGGCGGATAGGACGCGAGGTCGATGGCAGAAGGCGCTGCGTCCGGAAGCTTGGCCGCGTCAGTCGGAATCGACAGTGCTTCGTTGTTGCAGCCGAGGCCGCTCGCGCCGGTGAGCACGAGGCCGAGGGCAAGACGTAGGACAAATGCCGACATGGACATGAAAGAGCGGTTGGCACGTTATCAACGCACCTCATCAATGACAAATGACCCGTCGCGGAACCCGTCGCGAACCTTGCGTAGGCCATCACGATCACGATACGCTGTCGTTTGGCGTAGAGCGCTTTGTCGCTCTGCACAGATGCTATGGACGACTGGAAGACCCGAATAACGCAGATACGCCCGGTGGAGAAGGGTCCCACCGATACCGAGCAAGCTTGCTTGGTGCTCATCTATCCCGCCGGTCCCGAGCTGGGAAAAAGATTCGAGCTGCGCGAAGGGGAATGCACCATCGGCCGTGGTGCCGACTGCGACATCCAGGTGGATCGCGACTCGGTCTCACGGCGTCACGCGAAGGTGAACCGCGTGGGCACCGGCTGGAACGTGGAGGATCTCGGTTCCACCAACGGCACCTACGTGAACGACAACCAGGTCACGGGGTACGGCCTGCGCGACGGTGACCTCCTGAAGATCGGCAACGCCATCTTCAAGTTCCTCATCGGCTCCAACATCGAGAGCGCGTACCACGAAGAGATCTACCAGATGACCATCATGGATGGTCTCACGCGCACCTATAACAAGCGCTACTTCCTCGAGACGCTCGAGAAGGAGATCCCGCGCTGCGCACGTCACCAGCGCGCGCTGTCGCTGGTGATGTTCGACATCGATCACTTCAAGAAGATCAACGACGAGCACGGCCACCTCACCGGCGACTTCGTGTTGCGCGAAATGGCAAGGCGCATCAAGTCACGCGTGCGCAAAGAAGAGGTCTTCGCGCGCTACGGTGGCGAAGAGTTCGGCGTGATCCTGCCCGAGACCACGCGCGACCAGGCCATGAAGGTGGCCGAAGATCTGCGCAAGATCGTCGGTGACACCTCGTTCGACTTCGAGGGCGATCGCATCCCCGTCACCATCTCCCTCGGCGTGGGCGTGACCGACAAGGAGCTCGGCCCCGAGCCGTTCATCAAGCTGGCCGACGACAACCTGTACAAAGCGAAGCGCGGCGGCC
>JAYUBF010000166.1:0-17389 GCA_043741435.1 Myxococcales bacterium
AAGGATCGATTTCACCAGATCGGGTGAACATCCTCGATTTTCGCTGACGACGGTCATACTTGCCGGCGTTTCCCCTCAGGCCGAAGTCCCTGTCTGACAGGACCCGTGAGCGGTCGGGGGATATCGCAGCCGCTAGATGAGCTTCATCGAGAACCAGCTGCGTACCGACACCTCGAGGGCCTCTTGGGCCTTGTCGTCGGCGCCGGCGTTGGCCTTCTTGATGCGTTTGCCGTGACTGTCGAGCTCACGCTTCAATTCGTCGCGGGGCGAGCCGGCAACGATCACCTGATCCGACGTACGACCGCGGACCGGCTTCTCGGTGAGATCCATGACGAGGCGGCGCAGCTTCGCGAAGAGCGCGTCGCCGAGGAAGCGGCGGATGGTGTCTTCGTCGTTTGTCATGCGCGCGAAGCGAGCGGCGTCGTCCATGGCCGCGTTCGACGCGTGCTCGGCGGCGAGCCCGAACGCGATCCGCAAGACGATGGCGTCGTCGACGGAGCCGGCGGCCTCGTGGTCGGGGATGATGTCCAGCTGTTGGAGCGAGTACGAGAGCGCGCCGGCAAGGAAGCGGCGGCCTTGAGGCGCGATGCGCTCGTCGCCGCTGAGCACGAAGGTCGCGGTCAGGTCCGACCCCAGCTGAGAGGTCCAGTCCTCGAACAGCCGGGCGGGGCGAGGCATTGAGCTCATATCGATCTCCTAGAAGAGGGACGGGCGGTGCATCATACCCGAGGCGCCGATCGTACAGCAGGCCTATGGGCAGCGCTCGAACGGGAGCTGTTGGGGAGCGCTGCGCCCCCGGCCGAGGTGCACGCGCCCGGTGTGGTGAGAGCCGTCCACGTACAGGTCGAACCGCATACAACGACGATCCATCCGCACGCGGAAGCCATCCTCGCCGCCGCGAGACATCTCCACGTCGAACTGCACCGACGATTCTTGTGCGGCAACTTGTTGCGCCTGCGTCGGCCGATCGAGCGAGAGCACCATGGGCCCGCCGTCGGCGGCACTGATGGATCCTTGAAAGCGGCGGCCGCGTTCGCCTGCCGTCATACGCACGTGGAGCCAACCACTCTCGACGAAGAGCCAATAGCCCGCCTGCGAGCGATCGGGTCGGCTGGTGCCCGCCAAGGGGTGCCGCGCGCTGCTGATCGCGCAGCCGGTCAGTGAAGCCGCGAGACAAAGCAAACCGAGCATGCCGAACCAACGAAGCGAGACCATCCGCGTCGAACTCTTACACTACCGCAGCGGCGGGGGAAGACAGATCTTACCGAGGCGCGCCGGGCCGCGCGCGCCGCTCACGTGGGGCACGTTCGCCGAACGGCCGGTCACGCACTCCACGGCGAGCAACGCGAAAGCGGCCGCCTCCTTCGCATCTGCGGTGATGCCATGCTCGGCGAAGGCGCGCACCGGGATCGGTGCCAGGAGCCGCGTGAGCTCGGCCATGAGCGTGCGGTTGTGCGAACCGCCACCGGCAATGAGCACCTCGTCCGGCGCACCACCGAGGAAGCGATGATAGCTGTCGGCGATCGCGTGCGCCGTGAACGCGACCAACGTGGCGAGCAGGTCCAAGGGACGACGATCAGCGTGCACCCGCGCCCACTCGAGCGCGGTGGCCTGTCCGTATCGCTCGCGGCCGGTCGACTTCGGCGGCGGCTGGGCGAGGTAGGGATCGGCCAGAAGCGCAGCGAGCAGGTCGGCCTGCACCGTACCCTGGCTCGAGTACCGACCATCGCGATCGATCGTGTCGGCGCCGCCCGACGCTGCAGGCGCGAGCGCATCGACCAACGCGTTGCCTGGCCCATTGTCGAACGCGCGCAGATCGTGCAGCGCCTCGGTCACCAAGCACACGTTGGCGATGCCACCGATGTTCTGTAGCGCGCGCCGGCGGCCAGGCTCGCGGAACAAGCGCCAGTCGACCCACGGCACGAGCGGCGCACCTTCGCCGCCGAGCGCCACGTCCGCAACGCGAAAATCGCCCACCGTGATCGCACCCGAACGCGCGGCGATCACCGCGGGCTCCCCGAGCTGCAAGGTTGACGGCGTACCACCGGGTGGACACTGCGAGGGCGGCTGGTGCCACACCGTTTGCCCATGGCTGCCGATCAAATCGATGCGCTCGTTTGGCCGGAGATGCGGCGCGAGCGTGCGCAGTGCTGCTGCGAAGTGCTCTCCGAGCCAGGCATCGCCGTCGCAGAGCTCCCGGGTCGTGGCCGACAACAATCGAAAGATGCGCGCCTTCTCGTCGTCGGTGTACGGCGTCGAGGCAAACGCGCGGAGCCGCACGCCGGCGCGCTCGCCGGCACCGTCGACCTCGAGGAGCGCCACGTCGATGCCGTCGATGGAGGTACCGGACATGAGCCCGGCAACCAGCCAGCGTGGCTTGGCCAGGAGCTCGACGAGCGGGTGGCCCACTATGATCTCGCGGACCGCAGAAGGTCGGTGATCTCGCGCACGGCCCCGTCGCCGCCCGGACGCACCGTCACGTAGTCGACCGCCGCTTGCACCTCGTCGGGTGCATCCGGCACGGTGAACGACACGCCGACCTCGCGCAGCAACGGCAGGTCGGACAGCTCGTCGCCGATGAACGCGGTCTGCGCGATGGTCAGGTCGAGCTTGGCCACGAGCTCACGGAACGCCAGCACCTTGTCGGTGAGGCCGAAGTGCGCGTGCGCGAGACCGAGCGAGCGCGCCCGATCGCGCCCCGACGGCATGTCACCGGCCGAGAGGATCGCCACCACCACGCCCACCTGCTCGAGCAGCTTGATGCCCACGCCGTCCTTCACGCTGAAGCGCTGCGAGAACACCCCTGGACCGCTCCAGTACAAGTGGCCATCGGTGAGGACGCCGTCCACATCCAGACAAAGCAGCTGGATGTGTGACAGACGGCTGCGCGGCGGGGCAGTGCGTGGATTCATCGTCCTCGAGAGGATGGCACGGGCCCGCCAGGGCTGAAAAGTTATGTGCCTCGGTGTGTCAACCGATCCGGGTTGACCATAACTTGGTTTTTGAATATGATTATCAGTATTGGTTGCGCACCACCCAACCAACAAAGCGAGACGCAAACCTGATGATCGTCTGCATCTGCAAAGGTCTTTCCGACAATGCGATTCAACGCGTCGTTCGTAGCGGCGCAGAGACGGTCGCCGACATCGGCGACGCATGCGGAGCCGGTACCGATTGTGGGACCTGCCACGGTGCTCTCGAGGAGCTGATCACGGAGTCGCGCATCACCGGGCGCATCCGAGAAAGCGCGAGACAGGCCTCCTGCCTTCGTGCACCATGTGACCCGTCGGTCGTCGCCCAGTAACGCTCGCGACGACCTAACGGAGAGGCGCCAGTGGCGTCTCCCTCTGGGGGGTCACGATATGAAGGGCAACGACCAAGTCATCGACGTTCTGAACGAAGTGCTGACGGGCGAGCTCACCGCCATCAACCAGTACTTCATCCACGCGAAGATGTGTGGAAACTGGGGCTACATGCGCCTGCACAAGCTGGTGCGCGCCGAGTCCATCGACGAGATGAAGCATGCCGAGGCGCTCATCGACCGCGTCCTGTATCTCGATGGCGTGCCGAATGTGCAGCGCCTTTGGAAGGTCCAGGTCGGGCAAACGGTGAAGGAACAGCTCACGGCCGATCTCGGTGTCGAGACGAAGGCCATCGAGCTCCTCAACCGCGCTATCGAGCTTTGCCGCAGCCTCGGTGACAACGCGAGTCGGGATCTGCTCGAAAGGATCCTCGTGTCCGAGGAGGAGCACGCGGATTGGCTGGAAGCCCAGCTGACGCTCATCGAGCAGGTGGGCGAGCCGAACTACCTGTCGCAGCAGATCAAGCCAGAAGGCTGAAGAAGGCGGTCGAGCATGGGACTTCCGGACATAAAGGCCCAACCGCTTGCCGGCAAGGTTGCGATCGTCACGGGCGCTTCGCGCGGCATCGGTCGCGAGGTGGCGCTGACGTTGGCCCGCGCCGGCGCGGACGTGGTGATCGCAGCGAAGACCGACGCGGAGAACCCGAAGCTGCCAGGTACGATCCACACGGTCGCGAAGGAGATCGAAGAGCTCGGTCGCCGTGCGCTGCCGGTTCGCGTCGACGTGCGCGACGACTCCGAGATCGCCAAAATGGTGCATCAGACCATGGAGAAGCTCGGCCGCGTCGACATCCTCGTGAACAACGCGGGTGCGCTGTGGTGGATGCCTGTGCTCGAGACGCCGATGAAGCGCTTCGACCTCGTCATGGGCGTGAACGCGCGCGCCTCGTTCGCGTGCACCCAAGCGGTGTTGCCGCACATGCTCGCGGGTGGCGGCGGCCACGTCCTCGTATACTCACCGCCCATCGAGCTGAGCGTGCTGCCGAACAAGGTGGCGTACTGCATCTCCAAGTTCGGCATGACGATGCTGGCGCTGGGGCTCGGCGAAGAGATGACGGGCAAGCCGTTCTCGATCAATGCGCTGTGGCCTGCCACGGCCGTCGAGAGCTACGCCACCATCAACTTCCAGCTCGGGGGCCCAGCATTCTGGCGCAAGCCGGCGATCCTGGCCGACTCGACGCTGGCCTTGGTGTGCAAGCCGCCGGGCCAGATCACCGGCAAGGCGCTCATCGATGAAGACTTCCTGCGCAGCGAAGGCGTGACCGACTTCGTGCCGTATCGCTGCGATCCGAATTCGGAGCCGCCACGCATCGGCATCGATGGGATCCCGAAGGTGGGCCTGGTCCCCGCACGCACGTAAGGAGCAGCGGATGGATCAGCCACGTCTGTAGAGCTTCGCCGACTTCTGGCCCTACTACGTCGGTGAGCACGCGCACCCGACGTGCCGTTGGCTCCACATCAGCTATCAGCCCCCGGAACCTCGCCGGGCGACATCGCAATAGGCGCGTTGGGCGGCCCCGGCGCCGAGTGGAACTGCTCGTCGACGAGGCGCTTGTAGATACCGCCCTGCGCGATGAGCTCGTGATGCGTGCCGCTCTCCACGATGCGGCCACCGTCGAGCACGAGGATATTGTCGGCGCGAATCACCGTCGAGAGTCGATGCGCGATCGCAATGGTGGTACGTCCACGCGTGAGCGGCTCGAGCGCCTCGCGGAGAAGGCGCTCGGACGTGGAGTCGAGCGCGGAGGTGGCTTCGTCGAGCAACACGACAGGTGAACCCTTCAAGATGACGCGCGCCACGGAGATGCGTTGGCGCTCTCCACCAGAGAGCTTGTAGCCGCGCTCGCCGACGACGGTGTCGTAGCCGTTCGGGAGGTCGACGATGCGCTGATGGATCTGCGCCGCGCGCGCAGCGTCTTCGATTTCCTCGTCCGTGGCAGACGCGCGTGCGTAGCGTAGGTTCTCGCGGATCGTCGAGTGGAACAGGTACGTCTCCTGCGACACCATGCCCACCGCATTCGACAGCGACGACAGGGTGAGCGTGCGCAGATCATGGCCGTCGAGCCTAATGGCACCGCTCTGCGGATCATAGAGACGCGCGATGAGCTGCATCGCGGTCGACTTGCCGGCGCCCGACGGACCGACCAGCGCGGTCAGCTTGCCTGGGGGGGCGACGAACGAAACATGATCGAGCGCCGTTCGATTGGCGCCGCTGTAGGAGAACCCGACGTCGTCGAACGCGATCTCGCCGCGAGCATTGTCGAGCCGGCTCGCGCCTTCCTGGTCGCCAATCTCGACGGGGAGATCGAGGTACTCGAAGATGCGCTCGAACAGGCCGAGGCTGCTCTGCACCTGGAGCTGCACGCTGAAGAGACGCGACAGCGGGAAGAACAGCCGGTTCTGCAGCGTCACGAACGCGATGATCGAGCCGAGGGAGAGGTGACCGGCCGTGAGCTGCCGACCACCGAGATAATAGATGAGCGCGGGTGCCACGGCCCAGAACGTCTGCGTCACGACCCAGAACGTCTGCGACATCATGGTGCGCTTCATCTCGAGCTTCATGATCTCTTGGCTGGCAACGGTGTAGCGTCCGATCTCCCGTTGCTGTTGACCGAACGTCTTCGTCAGCAGCGCGCCCGAGACGCTGAGCGTTTCCTCGAGCAGCGACGCGATGTCGGCCGTCTTCGCCTGCACCTCCTTCGACAGTGCGCGCCGCATGCGCCCTGCCTTCATCGTGGGGTACACGAAGAGTGGAAACATCCCGAGGCACACGAGGGTGAGGCGCCAGTCCATCGTCACCATGAGCGTGACGGTGGTGGTCACCACGACGATGGCATTCAGGATCTCGCTCGCCGTGCTGGTCACCAGCTCTTGCACGCCCGCCACGTCGGAGGTGACGCGCGACATGATCTCGCCCGCCCGCGTGTCGGTGAAGAAGCGCAGCGACATGCGTTGCAGGTGGCTGTAGAGCCGCACCCGCAGCGAGAACATCATGCGCTGACCGACGCGCGTGGAGAGGTAGGTTTGTCCGGTGTCGACCAGACCCGAGAGCACGGTCATGAACACCATCGCTCCGCACAGCTCGAGCAGCAGCGTGTTGTCGTGGCTCGGTAGCGCGCGATCGATGATCGATCGGACGAGCAGAGGAGAGACCAGCCCCGTCATCGACGCGATGGCGCCGGTGATCGCGACCATGAGCGCGGCGCGCCAGTGCTCTCGGAAGGTCTGCGCGACGCGACGCACCGTCGCTGGTGACGCCGGCTTCCGCGGCTCGTTGCTGCGTTCGCTCAACCGCTCTCCGTGAGCCAGTCGCGAGGCCGGAGCCAGTCTCCGAGCGCCGCTTCTTCGCTGCCCGCCGCGAACGTCGCGTCGTACTCCCACCGCGTCAGCGGCGGCAGCGACATGAGAATGGATTCCACGCGTCCGTCGGTCTTGAGGCCGAAGATCGTGCCCCGGTCGTACAGGAGGTTGAACTCCACGTAGCGGCCACGGCGCAGCAGCTGAAAATCCCGTTCGCGCTGGGTCCACGAGTCGTTGCGGCGACGATCCACGATCGGTACGTATGCGTCGACGAACGCGTCGCCGCAAGAGCGCACGAAAGCAAAGTCGCGCTCCTGCTCGCTCACCAGGTGATCGAAGAAGATGCCGCCGACGCCGCGCGTCTCGTTGCGGTGAGGCAAGAAGAAGTATTCGTCGCACCACTTCTTGAAGCGCGGGTAATACGTGGGGTCGTGCGCGTCACAAGCGCGTTGCCACGTGCGGTGGAAGTGCTTCACGTCCTCGAGGACCGGGTAATAGGGCGTGAGATCGGCGCCCCCGCCGAACCATGCGGCGGCGCCGCGACGCAGCATCCGGAAGTTCGCGTGCACTGTCGGCACGCGCGGCGACTGCGGGTGCAGCACGAGCGAGATGCCCGTGGCGATGAAGGAGAGCCCATCGCCGGGCAGCGTGCTCGCGAAGTCCGGCCTGAGCTCGCCGTGCACCAGCGAGAAGTTCACGCCGGCCTTCTCGAAGATCTTGCCGCCGACCATGACGCGGCTGCGGCCGCCGCCGCCGCCCGGGCGCGTCCACTCGTCCTGGCGGAAGCGCGTGCTGCCATCTGCGGCCTCGAGCGCGGCGCAGATGCGATCCTGGACGCCGCGGAAGTAGTTGGCAGCTCGATCTTCGATGGACCCCGAGATGTCGATCGGCATGGGGCGCCATGGTAAGCCGCTCTAGGCGAACTGGGGCGCGCTTGCTACGCTCGCGGGTCAATTCATGCGCGTGACATTCTGGGGAGTACGCGGATCGGTTCCGACGCCGGGCCCGCGTACCGTTCGCTACGGCGGCAACACCTCGACCATCGAGGTGCGTGTTGCCGATGGCACCTCGATCCTGCTCGACGGTGGCACGGGCCTTCGTGAGCTGGGTCGCGTCGCCGTGCAGGCGCCCACGTTGCCTACCTATCACCTGGTGGTGACCCACGTGCACTGGGATCACCTCCTCGGCGTGCCGTTCTTCGCACCGCTGTATAGGCCGGACGCACGCATCGTGTTCCACCCCGCAGGCGGCGATCGTTCCATCTTGTACGGTCCCGAGCAGCTCTTCGACGGGCGTCGCTTCCCACTGCGCCTGCATCAACTGCCGGCGGAGATCGAGCGCGCGAAGGTGGAAGCGCCGCTGGAGGCGCGCACCATCGGCTCGGCGCGGCTCACCGGCATTCGCCTCAACCATCCGGGTGGCGCGACGGGCTACCGCATCGACGACGCGGACGGCTCGTCGATGCTGCTCTACACCGACAACGAGCTTCCGCCGGGCGCAGACCACATCGAGCCGGCCATCGCGCTGAAGGACCTGCAAGACTTCGCGCGCGGCGCGGGCCTCCTGGTGCACGACTCGCAATACATCGAGCAAGACCTGCCTCTGAAGCTCGGCTGGGGACACTCCATCATCCCGTCGGTGCTCGAGCTCGGGCGGACGTCCGAGGTGCACACGCTCGCGCTCTACCACCATGATCCCGAGCGAGATGATGACCAGCTCGATACCATCGCCACTTCGTCGGCGCTGTGGTGGAAGGATCGCGTGGGTGCCGGAAACGTGGTGGTGGCGCGTGAGGGGCTCACGCTGCAGGTCAGCCGCGACGACGTCAAAGCCGTCTAGCGCTAGCGACCGTGCTAACACTTTGTTTGGTGCGCTCGTCCAAGTAAGAGCGCTTGAGCGAGTCCATCCATCGATTGATTCGGGCTGCCATCGCCGGCGATCGCCGCGCGTTTTCGGCCCTGCACGCGCAGTACGCGAAGATGGTGCACGCCATCTTGCTGTCGCGGTTGCCGGCTGCCGATGCCGAAGACCAAGTGCAGGAGGTCTTCCTCATCGCCTGGACGAAGCTGTCGCAGCTCGAGGATGCCCAGGTGTTCGGCGCCTGGCTCGGCACCATCGCGCGCAACCGTGCGGTCGACTATCACCGGCAGTTGCGTCGCACGGAGCCGCTGCATGATCGCTTGATCGACGGTAGCGCGGTGAGCTCGAGCGATGTCGCCGAGGCGAATCGGGTGATCGCCGCGGTACAAAGCCTGCCCGAGGCGTATCGCGAAACGCTGCTCATGCGCCTGTGCGAAGGCATGAACGGGCCGGAGATCGCGAACGTGACCGGCCTCGAGCAAGGGTCCGTGCGCATCAACCTCCACCGTGGGATGAAGCTCTTGCGCGAGAAGCTGGGCATCGAGACGAAGGAGGTGGCCGCCAATGAGTGACTACCTCTGGGAGAAAGAGGGAACGCCCGATCCCGAGATCGAGCAGCTCGAGATGTTGCTCACGCCGCTCGGCTACCGTGGTGAGCCACCGCGCGTGTCTTCGCCGGTCGTGCGCCGTCGCTTCGGCATCCGCGCCGGCATATCGACCGGCGCTACCTTCGCTGCGATGTCGCTGGTGCTCGCGATCGTGTGGTTCCGTCCGCATCGGCCCGAGCAAGGCGGAGCCTGGCCGATGCGCGTATCGGGCGATACCGTGGTGGTGGACGGTCGTCCGGCGACAGGTGCGCTCGCGCTCGGTGCCTGGGTCGAGACGGGCACGAGCAGCGCGCAGCTCACCGTGCCCGACATGGGTGCGGTGGTGCTGTCGCCCGGCGCGCGCGCCCGCATCGTCGAAGCGTCGCCGATGAAGCAGCAGCTGGAGCTGGAGCGTGGCGTGTTGTCGGCGTTGATCACGGCGCCGCCGCGACGCTTCTTCGTACAGACGCCGAGCACGCTCGCGATCGATCTCGGTTGTGCGTTTCGCCTCGAGGTCGACGCGTCGGGTCGCACGATCTTGCAGGTCACGCAGGGGACCGTGGCGCTCGCCGATCGCGCGGGCCACGAGGTTTCGATCCCCGCGGGCAGCGAAGGCGGCGCCGAGCACGCGCGCATCGGGACCCCGTACGCCACGCGTGCGAGCTCCGACTTCCGCGCGCTGCTCCTCCGCTACGACCGCGACCCGAGCGTCTTACCGGACCTGGTGAAGGCGGCGGGTCCCGATGACGAGTTCACGTTGCGCTACCTCTCGTCTGTGGGAAGCCCGCAGGTGCGGGCGCTCATCGCTGCACGCATCGCGAGCATTCGGGTGGACGAAGGGATGAAGGCGAGTGGAGCGCAGCCTGTCGACAAGCACGAGGTTCGCAACGACGTGCGGCCGTCGAGCGTGAAGCCAGTAACGAGCACGATCACGGTCACGAAGACGCCGGTCGTGCGCAAGACGAAGGCGCCCGTGCCGACGATCAAGCTCGATCAGCACGGTCGACCGCAGCATCGCGCGTTCCGCGATGAGCACCTCACCGAATAGTCTGTAAACGGTTTCCACACGGGTCGCGTCTCTCCTCTCAGCAACATCGGAGAGACCAAGATGCGACGAGCTCTGTTCGTGCTGGCCGTGCTGTTCGGGTCATCGCCCGCGCTGGCGCAAGACGCGTTTTCGCTGCAACGGTTTCGGCCTGCGGTCGACTCGCAGGGCATGGTGACGGTGAATGCGTCGCAGCCACTCGCGCACCTCGCGTACTCGCTCGGGCTCGTCGCGAGCTACGCAAACGAGACGCTGCGTCTGCACGACGCGAACGCGAGCTTCAGCGTCGATCACTTCGTGACGGTGCAGCTACAAGCATCGCTCGGTCTGCTCGGCGCTCCGCGCTGGTCGCTGCGCATGCACGGCATCGGCTTGCAGCTCGGCGTGACATTGCCGGTGCACATCATGGCGGGTGCGCTGAGCGTCGATGGCGAGCGGCAGACCTTCAGCGGTCAATCGATCGGGGACATCGGGCTCAACTTGAAGGTGCGCTTCCTCAACCCGGCCCGACATCACATGGGGCTCGCCCTGGTGCTGGCGGTCGATTTTCCGTCGGGGAAGAGCGCGCAGTTTCTCGGCGAAGGGCAGACCACGTTGCGCTCGCAGCTGATCATGGACAAGGCGCTGGGACGCGACAAACGCGTGCGTGTCTCGTTCAACGCCGGCGCGCTGGTGCGCCGGACAACGCACACCTTCGACCAGGTGATCACCGGCCAATCGCGGAGCCTGGGCACCGAGGTGACGTACGCGCTCGGTGCAGCGTTCGGCGTCGTGCCGCATCGCTTCGATCTGGTCACCGAGCTCTTCGGCTCTCTCGACATGGCGTCGCCGCATGGTGGTGACCCGCTCGAGCTCCTGGCGGCGGCGAAGGTGTATCTGGCGGAGAGCTCGTTCTTCGAGATCGGCGCGAGCGCGGGGCTACTGCCACGCGACATCGTCGACGGCAAGGGCAACATGACGGGCCTCCCGCTGGTGCGCGGCTTCGTAGGCTTCGTCTTCGAGCCGACGGTGGGGGATCGCGATCACGATCGGATCAAGAACGACATGGACCTTTGTCCCGATGAGCCCGAGACACGCAACGGCTTCCAAGACGAAGACGGATGTCCCGACGAGGTGCCCGCGCCGCCTGCGCCCAAGCCTGCGCCGGCGCCGACGCTCGAGCCGACACCCGTCGAGACACCGAGCCTCGTTCGCCGACAAGGCGGCCAGATCGTCTCCTTCGAGAAGGTCTATTTCAAGACTGCGAGCGCCGAGATCTTGCCGCGCTCGTTCCCGATGCTCGACGACCTCTTCACGCTGCTAAGCGACAGCCCCAACCTCACGCTGGTCGAGATCTCGGGCCATGCCGACGAGCGTGGCGACGACGCCTACAACCTCGCGCTGACCCACGCGCGGGCGCGTTCGGTGAGGAAGTACCTGGTGGACGAGGGCATCGCGGACGATCGCTTGCTCGCGAACGGCTACGGAGAGCGACAACCTGCCGTCGACGCGGTCACGCAGAAGCCGTGCGTGGAGCACAGCGAGCGTTGCTGGGAGAAGAACCGTCGCGTGGAGTTCCGCATCGTGGGTGAGGCGCAATGACCTCGAACGCCGCAGCATGCGTCCTGGCCGAAGCAAGCGGTGTCGCCGCGGGGAATCACGCTCGCGGGGCCCATCGTGCTCTTGCCGGGTACCAACGCGCGCTCAGCGCAGGCACCGAGCCCTAGGACAAGCGCGACGGCGAGAGCCGATTTCCCGCGAAACGAGAAGCGCACATCGCCTGGATACCGCAGATGAGCCGTGCGTGAAAACCCGTCACTACGGATGAACGCGCAACGCGCCGGCGCGCCAGCCGACGCCGCCTCGATCGTCGCGCAGCACGACCCAGAGGTGCATGAGCCCGTCGGGCGCTGTCTGCAGCGCGGCCTTCGTCGCGTCGGGGGCTTGCCACTGCGTGACCGCCGTGGTGATGGGCGGCGAGCTCGCGCACGCCGCCTGTGAGTCGCAACCGGGCGGGTCGAACGTGGAGCGTGCGCCCTGGAAGCGACCGCCCGTCGTGAACCACGAGAGCGACAGCGCTTCGTACGTGCCGTCGGTGTGTTGCTCCGCCGAGGCCTCGCTGCGTTGCACGCGCAGATCACGCACGTCGAGATTGTTCGCGTCCAGAGACGGTGAAACATTGACGCCGTTTTCCAGCAAGCTGCGCACGGCGCCGTCGCGATCGACGAGATCGAGACGATCGATCGCAGGGTTGTGGTTTGGCGGTTGCGTGCCACCACCGACGGTGACGCGCTTCACCGCGAACACGCAGCGATCAGGCTCCGTGGGCAGGCCCTTGTTGCGTGCGGTGGCGAGCAGGCAACCCTCGGCGCCGTCGTCGGCATCCGCGACCACCAGCGTGACGAGCACGGCGCCGATGGCGACGAGGCTGGCTGCAGGCGCGAGCGTGGTGGTGGTGCTCTTGCCCAGCGTGCACAATGTGCCATCGATGGTGGCGCCACAGGCGGCGGGCGCGCTCCCATCGTGATCACCCAGGACCTTGCCGTCGAGCAGGCCGCACGGCGTCGCGAAGGTGGCGCCGGGTTGCTCCGCGCACGCGAGCCACAGGTACGATACCGGGCTCGTTGCGATCTGGGGGCGGTCTGGCTCCACCACCAGCGCCGACAGCGTGGTCGCGTTGCCGGGCGTCACCTCCGCGGGCTCGGCCTGCACCGCCAGCACGCGGATCTTGTCGATGAAGCTCGCGACGGGGAGGTTGTCGTCGCACGCGATCAGCGACAGGAGCGCGAGAAGCAGGGCGGCGCGCCGCACCACACTACCTAGGTAGCTCGAACGTCCAGGTGTACGTCTGTATCACGTACGCCGCCGCCTTGCCGTCGGTGCCGATGGCCGGCTTGAACTTGCATTTGTACTTGAGCGCATTGAGCGCGACCTGGTCGAGCCCGTGGCCGAGGCCCTTCGTGATCTTGATGTCGTGCACCTTGCCGGTCTCGTCGAGCGAGACCTTGAGCTTCACCTCACCCTCGATGCCGAGCTGCTCGGCCTCCGACGGATAGGTGACCATGCGCGCGCACGCCTCGGAGTCGATCTCCGGCAGCGTCTTGATGTAGACGTCGCTGACGGGCTGGTACGACGGCTTGATGGGCGCGCCCGGCGTACCGTTGCCGGGCAGCGGCGCGACCTTGCCGTTGCTCTTGTCCGACTGCTTCGGATCCATGTTCAGCGTGTTGCCGGCCTGCGTCGCAACACCGTCGGTGTCGTTCGACAGCGCCGTTTCGGGTAGGCCGAAGACGGGCTTCGGCGGCTCCTTCGGTGGCTCGACCGACGCCTTGTTCGGCACGGGCGTCGCGACCGGCGGCGGCACCACCTTCACCTTCTCGATCACCTTCGGCGGTGGCGGCGGATCAGGCTCCTTCGGCGGCGTCACCACCGGCTCCGGCGGCTTCGCTTTTAGCAAGTCCACTTCGATCGTCGTTCTCCCCTTCGGCGGCGGCGGCGGGACCGAGATCAAGATCGCCGCGATCACCGCATGCACGGCGAGCGCGGAGAGTCCCGAGATCGTGTCGACGCGATGGAACACGTGCAAAGGCCTGCTTCCTCGTCGGTGCTAGGTGGGATCGGTGTTGAGCGCGAACTTGGTGATGCCGAGGGTCTTCACGAGATCCACGATGTGGACCACGTCGCCGTACGCGATGCCCTTGTCGGCGGCGATGATGGCCTGCGTCTTCAGGTTCTCTTTGACCATGCCGGGAATGACGACGCGCAGCTTCGTCTCGTCGGTCTTCTCGCCGTTCATGTAGAGGTCGTAGCCGGCGTCCGTTCTGCTCAACGTCAGCGACAGCGTCGACTTCAACGTGTCGTCTCCCGTTGCGGCATGCGGCAAGTCCACCTTGATCGACTGGTTGTTCACGATGCTCGGCACCGTGATCATGAACACGATGAGGAGCACGAGAACGATGTCGACGAGCGGCGTGACGTTGATGTCGGAGATGATCCCGTCGCCGCCCTCGTCGGCGTAGCCCGCACCGCCGGCCATTACTTCACTCCGTCCAGCGCGCGATCACCCTTCTTGGCCTCGCCCTTGCCGTTCTCCGCGGGCTTGTTGCCGCCTTTGCCATAGTGGCCGCCGTGCAGCACGGTGAGGAGGGTGTGGGCGAGCGAGTCGACGCCGGACATGGTGGCGCGCACGCGGCGGTTGAACACGTTGAAGGCCATGACGGCCGGGATGGCGACGAGGAGGCCGACCGCGGTGGCGACGAGTGCCTCGAAGACGCCGGCCATGACCGCGTTCGCGGCCTGTCCGCCCGAGGCCTGCACCGAGACCATGTCGTGCGATGCCTTGATGATGCCGAGGACGGTGCCGAAGAGACCGATGAACGGCGTGTTGTTGCCGAGAGTGCCGAGCACGGCGAGGTTGCGCTCGAGCTTGAGGCGCTCGGTGGCCTTTGCAGCCAGCATCGCTTCGCCGACAGCATCGGCGCCGTTGTCGATCTCGACGAGGCCTGCAGCAGCTACCTTCTCCTCGACGGTGTCGCAATCCTTCAGGCGTGCGCGTGCGCCGGCGATGTCACCCTTCGACAGCAGGCGACGAAGCTCATCGGCGAGCGGCGCCGAGTCCACGCGGTGCGTCGCGAAGTAATACGCGCGCTCGATCATGATCGCGATCGAGACGATGGAGAGACCGATGAGGACCCACAGGACCCACTCTGAGCCCAGCAAGGTGAGGGAAAGAAAGCGCTCTGTCAGGTGCATGAAAAAGTAGCCTCCAAGGCCGCTTCAGCGAGAACCGCAAATGCCGACGAATTGATAATGACTTTCATTGCCACAACCGACCGAATTTTGCACCCGCGTTGGACCTGGGTATTTGCAAAAAGGTTGCATTGAGGTGAATTTCACTGTGGTTTCAATATCTCATCGACCAGGACCGTGGCGTATGCACCACTCGGTAGCGAGAACGAAAGCATGATGGAGTCCGGCGAATCGGCCACCTCCGCACGCGCGTCCTCGACCGGCACGGTGAGCGGGCGCCGCGTACCCTCTGCAGCGCGCCGGCCGGGGCGAAGTCTTCCAGGGTCATGTTCGCGCGCTCCAGCACCTCGCGCTCTCGTTCGGCGGAAGGAGAGCCCGCGATCGGCGCCTGCTCCAGCGACGTTTCATCAGTCCAGCGGCAGCTGGCCGTCGAGCTCTACGAGGTCATGATGAGGCGTCGAACAGCAGCCTGTCGCAGGGCGTCGCAGATCTAGGAGGTGTATGGCGCCAAAGGTTAAGCTGACTCGCTCATGGTTGATATCGATGAACCAGGAGGGGAGCTGAGGCGGACGGGAGAGCTTGCGTTCCACCGCCTTCATCGCCTGCTTGGGGGACACCCCTTAGCCCTTCATGATGTCGAGGTACATACGCGCGCTCTTGTTGCCCGCATCATCGGCCTGCACCGATTCCCACTCTGCGCGCGCCTCGTCCTTGCGACCGAGCGCGTACAGCGTGACGCCGAGGTTCACGCGCGCAGCGACGAACTTCGGCACCTGCTCCTTGCACGTCCGGTACTCGACGAGCGCAGCGTCCTTGTCTCCGAGGTCGCGCAGCGTCGAGCCGAGTTTGTTGCGGATGTCGACGAACGTGGGGCACAACGTCAGCGCCGCGCGATACTCACGCACCGCCTCGTCGAGCATGCCGAGGCCGATGTACGCATCGCCGGTGGCCGCGTGCATGTTGGCGACCTTGCCCTTCGCGAACGGATCGATGTAGCGCGGCTCGGCGCGGGAGGTCTCGATCGCGCGCGCGTAGATCTCGCGCGCTTCGACGTAGCGGCCCAGATCGTTCAGCGTCACCGCGAGGCTCAACGCCGCCTCCGTGTAGCGCGGGTTGAGGCGCAGCGCTTCCTTGAAGGCGGTCTCGGCCTGCGAGAAGCGCGAGGCCGTGTGATAGATGACGCCGAGCATGTTGAACATGTCGGCGAAGCCACGGTGCTCGCGGACGATCTGCTCGAGCAGGGGCTCCGCCTTGTCGTACTCACGCGCCTCGTAGTGCTCGCGAGCAAGATGCATCATCTGACGCAGACGGTCGTCCATCCCGGCGCTGCTCCTTGGCTACTGTTTGGGCGGCGGCGGCGCCGCCGGTGAGGTGTTCGACGGCGGCGCCGGCGAGGTGGTGGCAGGCGACGTGGGCGTCGGTGACAGCGCGCCCGGTACAGCTTCGCCGGTGTCCGGTGGCACGAGCCCACGCTTCGGATCCTTGGTGCGCGGATCCGGCTTGTCGGGCTTGTCGACGGGGTGCTTGTTGAAGCGATCGTCGATGAACTTCACGTACAGCCGCGCCTTCTCGGCACGGTAGTCGGTCGGGTGCTCCTCGGCGAGCTTGGCGAACGTGCGCCGCGCTTCCACCGGCTTCTCCATCTTCAGATACGTGCGACCGAGCAGCAGCAAGGTCTCGGGCTCGCGGCGCGCACCGGGATAGCGCTTCACCACGTTCTCGAGCCGACCGATGGCCGAGTGCGGCTTGTTCATCTTCAGATAGAACGCGGCGACATACAGCTCGTGATCCGCGAGGCGACGCACGCAGTCGTCGTAGAGCTTCTGCGCCTTGTCCTTGTACACGCTGTCCGCGTACTGCTCGCGGAACGCACCGAGCTCGCGCAGCGCGTCGAGCACCGGGCCCTGGTCCTTCTCGTACGAAGGCGGCACCACGAACCAGTCCGACGGGATCTGCTTGTGGTAGGCCTCGCCGATCCGATACGCGACATAGCCGTCTTGGACGCGCTCGTGCGACGGATGGGCGCGGATGAACGCCTTGTAGTCGTCGATGGCTTCGGTGTACTTGTCGCGGCCCATCTCGCTGTCGGCGATGCCCAGCTCGGCGAGCGTGGCCCAGCGCGAGAACGCGAAAGAGCCCTTGATGTGCTGGAAGTACTGCTCCGCGGTGAGCCAGTTCGCGGCCTTCAGCTCCTTCTGGCCGTAGTTGTAGTTCTGCTCGGCCGTCGGATAGAAGCTGGGCGTGCTGCGAAACACCGAAGTGGTATCACCGCAGCCCGTCGTTCCCAAGGCGACGATGACCGCCACTGCCAACCAGGGCGCGCGCGCGAGTTCCCGACCTGAGAAATGTTGAAACACCAGGCGCGAATCCTCCTCGCCAATCGCTGGCGTGTCAACGACGCCTTCAGCGATGGGTGCCTAACGGAGACGGGGGTCTCTCTCCGGGATCTGGTTGTAGGCTTCGCGGGGATCGAGTGTGGCACGGACGACCTGGATTCTGAGGGCGAGG
>JAYUBF010000167.1:0-17386 GCA_043741435.1 Myxococcales bacterium
CACCACCATCGAGAAATCCTGGATCATGTCGATCACTTACCCGTCGGTTCGATTGATCTGATCCTGCCCTCTGGAGGTTGGCCGAAGTCCCTGTCAGACATAAGATGGCTGACGACCGCGGCCAATCACCGCGGGCAATGAGCACCACGAGTCCAAGGGGGCCGAGGGTCTTTCCGAGCATTCCCACCGCAGCGAGAAGGAAACCGCGTTCGGGCTCACGCGCGACTTCGGCGTAAAGGATGCCGTAGACGCCAATGACCATGCCGAGACAAGTAAAGATCGTGGGGTAATTGAGGAGAGGCATGTTGGAAAAACGAAAAAGCCATTGTGGGTCAACGGCCGCGTACACACCCCACAACAGGTTGTAAAGCGCGGCGATCGCGAAGACCAGGCGGTGGAAACGCCGACGAGGGATCATGGGCGCGACCAAGGGTAACGGAGCCAACGCGGACCGAAAACAGCGCCTAGGTCTCGAAGCCCTGAGGCGAGCACACCTGCCGCCAGGACCGGAAGCAGAAGACGCAGAACGGGCGGAGCATTCCAGGGGACGAGGGCAGTGGGTTGCTGGCCAGCCGTTCGCCCGGATAGACGCCACCCAGCGGGCGGCGCACGGTGTCCTCAATCACGAAGTCCCGCAGGGTGATGACAATCTCGGTGGCGAGTAAAACCGCAATCCCCACGGCGAAAAGACCCTGGCCGCGAAGGAAGGCAAGGGTGCCGAAGATGATGGCGTAGATCAAATCCCGCGCGCCGTGCAGGAGTAGCTCAGGTGCCGTGCCGGGGAGATTGCCGGGCAAGCGTGCGCGCCACTCGTGAAAATAAAGCGTATCAAACGCGCCGAGCACGCTCTGTGCGACCAACAGCCAAAGCGCCGCTATCATGCTCGTGCCTCCACGGTCACGGTCCCCGCATAGGCGACCAAAAGTCCTGCGAGCGGCGCGTAGATGCGCACGTCGACATGAACGCGCTCGCCCAGGGGAGCGGCGCGGCCGGTCACGCGGGGTGCAAAGAGGCGCGGCAAGGGGAGTCCAAGCCATCGTCCGCCGATCGTAGCCCGGGCCTGCTCGAAGATGAGCGCACCCGACTCGACGCGAAGCCGGAACCAACACTGAAACAAACCCATCCCCTCGACTAAAAGCCCGCCGCGTGCCCATTGCAGGGTTCGCAAAGGGTGCGCGCCAAAGGTCCGTATCCAGCGCTCTGCCTCGCCCTGGGGTTCAATCGCGAGCGCGACGTTTGACCGGGGATTGGCCCGCGGGATGCGCAGGACGGCGCAAAGGAAGCGTGCGATCCAACCGGCGCCCCGCTCGACGGAGAATTGACCGTGCGCGGAGGCGCCCCCGGCGTGAAGGAGCTGCACCGATGCTGCAAGGCGAGGTCAGGCGGGGCCGAGGAGAGAGGCGTAAAGGGAGAAAGTCATGGCAAAAGCGGAGCGGTCAGCAATCCGCACACTCTTAAGTAGCGAATTTAGCCGCGAAGGTCGCCATCTTTTCTTTGACGCAAAGACTCGCATCACGCGACTGGCGCCTCGGATTCATAGGAGCACTGTCCGGCTTCAGCGACGTGGCCGACCAGATGTCGATCCTCGCAGGCCTCGACGAGCGCGGGTTGCGCGCGGCGTTGGTGATCGCGCTCGCCGAGCGACGGGGTCTCGTCGTGGTCATGGCATGGTATTCTGGTCGCATGCGAGACGACGAGGCACGACGCGCTCGCGCACAGGCGCGCGCGGCTTGGCCGATCACTCGCGTTGCGCTAGCGGACGAATGCTCCCCCGACGTAAGCGCGCTTGACGCGGGGGAGCGAGTCGCCATGGTCTGGGCGCTTACGCTCGACGCCTGGGCTTCAGCGGGACTAGAGCTTCCCAGCTACTCCCGTGCGGAAGCAGTGGGGCGCATGGTCCGAGGTGGCAATGGCGACCGCTGAGCTCAACGATGATTTCCGCGACATGTTCTCGTGTCTCGAGGAAGCCGGCGTCGAATATGTGGTCGTCGGTGCGCATGCCCTCGCCGCCCATGGCGTGCCGCGAGCGACCGGCGACATCGACATCTTGATACGCCCCAGTGCGGACAACGCCCAGCGCGTGATGAAAGCGCTCGAGCATTTCGGCGCCCCGATTGTGAGCCACGGAGTTAACGCGGCCGACTTCGAGCGCCCAGGCAACGTATACCAAGTCGGGCTACCACCGCGACGCATCGATCTTCTCACCGAGATCTCCGGAGTAACGATCGACGAGGCATTCTCGACGAGGATGTTCGCGAAAGTAGGTCCGCTGTCCCTTCCGATGCTCGGTCGTGAGGCTCTGCTTCGCAACAAGCGCGCCGCCGGCCGACCCAAAGATCTTGCCGACGTCCTCGAGCTCGAGCGCACATCGAATCGCTGATGATCTTCCTCCATCTCCGTAACCCTCGGCGCCAGTCGGGGCGTCGACGTTGAATTGGCGGCACCTCGTCGCCTTCAGCTGCAAGCGCCGCGGACTGTGCCCATCGTGCACCGCTCGAAGCTCGGCCCGAATCGGGTGTGAATGCGTCGAGACGGTTCATGGCGACGGCGGCGCGTGGACCTGCTCGAGCGGGCGCGTTGAAGAAAGTCCCGCCGCCCAACGACCCGGCTCGCGCCCGTCGCCTTGCCTGGGCCACGCTGCTACGCCGAACCTTCCAGATCGATGTGCTCGTCTGCACCACGGTGCGCCTGGTTTGCACGTGCTCCGCCGCTGCGAACCGCCGCGGCCCTCGTCGTTCCCCATCGCTGGCCACACATGCCTTGCCTTCGAGTGCGGAAGGCAGCTTATTCCGCCTACGAGCCGAGGGGTCCGGCTTCAGCGACGTGGCCGATCAGATGTCGATCCTCGCGGTGCTCGACGAGCGCGGGTTGCGCGCGGCACTGGTGATCGCGCTCGCCGAGCGAACCTAGCGCCGGCGCTTCACCGCCTCGACAGCAGTCGATCGATGGCACGCTCGGTTTTGTGCGCGTTCCACAGCGACAGACCCCCGGCGATCACCGCGCCATACCAGATCGTGTGACTGCCTCCGAGGGCATCGTCCATGAAGCTCACGGCCGTCAGCACCAGGCCGGAGAGGATCAGCAGCCCGCCGATGATCTTCTGCCACCAGGCGCGCCTTTCCAGGGGTCGCGCCATCGCGTCGCGCGCGAGCTCCTCCACGCGTGCTGCGTTTGCGGCGCCAGCTGCACCGCGTTCACTCGGAGCGATCGCGATTGTGGCACCGCCGGCCGTGGACGCGTGGCACGACGGACAACGACCGTCTGCGGACACGTGACGATCACGGGTCCCCCGCGTAACACGACGCCGGTAGAGGATCCAGGGCCCGAGGATCGGCCATCCGTTACAACGGGAACGCGAAGCTGAGGCCCGCGAGATCCGAATCGCCGAACGTGATGCGCGGAAGCTTCTCCGTGAAGTAGTGCCCGTACGAGACCTCGACGCGGCCTTCGGAGAGCCAGCGCGGCAGCTTGCGCGTGGTCCACTTCTGGATCGGCGAGAGCTTCACGAGGAGACGGAGCTCGACGAACGCAGAGTAAAATGCGCTGAGCTTCGGATCGGCGGAGAAGTAGAGCTGCGCGCCTTGCGAGCTGTCGGCGTCGCAGGTGGAGCACGGCAGACCGCGGGCCGCGGTGCCGTTGTAGTCCGGGTTGCCGTTCGCGTCGCTGGCGATGAAGCTCGCTGCACGCTGGGTGTAGAAGCGACCGCTGAGGCGAAGCTCGGTCGGACCGAGCGCGAGGTGGGTGCGCAGCTCGACGGTGTGCGCGCGGAGCCCCCAGTCGTCGAAGTAGAAGCGGTAGCTCGGGCGGAACGCGAGGTACGGAACGATCCGCGAGGCGATCGGCACCATGATGTATGCGGCGCCGCTGAACGACTGACGGATGCGCTGGAACGGCAGCGTGTCGCGCGCGGGCGAGCCCCCGAGGAGCACCGAGCGATACGCGTTCGATTGGAACCCGGTCTCGGCATTCGGCGCGCCGGTGACCTTGCCCTTATCGGAGCCGAAGCCGATCACGCCGAGGTCGTACTCGACGGTGAGGAGCGCGGTCTTCGCGAGCACCTGCGTCCACGATGCGATGAAGCCGAACGTCTGCAGCCCGCCGAGGCGGTTGTAGATGGTGGGGCCTTGTCTCTGCGCGATGGTATCGGAGCCATAGCTGGTGACGAGCCCCAACGTCGAATTCTTCTGGAACAGATCGAACGTGGATGCGATCGAAAGCGAGTGCGCCCAGTAGTCGGACTCGCTCGAGTACGCGTAGGAGATGTTGTGCTGCGTGGGCCCGATGCGCTGGCCGAGGCGAAAGCCAACCTCGTTGCGCAGCTCGGTGAACGGCTGATCGCGCACCACGCCGGCGGCCACGGACGCACTGGTGATCGTATCGAGCAGGTAGTGCGCGCCGACGGTGGTTCCGGTCGACGTCTCCTTCGTGAGGTCGGCCTCGGGCTGGATCACGCGCGTGTTGCGGTCGCGCCAGTAGTTGCCGCGCAGCACGAGCTCGTCGGCGCGCGCGGGGGCGACGAAGGACGCGAGCAAGAGCAGGGCTGCGAGGTGCTTCAATTGCAACCGCAGCCGCCACCGGCGGCACCGAATCCGCCGGAGGCGCCTTCACGCGATTCCTGCCAGTGCTGGCGGAACCGATCCTCCACCGCCTCGGCGGTCGGGGTCATCACGCGCTCGGACAGGTGCTCCCGTTGGTAGGGCTTCACCACCACGCAACCCGACGACAGGATGAAGAACAGCAGGAGAAGGCGCTTCACGGCGCGCCATCATGCCGCATCGCTTCGGGCCTCGTAAACTTCTACGGCCGCGCAAATACGGCGGCGCAAAATGATCGAGGCCGCGGCCGATTTCATGAAAGCAATTGGGTGCGGCTCTTCTCCGGCGCGCCGTTTTCATCGAGACATCGATTAGTTGACGGCACGCAGGTCGCTTCAGGGGTCGTGATAGCGTCGCGCCATGAAGCACGAACGGTTTCTGGCTCGCTACGGTCCCTGGGCTCTCGTCGCTGGTGGCTCCGAAGGAATCGGCGCCGCGTTCGCGCATGGCATCGCGGCGCGGGGTCTGTCCTTGATCCTCGTGGCGCGGCGCGCGGTCCCTCTCGAGGCGTTGGCGCAGGCCTTGCGCATGGAACATCGGGTGGAGGTTCGTCTGCTCGCGCTCGACCTCGGTGGCGCCGACCTCGCGCACCAGATCGAGGCGCTCGACGTGGAGATCGGGCTCGTCGTGTACAACGCCGCGTCGTCCACGATCGGCCCGTTCCTCGAGAAGCCCCTCGAGCTACACCTGCACGCCATCGACGTGAACTGTCGCGGACCGCTCGTGGTCGCACATGTGCTCGGCAAGAAGATGGTGGCGCGGCGCCGCGGCGGCATCGTGCTCATGAGCTCTCTCGTCGGCACGCAAGGCTCGCCCTACATCGCCAGCTACGCGGCCACCAAGGCGTTCAACCTGGTGCTCGGGGAGAGCCTGTGGCACGAGCTGCAGGGCCACGGCGTCGATGTGCTGGCGTGCCGTGCGGGTGCCACGCGGACGCCTGGGTACGAGGAGAGCCGGCCGGACTTCGGCGGCCCGGTGATGGAGCCCGCCGCCGTCGCGGAAGAAGCGCTCGAGGCCTTGGGCAAGAAGCCGAGCCTGGTCACGGGCGGGCTCAACAAGCTTGCGGCGTTCTTCATGGGCAAGATGATGACGCGCGCGCAAGCGGTGCGGATGATGGGCAACGCCACGGCCAAGATCTACCGCCTGCCCAGCTGATGCGACGCGTCCTCTCGGCGTTGCTGTTTCTGCTCGCGCTGGTCGGTCGCGCAGCAGCCGATCGCGATCCGCACGCGTGGCTCGAAGCCGTGGTAGAGATGCTCTTCTTGTCGTCGACCCGCGACGATCGCGTGCATCCCGGACACTCGCGCAAAATGGTGGCGAAGCTCCAGCTCCAGCACCACGACGCGCTGCTCTACGAGAATGTCGAAGGCGGCCACGGCGCGGCAGCAAACCACCGCGAGGCTGCGTTCATGAGCGCGCTCGAGTACACGTTCTTCTGGCAGCAGCTTCGCTGACGTGACGAGCGCATCCTCCTCGCGAAGGATGCGCTCTCGTTCATCCCGTGAGCTGCTAGTGCTTGCGCGCGCGCTCCCAGCCGTTGCGCACGACGTTCTTCACGCGATCCCAGTCGTGGGACGAGCCGAGCGAGCTCCAGTCGCTCGAGAGCTTGCTCTCGAGCTTGTCGTCCCACTTCTTGTGATCGGAGAACTGGTCGGCCGCGCCATAGCCGTAGCGCAGGGCGGGCTCCGCCGTGTTGTAGTCGTCCGCTGTCGTGTTGGGCACGTTGGCGGGTGGGATGGCTTGCTTGCCGACGGCCTGCTTCACCGTATCGTCGACATTCTGGTTGAGCTCCTTCCCCGCGGTCTTCGAGAAGTCCGCCTTGGTCTGCTCCCAATCGCGCGCGAAGGCGTCCTTGACCTTGTTCCAGGCGGAGTCGTTCTTCTCGGTCCACCACTTCGGGTTGGTGCTCTTCACGTTGCCCATGGTCGTACCTCCGGTTGGCTCGTTGACTGCGTTGCGCGCACTGCACAGCACGTAGAGGGCCAACCCGTGGGCACGAGATGTCGGGGAGTTGCCGATGGGGCGCGCCGCGATCGTTGGGCCAGAACGTCACACCGAGGCATTCGGTCGTAGCGCTTACCCGGCTGCTTTGCTCATGAGCTCGGTGAGGCGCTTCGCGAACTTCTGCGGGTCCGGCAGCGATGATCCCTCTTGCAGCAGCGCCTGGTCGTAGAGCAGCTCCACGTAGCCTTCGAGATCGGCCGAGCCGCTCTCCACGAGTGCCTTCATCCGACCGATGAGCGGGTGGCCCGGGTTCACCTCGAGCACGCGTCGCTGCTTCGGAATGCCGCGCCCGAAGTTCTTCAGCATCTTCTCGACGTACGCGTGGTGGCTGCCTTCCGGCACCACGAGGCACACGGGTGAGTCCGTGAGGCGATTCGAAGCGCGCACCTCGGTCACCTTGTCTTGCAGCAAGGCGCGCATCTTCTCGAGGAGCGGCTTCAGCTCGGGTGGCGTCTCCACCTCCGGCCTCTTTCCGTCCGTGTCGGTGCTGCTGTCGAGCTGCAGGTCGGCGCGCATGACGGAGACCAACTTCTTACCGTCGAACTCGGCGAGCCCGTCGGCGATCCACTCGTCGGCCGGATCGGTCATGAACAGGACCTCGTAGTCGCGCGCACGCAACGCTTCTAGGTATGGGCTCCCGGTCAGCGTCTCCTTGCGATCGCCGAACGCATAGTAGATGGCGGGCTGTCCCTCCTTCATGCGCGCCACGTACTCGGGCAGGCTCGACAGCCCGTCGTCATGGGTCGACTCGTAGCGGAGGAGCGGCGCCAGGCGCGCCTTGTGCTCGGGCTCGAGGTGGATGCCGCTCTTCAGCACGGCACCGAACGCTCGCCAGAACGCGAGGTAGTCGGCCGGCCGGTCTTTCGCAAGCTCCTCGAGGAGGTCGAGCGTCTTCTTGGTGAGCTGCTTCTTGATGCCACGCACGATGGTGGCGTCCTGCAGCACCTCGCGCGACACGTTGAGCGGGAGATCGTTGGAGTCGACCACACCTCGCATGAAGCGCAGCCATTCGGGCACCAGCTCGGTGCAGTCATCCATCACGAACACGCGCTTCACGAATAGGCGCACGCCCTTGTTCTGCAGGTCCATGTCGAACGGCGCGCGCTTCGGGAGGTAGAGGAGCGCCGCGAATTCCTGTGTGCCCTCGACGCGGAAGTGCGTGCGTGCCAGCGGGCCTTCGAAGTCGTGCGAGAGGTGCTTGTAGAACTCCTCGTGCTCGGCGTCGGTGATCTCGTTCTTCGGTCGCTGCCACAGGGCGACCGCGCGGTTGAGCGTCTCCCACTCCGGCACGATGTCGGTGGTGGCGCCCTGCACCGGCTTCCTCATTTGGATCGGGTGCTCGACGTAATCGGAGTACCGGCGCACGAGCTCGCGCACCCGATACGCGTCGAGGAATTCTTTGTGCTCGGGAGCGAGGTGCAACACCACCGCGGTGCCACGCGACCCACGCTCCGCCGGCTCGATGGTGAACGTATCCTTGCCGTCGGAGACCCAGCGATGCGCGGGCCCACCCTTCGCCGGGCGGCTGATGACCTCCACCTTGTTGGCGACGAGGAACGCCGAGTAGAAGCCGACGCCGAACTGACCAATGAGCTGCGGCGCCTGGCCACCTTGTTGTGCCAGCCGCTCGACCAGCGCGCGCGAGCCCGACCGAGCAACGGTGCCGAGGTGCTCGGTGAGCTCTTCCTTGGTCATCCCGAGCCCGCTGTCTTCGATGGTGAGGGTCCCCGCCTCGGCATCCGTGGTGATGCGTATGTGCAGCGTGGGATCGTCCTTCAGTAATTCACCGTCGGTGAGCGCGGCGAAGCGCAGCTTGTCGATCGCGTCGGACGCGTTCGAGACCAGCTCGCGGAGAAAGACTTCCTTGTTCGAGTAGAGCGAATGAATGACCAGGTGCAGGACCTGGTTCACTTCGGCTTGAAACGAGTGGGTCTCGGGCATGGAGAATACGGATAGCAACGCGGCGGCCGCCGCGCAAGAGCGTGGCTCAGGACGGGATCACGCCGAAGCCAGCCAAGCGGAAGTGGCGATCGAAGGTGAAGGCCCGCGTGATCTTCATCTGCCGCATGAAATGAAACGACAGGCAGTCCGTGAAGGAGATGGATTGATCAGCGAACTTTTGCATGAGCCGAAGCGCCTCGTGCAGGTCCTCGCGCGCGGCGAAGAGCCAGTGGATCTGCTTGGAGGCCAGATGGACCGAACCCCATTGGGCGGCGTACGGATAGCCCACGCGCCGCCCGATCAGGGTCAGGGCCTCATCGAATACGTGTTCGCTCGAGTACAGCCTGACCGCTGAGGTGGCGAGCGCGTCCCAGGTGGCAACCGCGCTCGCGTGGTGCATGTCCGCCGCGATGGCCCGCGCCAGGAACGCGCCGGTGTCGATGAAGAGCTTGCCGGTGGCGAGGTCGTTGCGCCTTGCAGCGCTGTGGCGAGGACGCCTCATCGTTCAGGTTTCGTCGAGATACAAGGCTTCGTCGTGCCGTTCCGAGAGGTCACGCGGCGCGTTGCCGTCATACGCGGTGAACTGAGTGAACAAGGGATCCACAGAGCGTCCGCTGCCCTGTGGTGGAGCGACAACCGCAGTTAGTTGCTCGCGGATGAGGGCTCCTAGCGATAGGCCGCGCGCCGCCGCTGCCTGTTCGGCGGAGTGCTTCAGCGCGGGGGGAAGCAGGATTGACGTTCGTACCATATGCATATGCTATTACAACATATGCATATGTCAATCCGGCGCGCGCGGGCCCGGAACACCTCGCCGCTCGTCCTGTACGTAGGCGAAAATCTTCGGCCCGCAGACTTGCATTTGCACCGGGGGGGAGAGTGCTCCGATGATCAGCCCAGGCCTCTTCATTCTGCTTCTCTCGGTGACGGGTTGCCTCGCCGCTTGTGTCGGTAGCAACGGCTCGAGCGCAACGGTGGACATGGCCACACGCACGCCAAATCCTTCGGGATGCCCCGCTGCCGTGACCTGCTGTCGAAAATGCACTTTGGCAGACGGTCCATGCATCCTCGATGCATGCGACGCGGCATCAGGTAGCTGTCAGGATGGCCCCGACACGAAACCATGCCTGGATTGCAGTGACATGCTCAGGTCCAGGTTGGCAGCGGGAACAGCGACGGACTGCGCTGTCCAATACGCCACCTGCCAATCTACCTGAGCGCAGACCACCGACGCCCGGCCTGCAAGATCGTGAGGCCAGGCTTGCCTGGCCGGGAGCGGGATCAACTCAAAGCGGAATCGATCTAGCGTTCAGCGACCAATGGCTTCGAGGCCGCGCGACAGCTTCACGAGCGGCTCCACCAACATGCGCGCGACGCGGCGGAGGCTCTCGTACGGCGCGATGGCGTTGGCGAGTGGCGGCGACATCGCGTAGTACCCCGCGACGAACGCACGACCGATCGGATTCGTGAGCAGGTGCTGATCGCGGAGCTTGCGCAGCGGCGTGAGCTCCTTCGCCAGCGGCGTGCCGTACGCGGCGGTGGCGATGAAGCAGCCGTGCAGCGTGACGAAGTCTTGCTTCGCAGTGATGGCGTGGCTCGTCACCACCGCCGAGGCCGCGTCACACGACGAGATCGCGCGCACCGCCACGTAGTAGGTCTGCTGGGGACGTAGCCCGGTGATGGTCATGTTCGCTTGTTGCCCAGCGGGGCCGGGGAGCGGTGGCGTGGTCGACGGCGGAATGGCGGACAAGAAGTTGCTTTCGTCGATGGGCATCGTGTCGCGGTAACGCACGTCGTAACGCGCGGTCGCGGTACCGGAAGCGCCCGCGGCGAACGAGACGTCGAGCGACGTGTCGTGCGCGGTGAGCACCAGGTCGTTCGGAGCTGCCGGCGCGGTGCACGTACTTCCGCCGTCGGTGGGCTCGGTGCCCGTGCATTGGCCAGCAGTGACCTTCACGCGCCACGAGCCAGATTGGTCGGTGGTGAGAAGGAGGCGGCCGGCGCCCGTGCCTTCCACGTTCTCGGTGATCGTCAGGTCGGGCGCGTGCATCGTGCCGGTGGCGCCGTCCCAATCGCCGTAGCCGGCGTACGTGGCGGTGGTGCCAACGTACGTGTCGGGCCCGACGACGAAGGGCGTCGCGTAGACGATCGAAGGCTGGCCGAAGCCGCCCTGCCCGTACTTGAAGCCGGTCTGCCCGAAGTGCGTCGTGCCCGGATCCTCGAGGCCGTAGGAGCGCAGCTCTACGCTCGCGTCAGCGACGGGCGCGTGTTCGTGGAAGGCGTTGTAGTCGAACTCCTTCGACACCTCGACCTTCAGCACATAGTGACCATCGCCCGGCGGCTTCCAGCGCACCGGTGGATCGATGACCGCATTGCCGGCCGGCGTGGCACCGGACACGGCACCGAGATCGTTCACGCTCGCGTACTGGGTGGCAGCGACGGAGTCGTGATCATTCTGGAACGTGCTGAGATCGGCACGCGGGGGATAAAACGACGAGCCCGCTTCGAGGTAAGCGCCCTTGCTCCCGTAGAACGGTGACGCGCACGAGGTGGCATCGAGCGCCGCACCACCGGTGCCGCCCGACGGGCCACAATAGAACGGCTCGGTGGAGCTGACCGCGTAGTGGTAGCCGATCGTGAGGTTGTTGCAGTCGGCGCCGCAGGTCGTGGTGTCGCCGACGCGCTTGCCGTTCTGCAATTGCGCGCCGCCCATCACGACCTTCCCGTACACGTGGCCGCGCGCGTGCGCCCAGACGGGCATCACCATCTCGCGCGCGCCGTAGGGGAAGCGATAGTCGCTCTTGAAGGTGGGCAGCCCCGGACGGTTCGCGAGGCCCAACGTGCCGGTGAGACGCGTGACGTACAAGGTGGCGATGTACTTGCCGCTCTCGTTCTCGACCCACACCGCCATCTGCACGTGCGGGATCGGTCTGTAGACCACCTCGAGCGAACGACACTCCGCGTGGGCTCCTCGAAACGGCGCCGAGGCCATCAAAAGCGCCAGGCAAGCGGTTGCAACGACTCGCATCCGCTCATGAGGACCTGGCCGTATCGAGCTGTCAAGAGAGCACGACCCCGCGCTGCTAGCTCCTGCTAGCTCGGGTCTCCCAGGAGCGCGAGGTGTTTTTGCGCGGGCAGGTACGACGGCGCGAGCTCGAGCGCACGTTGCACGCAGGCCAAGGCCTCCACGCGATCTCCGACCGCCATCCACGCGGCGCCGAGGTGAGCCCAGCTCGGGTGGTGCAGCGGTGCCAGCACCAGCAAGGTCTCGAAGCCGAGCTTCGCCTGCTCCGGCAGTCCTTCTTCGAGCGCAGCGTGGGCGGAGGCAAACAACGACTCGCCGCGGAGGATCACGCTCAGCGAATCGCTTGCGTGCGCGTGCTGCAGCATCTGCTCGTAGCCGCGCACGTAGCGCCTGGCTTCGGTGAGCCGCTCGCCCGCACCATCGCTGTGATCGACGGTATCGAGGTAGCGACGCAGCGCGAGGTAGCAACCACCGACGCGTTCGGTGCTCTTCATGGCCGAGGCGATGTTCCACTGGTGCAGCGCTTCCGTAGGCTCGAGATCGGCCGCGGCTTGGAGGTGCACGATGGCCGCCGCGGCGTCGTCGAGCTCGAGCAAGCAAACGCCGAGCGCCGAGCGCACCTCGGCACGCTCCGGCTCGCGTGCCGCGAGGCGTTCCAGCGCACGACGCGCGCGATACACGCGACCGGCATCCATCGCGTCGAGCGCGGCGTCGAGCGTGCGCTGCAGGGTGCTGGCCGTGCTCGGGCGCGTAGTCGTCGTCGCCTCCTCGTCGAGGACAGCGAGGATCTCGCGCAGCTCCTGGCGCGTCTCGGCGGCCAACGTCACCTGCACCGCGAGGCGTTCGATCAGCGCACGGCCGCGTGGGTCGCGGTGCCGCGCAAGCTCTGCCGCCATCATCGGCAGCTCGGACTCCGGAATCTGGGTGACGACCAGCGCCACGGCTTCGTCGAGGTCTTCTGGCTGCTCGAGGCGACCGACCAGCGCGGTGACCGACTGCTCGAGCAAGGCGCCCGGTCCGCGCGCCGGCGACGGGATGTCGACGTCGAGATCGGCGAGCAGCGCGAGCGCACGGGCCCGCGCTGCCGAAGGCACCTGCTGATCCTCGATCAGCGCCGCGAGTCGATCCGTGACCCTCGCGCCCCCGAGGCGGCCGAGAAGGTAGGAAGCCCAGCTGGCCTCGGAGTCGTTGCCGCTGAGCGCGCGCAACAGGCTCGGGAGGGCAGCGTTTCCCGCGGCCCGAACGCGGCGCACGAACTTGGTGCGCACCGCACCCGCCGGGATGGATCCGGCCGCGGCCGCGCGCAAGGAGCCGTGGATATCCCGTAGGGGCGCTAAAGAATTGGAGATTCCAGCGAGTTGAGCGGTGCTCACGGAGACTCCGAGGGTAGGTGCAAACCTGACGTACGCTACGATATATGTATCGTCATTCGTGTCAACAAATCGCTGTTTTAGCGTGACCTGGGATACAACGCTCGCGATGAAACGGACCGCTGCCCTCATCGTGCTGTGCCTGTAGTCGTGCGCGACGATCCCGCGGTCGCCAAGCCGCGATCCCATCCACGTCGCGCGAAACACACGCGACCTGGTCGAGCACCACCTCGAGGACGCCTGCAAACGGTACCAGGCCGGCTTCACCGATCGCCGGACCGTGCTCGCCTGTGGAAAGTGGATGTTCTTCTACGAGACGTTCGGCACGGGCGGCGTGCCGTCCGCATTGCCGCGCTTCCTCGTGCGCGCGTTTCCCGAGGAGCTGGGTCACGGCTTTCGCAAGCTCGGCATGATCGAAGATCCGCGCTCGAACGCGGCAAGCGCATCTACAAGCTCGAGGACATCGGCACCGACCCGACGCTGCAAGCATGGATGGACAGCGAGCAGAAGGGCACCCCGTGCTGCAAGGTGAAGCTCGCCGACCCGCTCACGCGTGGGATCAAGTCACCGCGCCTGGACGCGCTCTGGCTGCAATCGCGGTTTCTCCACAACGGATCGCTATCGTCGCTCGAACAGTTGTTCTGCCTGCGTCCTCGCCCACGCGACAGGGTCGCGCCGATGGAATCGGGTGGTCACCTGCAGACGTGCCGCGAGATGAGCGTCGCGGAGCGTCAGGCGATTATCGGATATCTGCGCTCGCTGTGACCGGGATCGCGTCGCGCGCCAGGTCCGAGCCCCCGACGCGTGCCACGCCGAACACCGCCACGGCCACCAGGAACGAAAGGACAATGGCGAAGAAGTTCTTTCGGCGCTCGCTCATGACGGCCTCCTGCCGACGGTGGATTGCATCGGCAGTACCGCGGATTGCATCGGCCGTACCGCCTCGACGCGCCGATGTAGGTCGAGCGATTTCAGTACACTCGGCCACCGCGCGAACGGCGCGCGAAAGCACAGACGTCACACTGCGACGCTCTGGATGTGGCCTTTGCGCTGCGCGAAGATGTTGGCCATGAGCTCACTGATCGTGCAGGTTGGAACGCCCGCGCTCCGACAACGCGCAGCCGAAGTTCCGCCAGAAAAGATCGCCTCGCCCGAGGTGCAGGCGCTCATCACGCACATGATCGCCGCGATGCGCGACGCGCCCGGCGTGGGGCTTGCCGCACCGCAGCTGGGGCTGCCGCTGCGCATGTTCGTGATGGAAGACCCAGTCGAGTTCCAGAAGGCGCTCACCCCGGTAGAGCTGGCCGAGCGCGAGCGCGTGCCCGTGTCCGTGCGCGTGTGGATCAACCCGTCGGTGCGAGCGATCGGCGACGAGAAGATCGGCTTCTTCGAAGGGTGCCTCAGCGTGCGCGGCTACGTGGGCTACGTCGAGCGCTGGCGCGAGGTCGAGGTCGGTGGGCTCGACGAGCACGGCCAGCTCCAGACGTGGCGCGTACGCGGCTGGCCCGCGCGCATCCTGCAGCACGAGATGGATCACCTCGACGGCATGCTCTACATCGACCGCATGAACACGCGGTCATTCGCCGACGGTGAGATCGCGCGGTCGCGCTATGCCGGCAAGACGAACGCGGAAGTCCGCACGCTACTCGGGCTGTGACGCGCCGTCAGCGGACGACGTGGGGCGTGACGTGGGCGGGCGTTCGCTTGTGAGGGCCGGCGGCGAAGGCTTCGAGCATCTTTTCGTTGAAGAAGGGGATGTCGTCCGGCTTGCGGCTCGTGACGAGGCCGTCGTCGGCGACCACGGCTTCGTCGCTCCAGGTGCCACCGGCATTCTCGATGTCGACGCGCAACGACGGCCACGAAGTGAGCCTACGGCCTCGCACGGCGTCGGCGTCGATGAGCGTCCACGGACCGTGGCAGATCGCGGCGATGGGCTTGCCGGCTTCGTTCATCCGGCGGATGAACTCGATGGCCTCGGGATGGGTGCGCAGCGTGTCCGGGTTCATCACGCCACCGGGGAGGAGCAGGGCGTCAAACTGCTCGGGGCGCGCATCGGCGAGGCGCAGGTCGACATCGAATTTACCGGCCCAGTCGTGGTTGCTCCAGGCTTGCACCGAGCCCCGGTCGAACGAGATGAGCACGGTGGTCGCGCCGGCTTGATCGAGCGCGCTGCGCGGCTTGGTCATTTCCGACTGCTCGAAGCCCTCGGCCACCAAGATGGCCACCCTCTTGCCGTTCAGCTTCGACGTGAAGTCGGCTTCAACTTCAGCGAGATTGTTTTCTGCATCACTCATTGTGCTCTGCCTCCGGCCGCGGACGGCCTGCCCGCGAACGGTGCAAAGCGTGGACCCGCTGGCGAGCCTGCGTACTGCGATTTTCCGCGAGCCCAATCGACGATCACGCCACGACGTGGCAGATCGTCACAGTTGGTCGTTCGCGTGTGAGAGGACGCGGGCGCCTACGCAAAGACGCGCGCGAGGCGTTCGTACGAAGCGATGCGCTCGACAGGGTCCGGGACCACGGTCGAGATCATCAGCTCCGTCGCGCCTAGGTCGCCGGCGACTTTCTCGAATGTGTATCGGGTCAATCGCGATCGTCAGGTGCACGGACGATCAGAGATGGCGCAGCAGGTCGGGCAGCAAGCGCTCGGTGGTGAGCGACTCCTTTGCCCACCCCGTGAGCGCATCGATGAACGCCCGGTTGGCCAGCGGCATGAGCTCGCGGTCGAGGTACACGATCATGAGCTGGGTGTCCGTACCGACGGTGCGCTCGAGCACCGTCTGCAGATGGCCCTTGGCGAGCGGCCCCAGGATCAGCATGTCCGGGAGGAGAGCGATGCCGTGATCGTCGAGCGTGAGCCGCAGGAGCAGCTCGAGCGCATTCGCGGCCATCGCTGCTTCGACGCGGACCACGCCGCCCTTACGCAACGGCCAGTGCGTTTGCGGGCGCTCGGCACTGGTAAAGCCCACCAGCAAGCGGTGGCGCGCGAGATCCGCCACCGCGCGTGGCGTCCCCGTCTTCTCCAGATACCCAGGCGACGCGACCATCATCATGCGCTGCCGTGACAGCACGCGACCGATGAGCCCCGGCGTCGCGACCGCACCCGCGCGCAGGGCGACGTCGAAGCCCTCGGCCTGCAGATCGACGTGGCGGGTACTGGTGTGGATCTCCAGCTTCACGCCCGGGTGCTCGCGCATGAAGTCGCCGACGAGCGCATGGAAAGATGGTGGCATCATGGGCGGCACCGACACGCGCAGGCGTCCCCGCAGTAGGTGGTCTGCCGGCTGCAGCGACAGCTCGGCGTCGCGCACGGCCTCGAGGATCGCCCGGGCGTGTTGATAGAACGCGGCACCGGCATCCGTGAGCGTGATGCGTCTCGTGGTGCGACGGAGCAGGCGCACGCCGAGGTGCTTCTCGAGGCGGGAGAGACGCCGGCTCAACGTCGCCCGCGGGAGCCCGAGCTCGGCTGCCGCACGGGTGAGCGACAAGGTCTCCACGCACCGTACGAAAGCGACAAGCTCGGCGGTCTCGACCGGATCGGCCATTGGTAACAATTATGACCGAATAATGTCCATTGTTGCGAATTGTTTGTTCTCGGGTGCGTCACCAGATTGCAAGAACACGACCCCTACAGGAGAACCGCCATGAGCACCACGACCCGCGTCTACCTCTACTTCGGCACCCTCGCGCTGTTCGCCCTCGCGATGACCGGCTCCGGCGTCATGGATCTCTTGCTGCCGCCCGAGATGGCCGCGGGCATGGCGCACCTCGGCTATCCGGCCTACTTCGTGCGCATCCTCGGCGCGTGGAAGCTCCTCGGGGTGCTCGCGATCGCCACCACCGGCTATCCGCGCCTCAAGGAATGGGCCTACGCCGGCTTCGCGTTCGATCTGTCCGGTGCATCGCTCTCCCACCTTGCGAGCGGCGACGGCGTGGGCAAGGCGATGATCCCGCTGGCGCTGCTGGCCGTCGGGCTCGCGTCGTGGGCCCTGCGAACCCAGGGCCGCAAGCTCACGCAGTAGCGCCCTGGGCCTTGCTCCGACCGTACATCTCGAAGGTCCACTGGCCGAGCGCGGCGATGAGCGGGCCGAGGAACACGCCGCTTGCCCCGAGCACCGCGAGTCCGCCGAAGATGGCAGCGAGGGTGACGAGCGGGTGCAGGTTCCCGCTCGAGCTCCCGACCATGGGACGAACCACATTGTCGGCCGAGCCGATGATCAGCACGCCCACCCCCATGATGATGCCCGCCGTGGGCCTGCCGCTCGCGAACAGGTAGATCGAAGCGCCGATGGTGACCGGCGTGGTGCCGAACAGCGGGATGAACGACAACACGAACGCCAGGATCCCCCACAGGAACGCCTCGCCATTGATCTCAGCGGCTGCAAACGATCGATCTCAAAGACTTTTTCGCAACAACGACTGTTTCCTTCGTACCCGAGACGATTGCTCGTTGA
>JAYUBF010000168.1:0-17382 GCA_043741435.1 Myxococcales bacterium
CACCGGGCAGCGTCACCCTCAGCCGCGGCCTACGTGAGGTACTCGTTGCAGCGCGCGTCCTTGCTGCAGTGGGAATCCGCCTGTGACTAATGGCGAGCATATACTCCAAGGGATCGATCTTGGTACGCAATTCCGCACACGTTCATGCTCCATTTCAAACGGCGAGGTGGCGCTCGAGCTCTTCGACGGTGTGGCGCGTCTTCGGATCGGTCTGCACGAGGCCTTCGATCTTGCGGAAGGCGGACATCACCGTCGTGTGATCTTTGCCGCCGAACTTCGAGCCGAGCTCGGGGTAGCTCACCTTGCAGAGCTTGCGCGCGAGGTACATCGCGATCTGGCGCGGACGCGCGATCGCCTGGTGGCGCTTCTGGCTCTTCAGCTCGGCGAGCTTCACGTTGAAGTAGCTCGCAACTTCCTTTTGCACCGCCTCGACGGTGAGCGCGTGCGAAGACTGCGTGAGGAAGTTCTTCAGCGTCTCCTTCGCGAACTCGACGGTGATCTGCTGATCTTGGAGACCCGCGAAGGCCGCGACGCGGATGAGCAGGCCCTCGAGCTCGCGCACGTTCGACTTGATGTGCGCGGCGAGAAAGATGGCGACGTCGTCCGGCAAGTGGATCTGATCGAGCTCGGCCTTCTTCTTCAAGATCGCGATGCGCGTCTCGAACTCGGGCGGCTGGATGTCGGCGATGAGTCCGCTCTGGAAGCGCGAGCGCAGGCGATCCTCGAGATCGGGGATCTCGTGCGGGTACTTGTCGGCGGTGAGGACGATCTGCTTGTGCGTCTCGAACAGCGAGTTGAACGTGTGGAAGAACTCGTCTTGGGTGCGGTCCTTGCCGGCGAGGAACTGGATATCGTCCATCAGCAGCACGTCGCACTTCTCGCGGTACTTCTTGCGGAACTCGTCGATCTTTCCGTTCCGAACGCTGTTGATGTACTCGTTCATGTACGACTCGGCCTTGAGGTACAGGATTCGCCAGGTCGGGTGCTTGGCGCGAATGCGGTGACCGATCGCGTGCACGAGGTGGGTCTTGCCGAGGCCGACGCCACCGTAGATGAAGAGCGGGTTGTACTTGCCGGCGGGCACCTCGGCGCAGGCGCGAGATGCGGCATTCGCCAGCTGGTTCGACGGGCCCACGACGAACGCGTCGAAGGTGTACTTGGGCAGCAGATCTCCGATCTGCGGGCGCCCGTGGGTGCGCGGCGCTTCGGCGACCGGCGCGGGTGCGGCAGGCTCGGCGGGCTCGGCGGGCTCCTCGACTTCGAAGACGATCTCGTAGTCGCGTGCCGTCTGCGCGCGCAGGGCATCGAGGACCACGTCCTGATAGTTGTCCTCGAACCATTCCTTCAGCCAGCGGTTCGGCGCGACGAGCACGATGCGCGTGTCTTCGACGCTACGGCACGTCAGCGGGCGCAACCACATGTCGAAGTTGTGGGGCTGGATCCGCCCCACCAGAACGGACAATGCCGATTCCCAAAGATTATCGTTGCTTACAGCCACCAAGGCTCCTCTTAATCACGACGGGCGCGAACCGCGACACAAAACGACCCACAGCTTGTACACAGTTGTGGACAAACTTTGGCGACCCGCTGCCCACCCGGGCGAACGGTCGCTTTCGTGCACCTACGATCGAGCTAGAAATGAACCAAGGCTGCTTGTGGACAACTTGGCGAGGGGAATTCTCGCAAGAACGCTCTCTCGGCAAAAGGTGAGTTGGGTAGTACGCTGTATTTACTCACCTAAATACCCCCGTAGGCGCCTGCGAGGCAGTGCTTGTACCAGAGCAAAATCCGAGGTGACAAGGTCAAAAGTCTACCTGTTTCGGAGACCGTCGGGATCGCTGGGGAAAAATTTCCGAGCTGCGATCGTCCGCTGGAATGTCGATCGTTTGCGGTGCGGTGTCCACAGCACTATCGGTTGGAAATCAGGCTCGTTTCCTCGTGTGAAAAACGCCTCGATTGCGCTAAGCCGCATGCGGCGCCGGTTTCCCGCATCGGGCGTGGTCGATCATCCGGCGATCGCCGATCGCTCGTTGTTCTAGCTGTTGGCTAGCTCACAAACGTAAAACGCACCGACGGGCAGCTCGCGGCAAATTCGCGAATCACCCCGCATCACCTCGCGACCCGCGATCGCGATCGCGATTTTCGCGATTTGATTTTTTCGCGATTTGATTTTTTATAGATATCCGCCTGCGTATCGTTGGAGAATCGATCGCGATTGCTTGACAGGCACCCGCACGGTTGATAGATCGCGGGGTCGTTTCGGCACCAGCACGTCAAGGAGATTCCTGTGAAGCGCACGTACCAACCCCACAATAAGCGCCGCAAGCGGTCGCACGGCTTCCGCAAGCGCATGAAGACCACCGGTGGTCGTCTCATCCTACAGCGTCGTCGCCGGAAGGGTCGCAAGCGGCTCACCGTCTCCACCGCCAAGAAGTAATCCGGAAGCGGCTTTGGGCTGCTTCACGTTTCCGAGGTTCCCTTTTCCGAAAATGCGGCGCGTTCGCAAGCGCGGCGCGTTCGTCGAGATTCAACGCGACGGAAAAAAGATCTCGGGAAAAACCCTTTTGCTCTTCACGCATGCTCAGCGCACCCCCGGTCCCGCGCGCCTCGGTGTCACAGTCTCACGGCGGGTGGGTGGCGCGATCGTGCGCAATCGAGTAAAGCGTCTGCTGCGCGAGGTGTTTCGTTTGAACCCCACCTGGTTCTTCGCGGGTCGCGACGTGGTCTTCGTCGCTCGACCCGAAGCAGCTGCACTCGATCTCGTCGGTGTCACCGACGAGGTTGCGCGGCTGTGCAAGCGCGTGCGCGCATGAGCGCCGGGCAGTCACGCCTGGCGCGAGGCGTCCTCGTGCACATCCTGCTGGCCTTCGTAGGGGTCTACCAGAAGCTCGTCTCACCAATGTTGCATGCGCTCACGGGCGCGCGCTGTCGCTTCCACCCCACGTGCTCGGAATACGCGCGCGACGCGATCGCGTTACACGGTGCGATGCGCGGCACGTACCTCGCACTTCGTCGCTTGGGGCGGTGTCATCCGCTAGGCTCGAGCGGCGTCGACTTCGTACCGCAGCCTGCGCCGCGGTCTGTGCCCCGGTAAAGGCGGCCCTCGTTCATGGATAGAAAAACCATCGCCACGCTCGTGCTCTGCGCGGGCATCGTCTTCTTCTGGCAGCGCTTCGTCATGGTCCCGCAGGCGCCCAAGCCCGATCCGGCGGCCGCCGCAGGTGCGACCATCGATGACGGGACGGCAGCAGCAGCAGCAGCAGCGAAGCCCGACGCGACACTCGGAGCGCCGGCGGGGAGCGACAAGCCGGCCGCGCTGGTGGAAGGAACCAAGCCCGCCACCGGTTCGACCGAGGTCCCCGATGTCGATGTCAAGGGTGGACTCGTAAAGCGACCCGAGGTGCTGACGACGATCGATGCGCCGGGCAAGTACCACGCGCAACTCACGAGCTACGGCGCCGCGCTGAAGGAGTTCACCCTCCTCGAGCCGCGCTACCAAGAGAAGCTTCACACCGAGGACACGCACATCGATCTGGTGAGCTCGAAGCGCGCTCCGTTGCCGTTCTCGATCACCTTCCCCGACTCTGGCTTCGCGTTGCCGGCCGACGACGACTTCACGCTCGTCAGCAGCGACGATCCGCAACAACGCAAGTACGTCACCACCGTGGGTCAGGTGAAGATCGAGAAGGCCTGGCGGTTCGTGCCGGGTACCTTCGAGGCGCGCCTCGATATCACCGTCGAGAATAGTGGTGACAAGCCGCTCCCCGCGACGATGAAGCTGCTGCTCTCCGGCTGGCAAGATCCCGAGGTCGAGCCGAGCATGTTCAAGCGCGCGCAGATCCAGACCGAGGCTGTGTGCTCGACCGGTAGCATCGAGCGTGAGGGCCTGAAGGGCTTGCTCAAGGAATCGAAGATAGTCGACGGCGCGGTGCGGGTTGTCGCGCTCGATCGAAAGTACTTCGTGCTGGCGGCAGCCATCTCCCCCTTGGGCAAGGAACGCTGCAAGCTCTCGGCAGAGAAGGACGGCCGGATCATTGCCGAGCTCACCACCTCGCCGGAGGTCATCGCCACGGGTGGGAAGAAGACGTGGTCGATCACCGCGTTCGCCGGTCCGAAGATCATCGATGAGCTCAAGGCCGCGAAGGTCGGCGGCCCGAGCGCGCTGCTCGATGCGCACCTCGGCGATGTCGTCCCGCACGGCTTTTGGGGTCTGACCGAGATCTTCGAGGGTCCGATGTTGTGGGTCCTCAAAAGGGTGAACGACGGCCTCGGCAACTGGGGCCTTGCCATCATCGCGCTCACCATGCTCCTCAAGCTCGTCACCTGGTGGCCCACCGCGCAGTCGATGAAGTCGGCGCAGGCGATGGCCAAGCTCAAGCCGGAGATGGACAAGCTCAAGGAGAAGTACGGTGACGACAAAGCGAAGATGAACCAGGAGACGATGCTTCTGTACCAGAAGCACAAGATCAACCCGCTCGGCGGGTGTCTCCCGGTGTTGATCCAGATGCCAATCTACATCGCGCTCTACTCGATGCTCGGAAACTCCGTCGAGTTGTATCGCGCGAACTTCGGTCTGTGGATCCACGACCTCACAGGCCCCGATCCGTACTTCGTGCTCCCGCTGCTCACCGGCGCCATCATGTTCGTGCAGCAGAAACTCTCACCCACCGCCGTCGATCCGCAGCAGAAGACCATGATGACTGTGATGCCCGTGATGTTCACCGGCATGTCGGCTTTTCTCCCGTCCGGCCTCACGCTGTACATTCTCACCAACACCGCCTTGTCGATGATCCAGCAGCGCATCTCCGCGCCGCCGAATCCAGCGACCGCTGCGCTCTCGAGCGCGTCGACCAAGCCCGCATCGACCAAGCCGAACAAGAAGAAAGCCGACTCATGAGCCCCGAGACCAACGCCACCACCGATACTGCTGCCGCGACCGCGACGACGCTCGACCGCTCGAAGACCCTGCTCGCCGAGCTGCTCGTGAAGATGGGCCTCGATGTCGAGGTCGCCGCGCGCGAGGACGAAGAGCGCGTGACGCTCGAAGTAAAGGGGCCGGAGACCAGCCTCGTCATCGGCAAGAAGGGTCAGACGCTGGACGCCATCCAGTACCTGGTCAACAAGATTACGTCGCAGGGTCAGCCCGAAGGCAGCGGCAAGCCGGTGCAGGTCGACTCCGAGGGCTATCGTGATCGTCGCGCCGAAGTGCTCGTCGAGCTCGCGAACAAGCTGGCGGAGAAGGTTCGTTCCACGGGTCGCCCGTGCGAGATGGATCCGATGAGCCCGGGTGAGCGCCGCGTGGTGCACGTCGCGCTCGCGGATCAGGCGGACCTCGAGACGCGCTCCGAGGGCGAAGGCATCTACCGCCACCTCGTCATCTTCCCGAAGAAGGCGTAAGCATCTCGGAAACCATCGCCGCGATCGCCACCGCGTCTGGCGGTGGCGTTGGTATCGTGCGCATCTCGGGCCCGCGCGCGGAGGCGATCGTGCGCGCGGTGGTGCCGGGGCTGCCGAGGACCCTGCCTTCGCACAAGCTGGTGCTCGGCGAGGCGTTCGATTCAAAGGGTGCGCCGGACGGGCCCGATGCGCTGATTGACCAGGTGCTCGTCGTGCTGATGCGGGCCCCTCGCTCGTACACCGGCGAGGATGTTGCCGAGCTGCACGGCCATGGTGGTCACGCGGTGCTCGCTGCCTTGCTCGGGGCAGTGCTCGCCCAAGGTGCGCGCCTCGCGACGGCCGGCGAGTTTACGCGGCGCGCATTCCTCGCCGGCAAGATCGATCTTTCGCAAGCCGAGGCCGTCTCGTTGCTGATCGGTGCGCGTGACCGACATACCCTGCGCGCGGCCCAAGCGCTACGGCGCGGGGTGCTCGGCAAGCAGATCGACGAAGCGCGGCGGATCATCGTCGACGAGCTGGCGGAGATCGAAGGCGCGCTCGACTTTCCGGACGACACGATCGACCAGCGGGAGAGTGCGTCGCCGGCCGAACGCTCGGGGCGCCTGCTCGCGCTCGCGGTCCGGCTGAAGGCGTCCTCGCGCTTTCAGCGCCCGCTCGGTGTGGTGCCTGAGGTGTTGTTGGTCGGACGGGTGAACGCGGGGAAGTCGTCGCTGCTCAACGCCCTTGTCGGCCATGAACGCGCGCTGGTCGATGACCAGCCCGGCACCACGCGCGACGCGGTCGAAGCAGAGCTCGAGCTGGATGAGAACCGGCTGGTGAGGCTGGTCGACACCGCGGGCGAACGCGAGGACGCGAGCGAGCTCGAGCAACGGGGCCAGGCCCTCGCACGCGCGCGACGCGATGCCGCCGCGTTAGCGTTGTGTGTCTTCGATGCGAAGGTGGGCTGGCGCGCGGGGGACCAAGCGCTCGTCGACGAGCTCGCGCGCGCGGGCCTCCGTGTGCTGCCGGTGGCCAACAAATCGGATCTCGCGCGGTCGAGCGCATCGGATGCTATCGAGGTGTCCGCGCGAACCGGTGCGGGATTGCCGGCGCTGCGCGAACGAATCCTCTCCATGCTTCGCGAGGACACCGACGAGACGATCCCGGTCGCGTCGGCACGTCAGGCCGAGGCCATGCGCTCTGCCGCGCAGGTGATCGAGCGTGCGGCCGCCGCGCTCACCGGCAGTGATTCGCAGATCGCCGCGCCGGAAGCCGCGGCCGTCGAGCTACGGCGCGGGCTCCACGCCCTCGGGCAGGTCACGGGCGAGACCGTCGACGAGTCCGTGCTCGACGCGATCTTCTCGCGCTTCTGTATCGGCAAGTAGAACGTACGTGCAATTGAATTGCGTTACACTTTGGCGTCGCATCGTGCATGAAGGCGGCCGACGAAGTGAATCCCCAGGACGTCAAGTGGTGCGTTCAAGCGCGAACGATGCCGTCGAGATCGAGCTCGGCGCTTGAACGGGTCGCGAGCACACCCAGCGACCGCACCTGTCCGAGCCGTTCGATGGTGGCAATGACCTCGCGCTCGCCGGGATCCGCTTCGGTTTCGATGCGCGAGAAGACAATCCCGACGACGCGGAGCCCCCGGGCCCGAGCCACCTCGAGGGTAAGGAGGCAATGGTTGATCGTGCCGAGCGCCGTGCGAGCAACCACGAGCACTGGGAGCGCAAGAGCCTGAATGAGCTCGACCGTGGTGTCTTCGTTCGTGAAGGGTACCAGCAATCCGCCCGCACCTTCGACCACCGTGAAGTCGGCTTGCGAACGCACGCGTTCGTACGCGCTCACGATCTTCGCGAACGAGATCGACTGACCCTCGGCTCGGGCCGCGATCCACGGCGCCGCCGGGCGTGAAAAACGATACGGGTTGAGATCTCTTGCGTCGAGCTCGAGCCCGGAGGCCTCGCGCAGGCGAACGGCATCATCGCCATCCCCGGTTTCACACGGTTTCATTGCGGCGACCCGAAGTCCTCGAGCGCGCAACCCCTCAATGACCGCAATCGACACGGTCGTCTTCCCCACACCGGTGTCGGTCCCCACCACGAAGACGCCGCTCATGCGGGGTCTATACACCCGATCTGTTCCACGTGGAACAGTCGCGCGGTTCTAGTCTAGCGACCGCGGCTGAAGGTCTGGCCGACTTTGCGACCGGCGGCGATTGCGCCGGCCTTGGCACCGTTGAAGCCACCGAACGCCGCGCCAACGCTGGCGCCGAAGGCGGCCTTGTAGGCGATCCAGGAAGCGGCGCCAGCGGCAGCACCCCAAAGCGCAACGTTCGACGATTGATTCGTCATCATGTGCAACACGGGCTGCAGCATCGGCGACCAATGGTCTGGGGTGTAGCCAGTCGCAGCCAGGCCCGCGCCCGCCGTCGCGGCAAACGCGGTCATCAGCAAGCCACCGCTGCGCCGCTGTCTGATCTTTGCCGTCCCGGTGTGCTTCTCGCCGTTGATCGTGACCTCGACATCGGTTGACTTCGTTTCGCCGTAGCTCGGCTGGAAGCTATCCGCGACCCCGCCGACACCCAAGATTGCTGCGCCCAACACGGCATTTGAGACACCGCCGATCAAACCGCCTCCCGCGCGGGCGGTGCCGATGGCGATCCGCTGGCCGAGGGAGTGCTTGGTCTTGTCCACATGAGGCAGGCGTCGAGCGGCTCCGAGCTGCGCATCGAAGGCCGTATCGGCAAGCATCCCGAACTCGACCAGCGTCTGGTCGCTTTCGGCGTGCGCCCGCAGTGGCACCAATCCGAGACCGAGGGTTACAGCTGCCTGAGGACAATGCGGATTTGAATGTTCATACTTCTGTTGGATGCAATAGTTGCGCCAGTCGCAAGTTGCTGACTCTACTTCTATCGTGAGTCTGTAGCCAGGGTCATTGAGCCCCGACTACCGGCGGGTCTATCGGCCGCTTGTTCCACATAGAGAAACCAGCTCTGCGGCCTGCCATTCGGCAGGCTGAATCGATGCTAGGCGTTTGCGACCCTTGCCGGTCAAGGAAGGGGCCTGATGTTCCACGTGGAACAGCCCATGTCGGCCAGCGCTGCCCTCCATGACAGACGACAGCCCACTCATCAGGTTTGAGCCGGTCGATCGGTTGAAAAGTGTGCGGGAAGCGGCAGAACGATGGGCGGCGTTCTCGATGTCCCAGGCACCGCTCCAGGGCGTCGTCCAGCAGGTTCGAACCAATGTCCTCGGTTGGATTCGCACTCTAGACCCGATCCATGTTGACTCGATCCTGTAGAGCGAAGCGATGAGAGCGAAGGCCAGGCTTGCCCTGGCCTAGAGCGGATCAACTCAACATGGAGTCGGTACAATATACCGGCTTTCATCAACTTGGAGAGGTGCAGACGTCGCGCGCTGGTTGCTCGCGGAGTAACCGTGCCTGATGAGCGGGCAGCGGGTCGCCGCCGCTGCACTGCATACGATCTCCGAGGTGGCGAGCCGAACCTACGTGCCACTCCTGGTCGGCCGGAGGATTTGCTGGCGGCCGAGGGCAAGCTCGCATCTGCCACTCGATCGCCGAGCTCGGCGGGTGGGCAGATGTGCTATCCGAAGCTTGGGAGCTCGGCCCGGCTGACCAGGTGCTCCCGCACGGACGACAGACCTCGTAGCAGCGAGTCCACGTGGGCTTCGCTGTGCGCGCTCATGAGGGAGATACGCAGCCGAGATGTTCCACGTGGAACAGTCGGCGGCCGGATGCCCTGTACGAACAGCCCACGCTGGAGCAGGGTTTCGCAGACCGCCATGGTGTCATCTGCGTCTCCGTCACGAATGAAAACCGGCTCGATGTGCGAAGGGGCGCCGGGCCGGAGGCCGAGGTCCACAAGTCCTGCATGAAGTTGAACGGTGCGGTTGTGAAGCAGCGTGCGCCGGAGCTCGCCTTCACCTCCGCGGATGAGCTTCAGCGCTTCATCGGAGGCACCCGAGAGCGCAGCCGGCATGGCGGTTGAGAAGATGAACGATCGCGCACGATGCACCAACAGCTCGATCATGGGCGCCGCGCCCACCACGAATGCGCCCGCAGTTCCGAAGGCCTTTCCCAGCGTGCCCATGACCAAGTCGGCGCCGAGGCCCCAGGCGAGCCCGCGCCCTTCCGTGCCCAGTGCGCCCAACGCATGGGCATCATCGACGAGGAGCAGCGCGCCGTGTGAGGTCGCCAGGCGGCGCAGCTCGCCGAGGGGCGCGACATCGCCGTCCATTGAGAACATGGACTCCGTGATGACGAGCTTGCGGCGGGCGTCGGTGGTGATGAGTAGCCGCTCAAGCGTGGCTGCGTCGTTGTGCGGGTACACGTGCACGGCGGCTCTCGAGAGACGGCTCCCGTCGATGAGGCTCGCGTGGTTCAGTGAATCCGAAAAGACGGCGTCCTCCGGGCCCGCCAGCGACGAGACAATCCCGACGTTCGCCTGATAACCCGAGTTGAACAGCAACGCGCTCTCGCTTCCCATCCAGGCCGCCAGCGCACGCTCGAGCTGCCGATGCGGCGCGGCGCTCCCTGCGATGAGACGCGAGGCACCGGAGCCGAAGCCGTGCTGCTGGGTTGCTGCGAAGGCGGCGTGGGCCAAGGCTGGATGGTTGGCGAGACCGAGGTAGTTGTTGGAAGAGAAGTTTAACGCCCGGCGGCCGTCGACCAGGAGCTCTGCGCCTTGTGGACCGTCGATGGGCCGCATGCGGCGGCGAAGACCCGCGGCCTGGAGGGCGGCCAGCTCCGCACGGATCGACGCGATGGGATCGGACCCAGGCGAGGTTCCCATGCTCAACGGTCTCGTTGATAGCGCGCGATCGCCCGATATGCATCGCCGACGCGATGGTCGACCAGCGTCTGCTCGGTGAAGCCGGGCGGCGATGCCGGCACTTGCTGCTGCTCTGACAGCATCGCGATGAGGAGTCCGCCAGGCCGAACCAGCTCGGCGCCGCGCGTGACCCACTCGGCGGGCTCGAAGGTCGCACGTGAAACGGCGACGTCGAATGGGGCCGGGATGGCAAGCGCCTCCAGCCGCACCGGCTCCACCACGACCTCGAGATCGAGCTCACGAACGACGGTTCGAACGAAGTTGACCTTCTTGTAGATCGATTCGACTGCGGTGACAAAGAGGTCCGGACGCGCGATCGCAAGCACCAGGGCGGGCAAACCTGCACCCGTGCCCACGTCGATGACGCGGATGTCGTTGCCGGCAGGCAGCAGCGGCAGCAGCGCGAGACAGTCAAGCAGATGCTTGTCGACAATCGCCGATAGCTCGGTGACCGCGGTCAGGTTGATCTTCTCGTTCCAGTTGAGCAGAAGCTCGACGTATCGCCAGAGTCGAGCTTCTTGTGCCTCGCCGAGGGATACGCCCAGGGAGGCGGCTCCTTCACGGAGGTGTACGCGTTCTGCCTCGGTCATGAGGCGGCGAACTATACAGAAAAAATCCGCTCAAGAGCTGTCGATCAATCGGCTTCAAAGTGCGTCGGTGGAGCAAATTCATCAGTAATTTCGATCTGGGTGATGTTCGGCGAGTCGATTGATCGACAGCTCTTCAGTCGTGGCTGCCGCCATCGGTGTTGATGTGCTGTGCTTGATCGCCCGACAAGTCGTGGGCGACCGCTTGGTCGCGCACGGAGAGGTCCTGGCTGATGGAGTCGTCGTCGCCGCAACCGGAAAGCAGGAGGGGGGCGGCGGCGCAGAGCGCCAAGAATGCTGAAAACACGATACGGGGCAAAAGTAAGTTGCGCATGTTGGGACGAGATACAGAAATCGTGCCACGCTGTAATTGGGGCACTTAACGAACGCGCGCCCCCGTGCGCTAGGGCAGGCGTGTCCTGTGCGACATCGGCACCTCGCCGATCCGTGCGCAGTCTATTTGGTGCGATCACATAAAATAGCAACGAATGCCACCGTGCGGCACCAGGGTATGCGAAGGTACGTCTCTGCTTGACCCACCCCTCGAAAGGGCTAAGCTTCAAGCTCTTTACCTCTGGTCGGAGAAATCGTTGGCGAAGCAAAGCCTTCTGCTCGTGGACGCGGACACAAAGAGTCTCCGCGTGCTCGAGGTCAGCCTGAAGAAGGCAGGCTTCAACGTGACCACCGCGCTTTCCGCAGAAGATGCGCTGGGCAAGGTGGAGACATCCGTCCCCGACCTCATCATCTCCGAGACGAGGATGCCGGGCATGGACGGCATCTCGTTCGTGCGGCGCTTGCGCGAGAAGCAAGAGTGGTCGCCAATCCCGATCATCTTTCTGACCGGCCAGGCCGACGTCGAGGAAAAGATCCGCGGGCTCGAGATGGGCGTCGAGGACTACCTCACCAAGCCCATCTACATTAAAGAGCTCATCGCTCGCGTGAAGATCCTCCTCAACAAGCGAGAGCGCCTCTCGCTGGAGGAAAACAAGCGCGAGACCAAGACCAAGTTCGCCGGGCAGCTCAGCGACATGGCCGTGGTCGATCTGATACAGACGATCGAGATCAGTCGCAAATCGGGTGCGATTCACTTCAGCAACCCCGCGGGAAAAAAAGGCGCGATCTACTTTCGCAACGGCAAGGTCATCGATGCCGAGCTCGGTCGCATCACCGCCGAGGACGCTGTGTATCGCTTGCTCGTGTGGGGCGAGGGCGAGTTCGAGGTCGAGTTCAAGAACATCCGTCGCAAGGACGTCATCGAGCTGTCGTCGCAGGGACTCCTGATGGAGGGAATGCGGCGGGTCGACGAGTGGGGCAGATTGTCCGAGCAGCTGCCTTCGCTCGATTCGCACTTCGAGGTCGACTATCGCGAGCTCGCGGAGCGCTTGGCCGAGCTCCCCGACGAGATCAACGGCATCCTGCGCTTGTTCGACGGGCGCCGCACGCTTATGCAGGTCGTCGACGATTCGGAGTTCCCCGATCTGGAGGCGCTCAACGTCATCTCGAAGCTGTACTTCGAGGGCTTGATCTACGACGTGTCGGCGGGTCCCGTCGACAAGGACGAAGACCCGCCGGCACAGCGCGGCAATGCGCCGGAGCTCGCCAATTGGCTGAGTGACCCGAACGCAGCGGCCGCGATGTCCGAGCAAGAACACGCTCGTTCGGCAACGCCGAGGACGGAGGACGCGCCACCCATCTCCCCCGTCGCTGGGGACAGCGACTTCGATCCCGACAGTGACTTCTCCGCGCCCACGATCGAAGTGGGGCCGAGCGACAACGACGATAGCGATCGCCAAGACGCTCCCCCGGGCTGGGCCGATCCATTTGCCGACCTTGCGATCGAAACGCAGGAGCCCGGTGACGGATCGGTGGCCGCGCACGGCGACGGGATGACCGATTCTACCGCGGTCGATGCAGAGCAGATGGCGACGGACTCCACCAACGGAGCGAGCGACGGACACGTTTCGTCGGCCGATCGACCGACGGCGCCGATGCGCGCGGTTGCGGCGGATGCTGCGCTTGGCCGCGCGACGGCGCCGATGCGCGCGGTGCACGAGCCTGATCTCTCCGCGTCGATGCCTGCGCAAGGTAGCAACGGGGCGAAGATCAGCGCGCTCGCGGGCGCGGTCGGCTCTGCAGCCCTCGAGGCCAAGGACTCGGCGAAGGAAAAGGGGAACGGCAAGGCGATCGCCAAGCTCGCGCTGCGCAAAGCACCGCGTGGCGCGACGGGACCCAATGATCTGGCGCCCGTCTCCGGTGAGACCGCCGACAAGCACCCGAGCGCGCCGCCCGAGCAACACGGCCAGCGCGTGGTGCTCTCGGACACACTGCTCTCCGATCTCAGCGAGAGCCGACCCGCGGCTGCCGATGCTGCCGATGAGTTCGACGACCCTGGGCTCACGCCTTTGCCCAAGCCAGTTCCCGCTGCGCTCGACAGCTACCCGCAAGAGCCCACGCAGGCCCGGATCGCCGTGTGGACATCATCGGCGGCATCGGCGGCCGAGGGGGAGGCTCGCCACGATGATGATGATGATGATGATGATGATGATGACGATGACGACGATGATGACGATCTGTCGCCGGCAGGAAATCCCAACAAGCGGATCATGATCGCGGCGGCCTTCGCCGGCGTCGCGGTGTGTGGCCTCCTCTGGTTCAGCTTGAGCGGGAGCTCCCCCACGCCGGTGGCACCCGTGAGCACGCAAACGGCGGCGCCGAATCCGACTACGGCCCCGAATCCGACTACGAATCCGACGCCGAACCCGACTGCGGCCCCGACGCCGAACCCGACTGCGGTCCCGACGCCGGATCCGACTGCGAATCCGATGCCGGATCCGACTGCGAATCCGGCGATCGCTGCCAGCCCGAGTCCGAGTCCGAGTCCGAGTCCGAGTCCGAGTCCGAGTCCGACACCCGTCGCGGCTGCGAATCCGAGTCCGAATCCGGTTCCGGATCCGACTGCGGACCCCACGGTTGCGCCCAAGGCGGATGGTGCCGACTACAAGAAGCTGCTCGACGAAGGTCGTGCGCTCTATCGCAAGGGGCAGCTCAAGAAGGCGATCACCACGCTCGAGGCCGCGGTGGCGCAGAAGACCGACGGCGACGAAGCCTTGGTCGTGCTCGCCAACTGCTACCTCGATCGCGGATCGACTGCCAAGGCGCTCGAGTTTGCCGGCGCTGCGGTCAAGGCAAACGGAGAAAGCGCGGACGGCTATCTCGTCATCGGCGCGGTGCAGCAACAGAACGCCAAGAACACGGAGGCGCGCAGGGCGTACGAGACGTACCTGCGGCTCGCGCCGAAGGGACAGTACGCGTCCGAGATCCGCTCGATCTTGTTGACGCTGTAGCACTCCATGCGCGTGTTGGGCATCGAGAGCTCGTGCGACGAGACGGCCGCGGCCTTGGTCGAGGATGGTCGGCGTGTGCTCGGCGAGGCGATCGCGTCGCAAGTTGCGATCCACGCGGCGTGGGGCGGCATCGTTCCCGAGATCGCGTCGCGTGCCCACGTGGAGAACGTGGTGCCGGTGATCGATGCGACCCTGGCGCAGGCGGGACTGTCGCTCTCCGACATCGACGCGGTCGCGGTGACCCGAGGACCGGGGCTGGTCGGTGCGCTGCTGGTCGGTGTGCAAGTGGGCAAGGCACTGGCGTATGCGCGTGGGTTGCCCCTCGTCGGGGTGAACCACCTCGAGGGACATCTGGCCGCGGTGCATCTCGATCTACCGGATGGCACACCAGCCCGGCCGCCGGGATTTCCACACCTCGGACTGCTCGTGTCGGGTGGTCACTCCGAGATCTTGGTGGTGGAAGATCACGGGCGTTATCGCGCGCTCGGCTCCACGCGCGACGATGCGGCGGGGGAAGCGTTCGACAAGGTCGGCAAGCAGCTGAAGATGGCGTATCCCGCCGGTGCGCAGATCGATCGGCTCGCAGCGACCGGAGATCCCCGTGCGGTGCGCTTGCCGCGCGCGATGCGCAAGGAACGCTACGACCTCAGCTTCAGCGGGCTCAAGACCGCGGTCGCGCAGCACCTCGCCGTCCATGGACACCCCGAGGGCCAGGCGCTGGCCGATCTCTGCGCGAGCTTTCAGGCGGCACTCGTAGACCAGCTCGCGGACAAGATCGATCACGCGCTCGTCGACGAAGGGCTGACCGAGCTGGTCGTCGCGGGCGGGGTGGCTGCAAATCGCGGACTTCGTGCTGCGCTGCAGGTGGTGTGTGACCGTCGCGGTGCGCGCATGATCGTGCCGCCGCCCTCTCTGTGCACGGACAACGCAGCGATGATCGCGTGCGCTGGATTCTTTCGGCTCCGACGCGGGGAGCGCGCGGGCCTCGACCTGAACGCGGTTGCGTCGCTGCCACTCGACCCGAGCCGCCTCACACGCGACAAAGGGCCCGGCGCCGGTCGCGCGCGCGCATGAGTGATTCGCCTCAACCCCCGAGTGCCTCGGAGCTGCTGAACCGCTACGCTTTGCGTGCGAAGAAGAGCTGGGGACAGAACTTCCTCGTCGAGGAACGGGCGTATCGCGAGATCGTGCGCGCGTTGCAGCTCGACGCCACGCGCTGGGTGATCGAGGTCGGCGCCGGCCTCGGCACGCTCACGTGGAGGCTCGCCGAGGTTGCCGGCCGGGTGATCGCGATCGAGCGGGACCGCGATCTCTGCGCGTTGTTACGCGCCGAGCTCGGTGCGCGAGAGAGCGTCGAGCTGCACGAGGCGAATGCGCTCACGTTCGACTATGGAGCAGTCGCTGAGCGATCGGGCGGACCGATCGCGCTGGTCGGCAATCTGCCGTACCAGATCGCGTCGCAGATCCTGTTCCGGCTGCTGGAGACGCCGCGCGCGTTCAGCCGCATCGTGGTCATGCTGCAAAAGGAGATGGCCGATCGCATCGTGAGCCCACCCGATGGAGACGCCTACGGTGCGCTGTCGGTGATGTTGCAGATGGCGGGTCAGGTGCGTATCGTGTGTCGCGTGCGTGCAGGCGGCTTCTTGCCGTCGCCGAAAGTGGACTCGGCGGTGGTCGAGATCGTGCCGTACCCCGCGGGAAAGGTACCGGTGTGCAGTGCCGATGCCTTCTCGCGCGTGGTGCACGCCGCGTTTCAGATGCGGCGCAAGACACTGCGAAATGCGCTGGCGCGGCTCGCCGAGCCCAAGGCGTTGAGCGCGGCGATGGCCGACGCCAAGATCGATCCGCAGCGACGGGGAGAGACCTTGTCGGTGGAAGAATTCGCCGCGCTCACGGATGCCATCGAGGCGCGGAACCGGGCGCATGCCTGAGCTGCCCGAGGTCGAGACGGTGCGGCGTTCGCTGGTGCCGGGCTTGTTCGAAGGGTCGATCACCGAGGTCGAGGCCGGCAACCTGGCACTGCGCCGCAAGCGCCTCGACAAGTCGGGGCTGCAAGCGCTCGTCGGTGCGCACTTCGTGGCCGCGCGGCGTCACGGGAAGTACCTCCTGCTCGACACGTCGAGCGCGCACACGCTGCTCGTGCATCTCGGCATGTCGGGCCGCCTGTTGCTCACGGCGGGCGACGTCGAGCGTGTGCCGCATACGCACCTCGTCCTGCACCTCTCGACGGGAAGACAACTCCGCTACGTGGACCCGCGTCGCTTCGGCATGGTGCGACCGTACCCGACGGCGACGGTGGCCCAGACCGAAGAGCTTGCGAGCTTGGGACCCGATCCGCTGGGCAGCGCGTTCGACGAGAAGGCCTTCATCGCAGCGATGAAGCGCACCAAACGCGACATGAAGAGCGCGCTCCTCGATCAGGGCAACGTCGCCGGGCTCGGCAACATTTACGTGGCGGAAGCACTGTTCCTCGCGAAGATCTCACCCACGCGCCGCGCGCATCGCTTGAAGACCGCGGAGAGCCAGGCCCTCTACACGGCGATCCGGGACGTGCTCACCCGCAGCGTCGCCAACCGCGGCACGAGCTTCTCGGACTACGTCGATGCCGACGGCAACCAGGGCAGCAACCAGCTCTCATTGTGGGTGTACGGACGCGACGGCGAGCCGTGCCGGGTGTGTGCAAGAGCGATTCGCAAGCGCGTGCAGGCCGGCCGCACCACGTTCTATTGCGCGAGGTGTCAGGCCACGCGCTGACGACCGCGAGCGAGCCAGTGCCGTTTCGGTTTGGCCTCCAGCGACCGTGTTCGAGGCCGCTTCTCGGAGAACGCTTTTTCTGGCTGGCGCTCCTGGTCCGCCTGGCGTCCTGGCGATTGGGGAAACGCGGCGAGCCGCCGGCGAGGTCTGCGGCGACGACGACCGCCACGTGAACGGCGGTGGCGCTAGCGCCCGAGCAGCGCGGTCCGCAGCGCGTCGTACTTCTGCTGCGTGATCGGCGACAACGTTTCCGTCACCGACACCGTGGGCTCGCCGTTCTTCCCGAGCACGCGCTTGCGGGTCACGATGCCGCCCGAGGTCAGGCTGCCATCGCCGACGAGCTTTCCCCCATCGGAGAGCGTGATCTGGTAGGTCCACGCGTCCCAGGCCCAGTCGGCACCTTTGAAGGCGAGCGTGCCGCGGAAGGTGTGGCCTTCGTCGACAGCGTCGAAGACGGTGCTCGATC
>JAYUBF010000169.1:0-5711 GCA_043741435.1 Myxococcales bacterium
AAGTCATGCAGGTTTGCGCGGAAGCGCAGCGCCATGGCGGCCTCGTAGATGACCTCCGCCGCGCCCTGGCCGATCATCGTTGCGCCGAGAACCTCACCCGTCTTCGCGTCGGCGACCATCTTCACGATGCCGCGCGTGTCGCGGATCGCTCCGGCTCGGGGTACGAGCGACATCGGCAGCGTGCGGCACCAGCACGGGCGCCCTGCAGCTACCGCTTCCCTCTCGTTCATGCCAACGACGGCGACGGGCGGATCGATGAAGATAGCCCGCGGCACCACGCGGTGATTCACGGCGCGAGGAGCCTCGTCCGGCGCCAGCGCGTTGCGAGCGGCGATGCCGCCATCCTGGCTGCCGACCGGCGTCGCCATCTGCGCGTGCTGCTCGCTTCCGATCACGTCTCCTGCAGCGACGATGTGCGACACGGCGGTGCGCAGGAACTCATCCACGCGGACCTGTCCTCGTGAATCGATCTCCACACCGCTGCGCTCGATGCCGATGCGATCCGTATTGGGCCGGCGACCCGCCGCGACGAGCAAGCGCGCCGCCTTCAACGTCTCTCGACCTTCGTCGTGCTCGATCTCGGCAACGACTGAATCGCCGTCGTTGCGAACGCTGCGCACAGTTGCGCCCCGAAGAACGCGGATGCCCTCCGCCTCGAGGATCTCGCGAACCGTCGGACCGACTTCGGGTTCGTAGCCGTGCGAGAGCAACTCGGCGCTCCGCTCCAGGAGCGTCACCCCCACGCCGAAGCGCGCGAACATCTGTCCGAGTTCCAGCGCGATGTACCCGGCGCCGAGAATGAGCATCGAACCGGGCAGTTCCGTGAGCTCATCACGCTCGCCCACCGTCAACAGGTCGCTGGTGAGGAACGGGACGGCGGAGAGTCCTTCGACGTCGGGAATGACCGGACGCGACCCGGTCGCGATGAGCACTGCTCGGCCGCGGAGACGCTTTCCGTTCACCGCGATGGTGTGTGCATCGACGAACTCCGCGTGACCCTCCTCGATGGAGATGCTGCCGCCGACCAGGCTCTGGTATTTCTTCTGCTGGTAGCTCTCGACGACTTCGTCCTTCTGCTGGACCAAGGCGCGAAAATCGACGCGCAGCTCGGCCGGTGAGAGTCCCGGGTATCGCGGGTGCCTCGCGTCGTGCACCAGCCTCGCGGCCTCGATCAGGTTCTTCGACGGCAAGCATCCGCGACTCACGCAGGTCCCGCCGATCGTGCGCTCCTCGGTCATCAGCGAGATCCTGCCCAGCTCCTGCGCGCGCAACGCGGCGGCGAACGCGGTCGAGCCGGATCCGAGAATGAGCAAATCGACTTCCGGGACGGGCATCGTTCCGATCTCCTACGGCGAGGTGCGCCGTTCGATTCGAGAAAGCGCCTGCTTGGCGAACTCCTCACCGTCGAGGAACGGCGCCGGTAGACCGAAGCCGAGTTGGTGCATCCAGAAGTCCGGCTTCGGGGGCGCAGTGTTCTCCCAGAGGGCATGCGGCCCATAGAGGAAGTAGATGTCCCACGCGTCTCCCGAGAGGCCGAGGCTGTTCGTATAAGCTGCCATCAAGCGACCACCCTCGTCCCAGTAGTGACGACTGCGCGAGTCGCTCACGAAGCGCGTCGCTTCCGCGACGTCATTGTCGGTGCCGCCGCGCTTCGGTACCCAAATGACGTACGCGCGCAGCTCCGGCGACTGCGACTTCTCCAGCAGATGCTTCTCGACTTCGGAGGCCCCCCGAAGACAGCCCCCTCAAGTCGGGGAGACGAGCATCAGCACGCGCACCTTGCCGACATCCGCGTTGAACGCCGCGCGCAGATTGGTCTCGTCCGCGGCGAGCCTCTCGTGGGACAGCGCGGGTCCCTTTGCCCGGCAGGCACCGAGGACCACAGCAGGCTCAGCGGCGCGAACAACTTGAACATGGTCTTCATGGCATTCGGCTCCATCAGTAGATGAGAAACGGAAGCACCGTCACAAGGACAGTAACGGCGAGCGAGATCCAGAGCGTCGCGCGCACCTTGTGACCAGTGCTGACGCTGCAGGCCACGCCGGACGCGGATCGGCGCGGCCAGTACGAGCGCCAGAAACCGATGCCAAGCAGAATGGCCGAAGCGTCGAGAAAGTAGGGGCGATAAGGAGCAATGCCTGCCGCCGCCACCGCGCCGCTGGCGCCGAGCACGGCAATGACGGCCGGTCCTGCGCAGCAGAGAGATGCCAGAATGGCGACCGCGGCGGAACCGATTGCTCCCAGAGCGGATCCTGCGACGGCGTACTTGTCCTTCTCGTCCATCGCTCGCGTGGTCATCGCTTCTCCCTCGCGCCGGTACTTGCCGAGTCGTCGAGCGCCTCCAGCAAGGGGCAATGATGCTCGCGATTCGCCGCGCAGGACTTCACCAGAGTGGCGAGCGCTGACCTCATCGCCTTCAACTGCCGCAGCTTCTGGTCGATGTCCGCAATCTTCGCTTCAGCCGTCGCGCGGGTAGAGCCGAAGGCTCAAGACCGTCAGCGCTGTCGTCATACGATTGCTTCTTCATCTGCTGGTAGTGCAGATCCGGCCTGCGAATGTTCCATCCTTGTTCCAGAGGATTGGTTGCTCGAATGCACGCGCGCGAATTCGGCGTGCGCATGGTCTGGGAAAGACAGCGGTTCGTGAAACCCCGATGGGAGCGATGTGAACAGGCGGCGCCGCCTCGGACGGCGACGGCCATGAAAAAGCCCGGATCCGCTAACTGATCGGAATCCGGGCCTATTTGGAGCGGAACACCGGATTCGAACCGGCGACCTTCGCCTTGGCAAGGCGAACAGAGCACGTCACCATCCCTCTCCGTTCCTCACCAACCGTCACCAACCGAGCCAAACCATTCGAGTCCCCGACCGCCTGCGGAGGAGCTTCCTCACCAACCTTCCCCATCGGTTCACAACGGTTGTGTTCCACAGGTGTTCCAAGACGGCGCGAAGCCGCTCGACGTCGCCCAGGTCGCGGTGCTTCTGTGCTGGACGAAGGATGCCGTGCGCGCGGCCTGTGAGCGGGGAGAGCTGGAGCATGTGCGAGACCACCTCAACGCCTACCGCATTCCTTGTTCGGCCGTCGCGACGGACGGCAACTCACGGCAGGGGCGAGAACGGTTGGGCCGGTCCTCGCATTCGGCCAAGGTGGCTGCCCCGAAAGCATAGTGTCCTCGACCGGACGACGTTTTGGCAAGCCACGGTGCCAGTCGTGACCGGGTCCGTCACAGGACAACACGACTGGTCAAGGCCTGGCGGAGTCCGCGGGCTTCGGATCCACTTTCTTGCCGGAGTAGTGGAGGTGGCGAATTCGCCACCGGCCGCCCGACAGCTTCAAGACGAGCGTTTCCGCTGCCGCGATGGTCACCGGGTGGGCCTTGGGGGTCGCGATGCGGTACTGCGACTCGACCACCACGAACGCGAGCCCGCCATCGACGACAGAGTCGGTGATGCGGCTTTCGAGAACCTTGAACCCGGACCACTCCCGCATTTCAGGGCCGATGTGATTGTCGCGGTAATCCGCCCAACCCACGTTCTTGTGCGTGGCCTCGAGAACGATCAGATCCGGGTCGAACACGAGCGCGAGCTTCTCCACGCTGCGCGCTTCCATCGCCGCCTGGTAGGCCTCGACTACGGCTGCCACCGGCGCGACCGGAGTGGATGCCGCAATCAGAAAACATGCGATGGAAGTGAGCATGATCTTCTCCTGGTAGCCAAGCCTCAGACAAAGTCCTGCAAACGTACAGCCAGCCGCCCCTCGACTTCGGTCTCCGCCTCGCTGATCGCAGCGAGGACCGCGTCGCCAGCGATGTCTGGCCACGGCACGACGGCGCGCCTCACCTCCGCGAGCGTGACGCGTTCGAGCGGCGTGGTCAGCATGAACGCATTCTCGCGATGCTCGACGAGCTTGTCGGTCTGGAGCAAGCCGAGAATCAACTCCAGCCCGTCGGGATGTGCCTGAAGCCTGGCGGCAAGCTCGTCCACGGAGGCGGGGCCGGCACCGAGGGCAACCAGGAGGCGGGTAGCCCAAAGCTGGCGGGCCCAGGGGTCCGCGATCGCCACCTCCATCTGCGGATGCCGTGAAGCCTGCAGCGCGTAGGTGAGCCGAGCCCCGAGGAGCACCACCATCCAGCTCACCCAGAGCCAGAGCAGGAAGACGGGAATGGCGCCGAGGGCGCCGTAGATCTTGCCGAACGAAAACAGACGCGCGGAAGCGAAGGCGAAGGCGTGCTTCGCCATCTCCCAGATCAGACCGGTCATCAGAGCCGCGAAGGCGGCGGCGCGCGGATCGACGCGGACATTCGGTAGCAACAGATAGAGGATCGCAAAGGCCGTCACCGACAACACATAGGGAGCGATGGCGCCACTGAGCATGGCCGCGCCGCCATGCCCCCACAGCGCCGCCGTGACGAGGGACATTGCGAGCGCAAGGGGACCGACGACGAGGAGGACGAAGTACGTCGCCGCCCGAGCCGGCGGCGGTCGCGCCGACTTGGCGTGAAAGATGGCGTTGAAAGCCGCCTCGGTGTTGAAGAGCAGCGAGAGGGAGGAGAGGAAGAGAAAAGCGAAGCTGATTCCGCGCAGGTCGGCGGCGGCGTGCAGGAAGCGATGGATGGTCTCGGCGAATTGCCCGCTGGTGCCGATGGAGAGTTGGGTTCGTACGAAGGCATCGAGCCGCGCGTGGATCCGCTCCTCCCCGAAGATCCATTGCGCAATCGAGTAGACTACCGCGAGCAACGGTACCAGGCTGAGCGCGGTTAGATAGGTGAGCTGGCCCGCGCGCATGGGAATTCCGACAACGCCGAATCCGCGCGCCAGCAGGCGCAGAGTGCGGCCCGACCGTGGAAGCACTCCTCCCCAGAAAGCTCGATCCATTTACGGCTCCAATCAGGCTGCTGCATCGAGGAACAGCACCGCCGCGAATCCGAGGAAGAAGAGCGCGGTATCGAGCCGGCCCTGCAGGTGCTCGTGCGCTTCGATGAGCAATTCTTCGGTGACCAGGTAGAGCAGCGCCGCAGCGCCGAACGCCAGCAGGCCGGCGATAAGGGAAGTGCCGGCGACGCCCGCCAGCGCGGCCGCAGCCGCCGCGCCGCCGACGGGCAGGAGCGCGAGACCCGCGCAGCCCATCGCCGCCCGCAACGGCGTGGTGCCGGACTCACGAAGCGAGCGCGCGACCGAAATTCCCATTGGCAGCATCTCGGTGGCGATGCCGATGGCGATGATCTTCGCCGTCCGGGGCGCACCGGCAAAGCCGATTCCGATCAGCACGCCGTCGAGCAACACGTCGATTGCGACCACCAACAGCAACCCCCGCGCGCTGCGTTTGCCCTGATCGCTTTCGCCGGTGGCCCAGCCCAGCAACACCATGGCGCACGCGCCAGCGAGAAAACCGACGATCACCGGGAACGCCCCGTGACCTTGCATGGAGCGGATCTCCGGCAGGAGCTCCGAAGCCAGTACGGCGAAGACCACGCCCGCAGCGAAATGGAGGAGCCAGCTCGTCACCCGCGGGCTGGTGCGCCACAGCGATCCCGACACGCCGCCGGCGAGGAAGGTGACGCCCGCGAGGGCGGCGTAGAAGAGCACCATGCGCGCCTACCTCCGCTGTCCTGCAGGCGCTACGCCGCACGCTTCCAATGCGGACGCGCGCATTTCTTCGACCTCCCTGACGATGATGCCAAGATCGATGGGAAGGCTCTCGACAGCCGCGTC
>JAYUBF010000170.1:0-17298 GCA_043741435.1 Myxococcales bacterium
GCGCTTGCCCTTTCCCAGCACCAGCATCCGCTCCACCGCGTTCTTCAGCTCGCGGATGTTCCCAGGCCACGGCAGCTCCATCATCCGTCGCACCACCTCCCCGGTAATCTCCCTGGGAGGAGCATCGGGTTGCTGAGCTGCATACCGCTCAGCGAAGTGGGAGACGAGCTGGGGGATGTCCTCCCTTCGAGCACGGAGCGGCGGCAGATGAATCGGAATCACCTGAAGCCGGTAGTAGAGATCCTCGCGGAAGGTGCGTTCTTGCACCGCTCGTGCGAGATCGCGATTCGTCGCAGCGACGATGCGAACATCGACATGACGCTCCGCGCCTCCACCCACCGGACGAATGGACGACGTCTCGAGCGCACGAAGAAGCTTGGCCTGCAGCCCGATCGCCATCTCGCCGATCTCGTCGAGGAACAGGGTGCCGCCATCTGCTTCGAAGAAGAGTCCCTTCTTCGCCTCGCTTGCTCCAGTGAACGCGCCGCGGGCGTGTCCGAACAGCTCCGACTCGAGCAAGGCGTCCGACAGTGTCGCGCAGTTGACGGCGATGAACGGCGCACGCGCGCGCGGGCCGCCGTGATGCAGCGCGCGCGCAACCAGCTCCTTTCCGGTGCCGGACTCACCTGAAACGAGCACGGGGGAGGACGTCGGGCTCACGCGTTCGAGCAGATCGTAGAGTTGCAGCATCACCGGGCTCTTCCCGATGAGATTGTGGAAGCTGAAGCGTTCCTCCACTGCGCGGCGGAGTTGTTCGTTTTCTCGTCGCAAGCCGCGGTCGGCGAACGCTCGCTCCAGCCATAGCGCAACCTCGTCCATCTTGAATGGCTTCGTCAGGTAGTGCGCAGCGCCACGACGAACCGCTTCGACCGCACCGTCGATGCTTCCGTAGGCAGTCATCATGATGACGGGCCGCGTGGAGTCTCCGGCGAGCGCGGCGGCGAGCACGTCGAAGCCGTCGCTGCCGTCCATTCGGAGGTCGGTAATCACCGCATCGAAGGCTTTCTTCTTGAGCGCGGCGATCGCTGCCCTTCCACCTACCGCGATGTCGGTGCGATATCCCTTCTTCGCGAGGAACTCGGCCACGACCTCGGCCATCTCACCGTCATCGTCGACCACGAGGACCCTGGAGGGCGTCATTGGCGTTGCTCCGGCGGCGCCGGCGCCTTCGGTAAGACCGCCCGGACGGTTGTACCTTGCCCTAAAACGCTCTCGATCTCGAGGCTGCCGCCGTGGTTTTTCATGATGTCGGCCGCAATGCTGAGCCCGAGCCCGGTGCCTTGCCCGCGCTTCTTGGTCGTGAAGAACGGATCCATGACCAAAGGAAGATGCTCGCTCGCGATGCCGGATCCGTCATCGGAGATCTCGATTGCCACGCGTTCTCCAATGACCCGCGCGCGGGCCCACACGTGCCCCGCTGGGGCGCATGCGTCACATGCGTTCATGAGGAGATTGACCAAGACCTGCTCGAGTTGGCCGGGGTCGGCAGCGACTGCATCCGTGTTCGCATTGATCTCCACGTCGAGCGCCACCTGCGCTTGACGAAAGTGCGGCTCGAGCAGGGCCGCTGCTCCGCCAAGTGCCTGCGCAGGCGTCACCGCCTCGGTCTTGATCGATCGGACGCGCGCAAAATCCAACAGCTGCCGGATCGTGGTACCGACCTTGTCGACCTGCGCCAGGATCGAAGCCACGTTCTTGCGCGACGGCTCGCCCGCGTCGCCGTCGGGAATCCTCGCCAGTATCTGCTCGGCCCGTCCCGAGATGATCCCGAGCGGGGTACCCATTTCGTGCGCCACGCCGGCCGCCAGCGTCCCGATGGTAGCGAGCTTCTCGGCTCGGACGAGGCTCCGCTCGAGCGTTCGGACCGCCGTCCGATCGTGTAGCACCAAGAAGCAGTCGACATCGGAGAGCGGACGACCGAGGGGGATCGCATAGGCATCGATGTCACGACGCTCCCCCGTCGCCAGATGCACGACGATCCCAATCCGTTCCTTGGGCGTGTGTGTCTCTCGGGCCTCGACCAGAAGCGCCTCGAGTAGGGCACGCTCGTCCGCGCTCGCGCTCGGTAGGGCTTGCGCGAGCGGGAGACCCGGACGAATGCCGCGCGCCATCAGGTAGGGATTCGCCGAAACCACCTGTTGTCGCGCGTCGAGCGCGAGCACGCCGATCGGAATCACCTCGATCATCTTCTCACTCCGCTCGCGCAACGCAGCGGTCGCTTCCGCCAGGTTGAGGGCTTCGGCCATCTCCTGTTCTCGTCGCTGCCGTCGCCCCACCGCGCTGCCGAAGAGCGCGACGAGGATGCTCGCGAGCGCGGTCGTGATTCCGAGGCGCCATGCCGTGAATCGCGCGCGATCACGCACCCTGCTCGCCGATGTGACGATTGCCAAGCTCCAACGCACGCCATCCTCGAGTGAGATCGGTGCATAGCCCGCAACAGCGAGACGTTGCCCGAGGCCCATCGAGGCGGCAGCGGTCCGACCCAACAGCATCGCGCCGTCGCCGCCGCGAGACATCCTCGTCCGCAGCGCGGAAATATCTGCCACCGCGTCGTTATCGGAGTTGCTGGATTCCGGGCCCTCCGCCCCTAGCTCCACTTCGCTGCCGCTCTCGTCAAGGACCAGTCGCCGGAACGGAATCCCCGGCATGCGAAAGGTTCCGTTCGTGTCGGCGAACAGGCGATCGAGGTCGACCGAGAGGATCGCCTTGCGTGGGCCTAGCGTTCGTTCGAAGCGCCGCAGGTGCCGTCGCGCGCCGTCCGGCGCAGAAGATGTAGCCTTGCGCATGGGGTTGCCCGACGGCTCGACGACCTCCAGCTCGACGTAGGCGCCATCCAGTTCGACGATCCGTCGCAGTGCGGCATCACTCTGCTCGAGCTCAGGCACCGCCAACGCCGCTTGGAGATCGCGCGAGATGAGCGCCAGTCGCGCACTCATCGTCGCGGCGACCGATCTCGCCAACGAAGCCTGCTCGCCGATGAAGTCGTCGAGCGCCCGCGCCTGCTCCCTTCGCAGATCCAGGTACGACAGCAGGAACACGACACCTACCGCCCCAACCATCGCGAGTCGGAGTCGAAGCGAGCTGTGCCTCTCGCGGTTCACCAAGGTCCCGCATCGTGCAACGGCGCGGTTCCGCTGACTAGCGCCCTCGTCACGTGGCCTCGGGATGGGTCACGGATGCCTGTAGCGCTGCAAGGACGGCGTGGATGCGCGCCGGCTTCTCCAAGGCGAAGTGATAACGCACACCCGCGAAATCGGAGGCCAGTCCGCCGCAGGGGAACAGCGCAAGGATCGTCGTATTCGGTGCGGCTTCTCGGAGGCGTGCGATGGCGATAGCGCCATGACGGTCCCAGGAGTCGAGGTCCACGATCGCAGCGTCGAAGAGGCTGCAGTCGATCTCGCCACGCACGAGCTCCAGGGTCGTCGTTGGCTGGGCGACGTGCCCCGCATCGAGTAGCGCCTCGACCAACAAGGCCGCCATCGCCTCGTCCTCCACCACGAGCAGGACGCACTTGCGTGCAACCGAGGGAGTGGAGCTCGCTGACTCGTCCGGCATGCGCTCCACTGAAAGCAGTCGTCGTGCCAGCACGATCTCCCAAGGATTCAGCACGGACGTGCATCCGCCTCGGCCCCAAGTCTCGCTTTTTGCAAACGCGCCTGGAGCGACACCTCACGGATTCGTTCCCATTTTTGTTCGTCTGAGCGTGAATTCGCCTGGCACGACGACTGCAGTCGGTGTGCAGCATGGCGAGGCCGCGCGGTATCACCGAGCACAATTCGTTTCAGCTCGGACTTCGTCGCTTCGTCGCAGTGGTCTTGACGATTGGCGCCGTGTCGCACGCAGCCGCCGAGGATGGGTCGCCGCGCTCGATGCAGTCCTACACGATCGAAGAAGCGCTCGCCTACGCACGCCAGCACCAACCACAAATCCGCAGCGCGCTTGCCGAGCTTGCGGCTCGCAACGCAGAGGCGAAGATCCCACGGGCAGCTTGGATGCCCCAAATCGGCGCCGTCGTCGAGCTGTTCGCAGCGACGAGCAACAACACCAGCACTGTGTACCTGAACGTGCCCGAGGTCGACTTGCCGCGAATCGGCGCCACCCCTGGGCACAACACCGATACGACGAGCTGGAGACCCAGCCCATCTACGCTCGTGGGCGTCTCGCTCACGCAAGAGATGTACGACTTCGGACGGATTGCTGCTCGCGCCGCAACGGCGGACGCACTGGCAGCGGTCGCCCAGACGGACGTAAATGCCGCTCAGCTCGATGGTCAGCTCGCGGTCGAGGAGGCCTTTCATGGCGTCCTCGCAGCACGCGAGGTGTTGCGCGCGACGGAGGACGCCTACGCACGCGCCGTGACTCATCGTGATTTCGCGCAGGCGGGCACCAAGAGTGGCCTCAGGCCCCCCATCGATCTCACACGGGCGCAGGCCGACGTCGCGCAGCTCGGCGTGCGACGAATCCGAGCGCTCTCGGGATTGCAAATCTCGCGCGCTGCGCTCGCTGCTGCGATGGGCGCGGAGTCTGCGGAGGTGGATGCGACGCCACTGGCGGGCGACCAGAGCGATTCACCCGCCTTCGACCAAGCGCTTCGCTTGGCCATTGCGCGCAATCCGATCGTACTCGCCGCGCGCGCACGCCTGAACGCTCAACTCTCCACGTCCCGCGCGCTCACACGCGAGCTCTTGCCCAACGTGTTCGCGTCGGCTGGGCTCTCGGGTCGTGCGGGTGGAGCTGCTCCCTCGAATGGGGATGTTCCGTACGGGGGCGGGTGGCTGCCCGACGTCGCGAACTGGCACGTGGGCCTCGTGCTCTCGTGGAACATTTTCGACGGTGGCGCCCTGGCGCGTCGCTCCGCCTCCATTGCACGGGAAGATGCGGCGCGTGCTGAGCTCGATCTCGCGCGAGTCACGGTCAGCCTCGTGGCGCAGCGGGCCTTTCTCGAGCTCGACGCGGCGAGGCAGGCGGTCCCCGGCCTCTCGGAGTCCGTGACCGCCGCACGTGCCAACCATGCGCAAGCGGAGGCTCGGTTCAAAGCCGGGCTCGGCACCGTCGTCGAGCTGGCCGATGCCGAGACGCTCCTCACCCGCGCGCAGCTCGAGCTCGCAGTGGGCGAATTCTCCGTCGCACGCGCACGCGCCGCGCTCGGGCACGTGATGGGCCAATCCACCAGCGCCTCGGGCGCCTCCGCCGGAAAGAAGCCATGACCTCTCCTCTCGAACAGAACGGCGATGACGCCCCTCCATTGCCAGGACCAGACGCTCGACGTATCCGGGGCGTCATCATCGGCCTCATCGCGGTCCTCGTCGTAGCCGTAATCGGGCTCTACCTCCGCGCCGCTGCCCATACCAACCACGTCGCGCTCAGCCAGGCACCGAAGCCCGTGTCGGTCGTGAAGGCACAGAGCGCGAGCTACCGTCCCGTGCGCGCCTATGTCGGCACGACGAACGCCTGGAACACAGCGAAGGTCGGCCCGCAGTACGTCTCCGCATACATCGGCACGGTCTTGGTTCGAACCGGCGCGGTGGTGAAGAAGGGACAGGTGCTGGCCACGCTGGACTGTCGAAGCACCTCTGCTGGATCGCGCGTGATCGCCGCTCGTGCGGAGGCGCTGTCTCAGCGGCAAGCCGCCATCGAGCACGAATCCCAGCGCACGAAGGAGCTCACCGCCGGCGGCTTCGCGTCGGCAAACGAGGTCGAGCAGCTGAGCGCACGCTCAGCGTCCGAGAAGGCGGAGGTCGAAAGTCTTCGCGCCTCGCTCGTCAGCAAAAGCTTGGAAGTGGACGACTGTATCCTGCGCGCTCCCTTCGACGGAGAAATCGCCGATCGCTACGCCGACCCGGGCGCCTACCTGCGACCGGGCAACCCGGTGGTGACCGTCATCGATCGCTCCAGCATCCGCATCACCGCCGACGTGCCGGAGTCCGACTTCACCGTCGTTGTGCCTGGCACACCGGTGAACATCGAGATCGACGCATCCGGGATCAAGACGGTCGCAAACGTGAGCCGAAGAGCCCCCGGTGCCGACGACACCACCCGCACGATCCACTTCGAGATCGACGTCGAGAACAAGAACCACGCGCTTCCGGCCGGGACGACCGCTCGACTGACGATTCACGTCGGCGAGCCCGTGACCGCGACCGGCATTCCACTCCGCTCCGCCACGCTCCGAGGAGAGAAGGCAACGCTCTTCGTCGTCGAAGGTGACGTGGCAAAGCGCGTGACGATCCCCGTCCTCGGCGAGCAATCGGGGCTCTTGTTCCTCGACCCCAAGCTCGTGGCAGGCACCTTGGTCGTCATCGAAGGACGCGCGTTGCTCGACGACCAGGACAAAGTAGCAGCGAAGGAGTCGACGCTGTGACCGCGCTGTCGCTCCGGAACCCCATCGCCATCCTCATGCTGTGCGTCGGCGTGATCGTGTTCGCCGCAGTCGTCACCCCGCGCATGAGCATCGACACCTTCCCGGAGCTCACACCGCCGGTCCTCGTCGTGGGAACCCAAGCGCCGGGCCTAGGCCCGAAGGATGTCGAGAAGACGATCACCTGGCGGCTCGAGAAGTACGTGAGCGCGACGCCCGGTGTCGATCACGTGGAGAGCAACTCTCGCAATGGCCTCTCCATCATCTTCGTTTGGCTCAAGTGGGGAACGGACCTCAACTCGGCACAGACGCTGGTCCAGCAGCAGGTCGCGTTCGCGATGGCGGCGGTGCCCAAGTCACTTGGCGTGCTGCCACCCTTCGTTTTGCAGTACGACCCCTCCAATGCCCCGGTGGTGCAGGTCTCCGTCACTGGAGGCGGTCTCTCGGGACCCCAACTTTTCGACTATGCCTTCAACAGCATCGAGCCCGTGCTCGAGGGAATTCCGGGTGTGGCCTCGGCGTCGCTGAACGGCGGTCGACAGCGGCAGATCAACATCGTCGTCGATCCGATCAAGGCCGCGGCTCGCCGAGTCACCTCGGCCGAGATCACCCAGGCCATCGCGCAGTCGAATGCGCTCCTACCCTCGGGGGAGTTCATCGCCAAGAACTTCGACGCCAACGTGTACACGAACGCGGTGCCCACGCAGGTGAAGGACATCGGGGACGCGGTGCTCCTGCAACGCAACGGTCGGCCCGTGCTGATCCGAGACGTCGCGCGGATCGAGGATGGCGGTGCGCCGGAGACACAGTCCGTCTCGGTGAACGGGCAGGACGCGGTGTACCTAAACGTCCTGCGCATCCCGGGGGGCAACACCATCGACATCGTCGATCAGGTGAAGGCCGCCGTGAAGAACCTGAAGGACCTGCCGCCCGGGGTCGAGGTCAAAGCGATCTTCGATCAGTCCACCTTCGTACGCACCGCCTACTTCGGTCTGCGGAAGGAGATCGTCCAGGCGCTGTTCCTCATCAGCATCGTGATCTTGATCTTCCTCCAGAGCCTGCGCGGCACGGTTATCGTCGCGGTGGCGATCCCGTTGTCGTTCGCGATCACGCTTATCGTCCTGTACGCGCAGGGGCAGACGCTCAACGCGTTCACGCTGGGCGGGCTGACCCTCGCGATGGGGAGGCTAGTCGATGACGCGGTCGTCGTGCTCGAGTCGATCCATCGGCACCAGAAGAAGGGCCTGAGCGCGCTAGCCGCCGCCTTGCAAGGAACGAATGCCGTGGCCTTGCCGGTGCTCGCCTCCACGTTGACGACCATGGCGGTGCTCCTTCCCGTCATGTTGCTCGCCGGGCTCGCGAAGAAGCTCTTCGCGCCGCTCGCGCTCACCGTCGCGGTGGCGATGATCGCGTCCTACTTCGTCAGCGTGTGCGTGACCCCGGTGGCATGCCGCTACTTCCTCGGGCACCTCGAGCCCGGGGGTTTCTGGAAGCGAATCGAGCGCGGGATCGACCGGCTCGCCAACGGCTACGCCACGCTCTTGCGACGCACGCTCCCGTTCCGCTGGCCGATCCTCGGAGGCGCTCTCGTGCTGGTCATCTGCTCCGGCTTCGTCGCTGCGCGACTGCCGAGCACGTTCTTCCCCGAGATCGACGAGTCCATGGAGCGCATCTACGTTCGTTTCGCACCTGGAACCTCTCTCCAGGAAGCGGGGCGCATGACCGACGAGATCGGCAAGCGGCTCTCGAAGGCGCTTCCATCAGACAGCTTAGAGCTGGTGCTCGCCAATGTAGGATCGCCAAACAACGCGCGCAGCGCCATGACCAGCCCGAACTGGGGTCCGTACATGGGCTTCATTCGCCTGCAGCTCACGGATGCCGAACACCGCACACTCTCGCAACAAGCGCTCGCAGATCGATCGCGGGAGATCCTCAACCGCGAATTTCCCGGCGTGGAGTTTCTCCAAGCTCCCGGCGGCCTCGTCGCCAGTGTGTTCGCCAACGGCTACATCACGCCGCTCGTGATCGAGGTGCGCGGCGACAAGCTCGAAGCCATCGACGAGCAGGCACGCGCGATCGCCGAGGTTGCGCGCACGGTTTCCGGGGTGCGGGATATTCGGTCGTCGCTCGACATGAGCTACCCCGAGCTCCGTGTGAACGTGAACCGCGAGGAAGCCGGCATGGTCGGCGTGTCGGCGCGCACGATCGGGCAGACGACGTTGGAAGCGACGCTCGGCAACATCAACACCCCGAGCGTCTGGATCGACTCCGAGAACGGTCAGTCGTACTACGTCGTGACCTACTACGACCACGCCGCGGTGTCGGACCCACGCACGCTCGGGCAGCTGCCGGTCCGCGTCTCCGATACTGGCAAGACCGTCGAGCTCGGCGCGTATAGCAAGATTCGACGATCGGCTGGGCCCATCGCGGTGGAACGCAACCAGCTCCAGCGCGCAGCGCACGTGCTCGCCGCGGTCGAGGGCCGCGACCTCGGTACCGTCACCAAGGACATCGAGGCAGCGCTCGCGGCTGACCCGCGCACTGCGCACATCAAGTTCGAGTTCGTCGGGCAGGTCCAGCTGATGCGCACGACATTCTCCGGTCTCGGGCTCGCGCTCGGCCTGGCGGTGATGGTCGTGTTCATGATCATGGCGTCGCAGTTCAAGTCGCTGCGCCTCCCGTTCATCATGCTGTTCACGATTCCGGTCTGCTTGCTCGGCATCGTTGCTGCCCTGCTCGCCGCAGGCCAGGGATTTTCCATCACGGCACTAATGGGGGTGCTGATGGTCATCGGGATCGCGGTGTCGAACGGCATCTTGCTGGTCGACGACGCGGCTCGCCGGCTCCACGAAGGCGCAAGCAAGGTCGACTCCATCATCGAGGCTGCGCGCTCGCGCTTCGTGCCCATCCTCATGACGAGCCTCGCCACCGTGATCGGGCTCATTCCGACCGCATTCGGCCTCGAGCATGGGACCGAGGCAAACCAACCCCTCGCGCTCGCGGTCGTCGGCGGACTCACCTCCTCGACCGTGCTGTCGCTCTTCCTCCTCCCACAGATTTACCTCCTCATCGCGAGGCGCACGGTGAACGCAAGCGAGCCCGCATGAGCGCCATGCGGCGCGTCCTGGTTCCCGTGGACTTTCTCGCCGTCGACTCGGAGGCGGCGGTAGAGCTCGCCACCACCCTCATCAAGGCCAATGGGGGTGAGCTGGTGCTTCTGCACGTGCTCGCCCCTATGGGTTCGTTGAGCGGCATCGTCCCGGGCGCGCGCGACGACGACGACCTCGAGCCATCGCGGGAGCAAGCGCTCGCAGCGCTCGATCTTTTGGCGCAGTCGCTGCGTACTCTCGGCGTAGAACGGATTTCTTCTATCGTCGAGACCGGCTATCCGATCGAGCGCATCCTCGAACATGCGCGACGACATGCGGTCGATGTGATTGTCCTGGGAACGCACGGTCGGACGGGAATTCCCCGCCTCTGGATGGGGAGTGTCGCTGAGCTCGTCCTCCGCCAGGCACCCTGCCGCGTCGTGGTCGTCCGGGCCGGACCCGCGTCTGCCCGCCAGAAGGCGTAAAGAGCGGATGGCCAACTCGCAGTCTCCAAGCGCCTCATCCATGCGCTGGCGTTTTGGGCTTGGCTTGCTCATCGTCGCGCTGAGCGCTGCCGCATTCGCGGTCGCATTCCGGTCGTCGCTTTCCGCGGCGCTCAGGCACGCCTCAGGCGTGGGTGATGTGGTCTCGGCGATGCGCCGCGCACCGATGTGGGCGAGGCTCGTCTTGCCAGCGGTCGGCGGTCTCCTCGCCGGCACGCTCGGGCTGGTCGTGGCCCGTTCGTCGACAGGCGCAGGCGTCGGCGACGTCATGGAGGCGGTGGTGCTCGGTCGCGTGCACCTGAAGATGCGCTCGACGCTGCTCAAGTCTGCAGCCTCGTGGCTCGCGATCGTGTTCGGCGGCTCGATTGGCCGCGAAGGGCCCCTCATCCAGTTCGGGGGCGCGGCCGGCAAGCTAATAAGCGACCGACTCGGCCTGCCACTCGAAAACGCCCGCCTACTCATCGCAGCCGGAACCGCCGCGGGCTTCGCGGCGGCCTACAACACGCCGTTCGCGGCCGTGCTCTTCGTGCTCGAGGTGGTGACTGGCATGGTCGTCCTCGACGTGATTCTCCCCGCGCTCGTCGCGACGGTCATCGCCGCCACGCTGCTCCGCGGGATCATCGGCGACGGACCGATCTACGGTCGGCGCAGCTTTCACCTCCAGAGCTCGGTCGAGCTGCTCGCCTTCGCGGGCCTCGGACTCTGCGCGGCGCTCGGCGCCCAAGGATTCATGCGCCTGCTGGCGTTCGGGGAGCGCATGTTCAAGCGGCCGTGGCTCTCTCTGCCTTGGCGCTCAGGGGTCGGCGGCCTGCTCGCAGGATGTGTGCTCGTCGCGCTGCCAGAGGCTGCGGGAAACGGCTACGAGTCGCTCAATGCCGTGCTCGACGGTCGCTTCAGCATCCGGTTGGTGGCCTTCTTGCTAATCGGTAAGTGCATCGCAACCACAGCGTCCGTTTCGTCGGGCAGCCCAGGTGGTGTGTTCACGCCGATCCTGTTGGTCGGCGGCACCATCGGATTCCTCTACGCGAGCGCGCTTCACCAGCTTGGATTCGACGCGGGACTGACCGGTGGCTACGCGCTCGTCGGGATGGCGGCTGTGACAGGCGCAACGACGCACGCGCCTTTGATGGCCGCGGTCATGGTGTTCGAGCTCTCGGGCGACTACGCAATTGCGTTGCCCTTGGTGCTCGCCACTGCCGTCGCGACCATGGTTTCCCGGAGAACGAGTCGAGAATCGATCTACACCTCGGAGCTGCGACAACGAGGCGTCGGCTGGGAGGTCACGATGGAGGGACGTCACTCCACGAGCGATACCGGTCCTTGATACGTGCGATGCCCCTCGAGGCTAGCTGTCTATTCGGTGCATGACGGTCCACGTTACAGCGAGCAGAAAACAGCAGTCCTGATACAGGTGACGCCGCTGGACACTCCAGCTCACGTCGAGCATGCAAGACCACAGGGTCGTGGTTGACACGTTATACTCAATCATTCAACTTATCATTTGAATGAGCCCCTCGAAGGCCCGCACGCAACACGCTGCCAAGCGCCGCATCTACGAGCAGTTCGCACGGATGGGGAAGGCGCTCTCCGCCCCGAGCCGCCTACAGCTGCTCGACCTACTGACGCAGGGCGAGCGCGCGGTGGACACGCTGGCGCGCGAGGCGCAGCTGTCCATCGCCAACGCATCGCAGCACCTTCAGGTGCTGCACGCGGCGCGCCTCGTCGACAGCCGCCGCGATGGCAAGCGGATCTACTACCGCATTGCGGATGACTCCGTTGAGAGCTTGGTGGTCGCATTGAAAGCGACCGCGGAGCATCAGCTCGCCGACCTCGGGCAGGCCGCACGCGCGTACCTCGGTGACGCCTCCCAGCTCGAGCCGATCGACCGCGCAGAGCTCCGGCGCCGACTCAAGGCCGGTACCGTGACGCTGATCGATGTCAGGCCGCGCGAGGAGTACGACGCCGCGCACATCCCCGGCGCGATCTCGGTGCCGATCGAGGACGTGGCGACTTGGGCACGCACGGCGCTCAAGCGAAGGCAGGTCGTCGCCTACTGCCGCGGCCCCTTCTGCGTCTACGCGGTGAAGGCCGTGGCCGAGCTGAAAAGGCGCGGCATCTCCGCCTCGCATTGCGAGGATGGCGTCGTCGAGTGGCGCCAAGCTGGTTTGCCGCTCGAGAGAAGCGCAGCATGATCTTTCGGCCGTTCTATTACTTCGACACCGGTTGCGCGGCCTACGTGTTTGGCTGCGGCGGGCTGGGGATCGGTGCGGTCGTCGATCCGCAGGAGCGCGACGTCGCTGCGTACCTCGACTTCGCGCAGGGCAAGGGCCTCCGGATCACCCACGTCATCGACACGCATGTCCATGCCGATCACCGTTCGGGTGGCCGCGAGCTCGCGGCGCGTGCCGACGCAGCCTACTGCCTTCATCGATCCGCAGGCGTCGCGTTCCCGTTCACAGCGCTCGACGATGGCCAGGAGATCGTGCTCGGCAACACGCGTCTGCGCGTGCTCCACACACCGGGCCACACGCCCGAGAGCATCTCGCTCGTCGTCACCGATTTGCGACGTGACCCCGAGCCCTGGTTCGTGCTCACCGGCGATACGCTGTTCTCGGGCGCAGTCGGTCGACCCGATCTTCCGGGTCATGTACGCGACAACGCCGCCGAGCTGCACCGAAGCCTCCACGAGAAGCTCCTCTCGCTACCTGACGCGCTCGAGGTGTATCCAGCTCACTTCTCCGGATCGGCCTGCGGTGCAGGGCTTTCCGGCAAGCCTTCGACCACGATCGGCTTCGAGAAGCGCTGCAACCCGCTGCTCTCGGCCGCGCGGGAGCCCTTCGTGGAAGCGCTCATGGCGCTGCCGCCCAAGCCTGCCGACATGGAACAGATGATCCGCTTCAACGAAGGAAGATGAGAGACATGAGCGACGAGCAGCGATCCCAAGGCCTCTCCACCCGGTGCGTCCACGCAGGCGAGAAACTCGACCCGCAGGGGGGCATCCACCCGCCCCTCTACAACCACTCGACCTTCGGCTTCTCATCGACGCAGGCGGTGCTCGACGTCGTCGAAGGACGCACGCAAGGCAACCTGTACACGCGCTACGGAATGAACCCAACGATACGTGCCGTCGAGGCCAAGCTCGCCGACCTCGAAGGCGGGGAGCTGGCCTGGGCCTTCAGCTCGGGGATGGCCGCCGAAGCGGCGACCTTCCTTGCGCACTGCAAGTCCGGCGATCACATCGTCTGCATCGGCGACGTGTATGGCGGCACCTTCGAGCTGCTCGGCGACAACCTGCCGCGGCTCGGCATCACCACGACCTTTCTCCTTGGCAGCGACGTGCCGCGCCTCTCGGATGTAATCAAGCAGAACACTCGCATCGTGTTCTTCGAGACGCCGACCAACCCGAGCATGGAGGTGCTCGACATTCGCGCCATCTCCACGATCGCGCGAGCACACGGCGCGCTGACCGTCGTGGACAACACCTTCGCGACGCCGGTCAACCAGAGCCCGCTCCAGCTCGGCGCCGATCTGGTCGTCCACTCGACCACGAAGTACATGGGCGGTCACAGCGACCTCACCGGTGGCGCGGTCATCGGCCCGAAGGCGCTCGTCGAGCCGTTGTGGGCGTGGCGCAAGAACCTCGGACAGATGATGGCTCCCGAGGTCGCGTTCCTGCTCCCGCGCAGCCTGCGCACGTTGGTCGTGCGCGTGAAGGCGCACAACGTCGCGGGACAGACCGTCGCCGAGTTCCTCTCGCACCACCCGAAGGTGAAGCGCGTGAACTACCCCGGTCTGGAAGGTTTCGCGGGACATGGAATCGCGCGGCAGCAAATGCGCGGATTCGGAGGCATGGTCAGCTTCGTATTCGACGGCGATGCGAAAGCGACCGCCAAGGTCGTAGATCGGCTGCGCCTCTTCACGATCGCGCCCAGCCTCGGTGGTGTGGAGAGCCTGGTCACGCAGCCGATCACCACGACCCACCATGGCCTCTCGCCAGAGGAACGCGCTAGACGTGGCATCGCGGATGGGATGGTGCGCCTCTCCTGCGGGCTCGAAGATCCGGAAGACCTCTGCGCGGATATCGCGCAGGCACTCGACGCTTGAGCATGCCCCTCGGCGCGAGCCCGCCGATCGCGCTGGGACTGAGAGCGAACCTCGGGCAGTTCTCGCTACTCGTCGTGGTCAACGCCTTCGTCGGCGCGATGGTTGGTATGGAGCGATCGATCCTCCCGGCGGTCGCTGAGCACGAGTTCCATCTGGTCGCACGCACGGCCGCTTTGTCCTTCATCGTTGCCTTCGGGCTCTCCAAGGCGCTGACCAACTACGCGGCCGGTAGACTCTCCGACGTCGTAGGGAGGAAGAGCATCCTCATCGCAGGCTGGTTGGTGGCGGTTCCGGTTCCATTCCTTTTGGGGTGGGGCCCGGCGTGGTCCTTCATCATCGCAGCCAACGTGCTCCTCGGCATCAGTCAGGGCCTCACCTGGTCGACGACGGTGATCATGAAGATCGATCTGGCGGGTGCCCAGCGACGCGGTCTCGCGATGGGGTTGAACGAGTTCGCAGGCTATCTGGCCGTGGCGGTGAGCGCCTTCGCCACCGGGCAGCTCGCCGTGAGGTACGGCCTCCGCCCGCAGCCGTTCTATCTCGGCATCGGCTTCGTCGCCGTGGGGCTCGTGCTCTCGGTGCTGGCCGTGCGGGAGACCCGCGAGCACGCGCGCACCGAGGCCCGTCAATTCAACCAAGAGGCTGCACCACTATCGCCGCGCGAGGTGTTCGTACGGACCTCGTTCACCGATCACAACCTGTCATCTGTGAGTCAGGCGGGTCTGGTCAACAACCTCAACGACGGGATGGCATGGGGTCTCTTCCCTCTCATCTTCGCTACAGCGGGCATCACGCTCGAACGCATCGGCTGGCTCGCGGCGATCTATCCGGCCGTGTGGGGTGTCGGCCAGCTCGTGACCGGCGCGCTGTCCGATCGCATCGGCCGCAAGGCGCTCATCGTGAGCGGAATGTGGATCCAAGCCGGTGGCATCGCGGTGACGGTGCTCTCGACGCGCTTCGCCGGCTTCGCTCTCGGAGCCGTTCTGCTCGGTGCCGGCACGGCGATGGTGTATCCGACGCTGCTCGCCGCGATCGGCGACGTCGCGCACCCGAGTTGGCGCGCCTCCGCCGTCGGGGTGTATCGCCTCTGGCGCGACCTCGGCTACGCCCTCGGGGCGTTGCTCGCAGGCGTCGTCGCCGACAGGCTCGGCATCCCTGCCGCGGTGTGGATGGTCGCCCTGCTCACATTCGGCTCGGGCCTCGTCGTTGCTGTACGGATGAAGGAGTCGAACAACCGTAAGCTTTGACTTACGGTGCGTAGAAACTTACCAAGCTGGTCGACAAGGTCGCCTTGCACGCCTCTTCGATCACCGACGACGACATCGCCACCGTCCGTGCATCGGGTCTTACCGAGGAACAGATCTTCGAGATCGTGGTCTGCGCAGCGATCGGACAGGCCAACCGACAGTACGAAGCGGCGCTCGCAGCTCTCCAGGCGGCCACCGAAAAGGAGGAACATGCGGCTCGCGATCCTCGATAGCGGCCATCGCTTCGGTACGAAGCTACTCTTCGCATTCATTCGTGCGGTTTCGCGTCAGGCGACACCCGGGGCCGTCAAATTGATCATGTACCGCCCAGATTTCTTCGGGAATCCGATGAAGAGCGTCACCCACGAAGCCATGCGCGGAGCTTCCATGTGGTCGGTGGGCGATCGTGAGCTGATGGCAGCGCACGTCTCCAAAGTAAACGAGTGCGAGTACTGCACCAAAGCGCACGCGGCTGTTGCAGCGAGAGCATATGGCGACGAGACGAAGATCTCCTCGACCCTCGCTGATCTAGAAACGGCCCCCGTTGCTGAACCGCTCCGCTCGACCCTGCGCATGTTGGCAAAGCTGGCGCTGAACCACGCTGTATCGGCAGACGACATGCGGGCCGTGCTTGCCTCCGGCGTCACAGTAGATCAGGTGCGGGACGCCCTCGCGGTCTCCTTCGCGTTCGATACGATGAACCGCTTGGCCGATGCCTTCGAGTTCTTCGTGCCCGGACCCGAAGGGTTCGAGGCGGGCGCAAAGTATTTGCTCGCGCGAGGCTACCGATGACGACCTCGAGCTCGTCATAATTAGCTTCCATAGCCACACGACTAGGAGCGTGCTCTAAACGACCTCATCGGAAGCTTGGCTGCACGCACCATCGGAGTCGTTCGGCTCGATCTGGATGGTCGAATGACCGATGCCGAACTCGTGCGAGAGATGATGGCAGATGTTGCGCAAGCGGCTCGGCTCATAGCTCCCTGAAGCGGTGAGTAGATGAACCGTGAGCACGGTCTCGGTCGTGCTCATCGCCCAGATGTGCAGGTCATGCACGGCGACGATTCCATCGCATCCCGCCAGGTATGCGCGCACGGCAGCCGGTTCGATGCTCTCCGGCACTGCGTCGAGCGCAAGGTCGAGTGAGCCGCGTAGCAGTCCGAAGGTGCTGTAGAGGATGAAGATCGAGAGCACGATGCTGACGGCTGGATCGAGCCACATCCATCCGGTCCACAGGATGACGAATCCTGCGATCGCCACGCCGAACGCGAGTACCGCGTCGGCTGCGAGATGCGCAAACGCGCTGCGTACGTTCAGATCGCGCTTCCGATCGCGCAGGAACAACAGCGCCGAGCCGCCGTTGACGAGCACGCCGGACAGCGCGACGGCGATCACCACCTTCTCAGCAACCACATCGGGATGCCGCAGCCGGAGCACCGACTCCCAGACGATCCCACCCGTGACCAGGACTAGAACGAGGGCGTTGGCGAGCGACGCGAGGATTGTCGTGCGGCGAAGGCCATAGGTTCGTCGCTCGGAAGGCCGACGCGCGGCCATCACCGCGGCGCCTCCGGCGAGCCCGAGGCCGAGCACGTCGCCCAGGTTGTGACCGGCGTCCGCGAGCAACGCCATCGAGCAAGAGGTGATGCCGAAGACGACCTCGGCCACGACGAAGGCTAAGTTGATCGCGAGGCCGATCGCGAACACGCGGCCGGGACGCGACGCAGACGACACATCGTGATCGTGCGCGTGAGCATGGTCCATTGGGGGAGCTCCTTGGAAACAGAACGCCGACGGTGAACGAACACCTACACGGTCGGAAAGAGCAACAGCGTTAGCGCCGTCGCGGTGAAGAGTCCGCCTGTCACAACCGTGGTGAGCGGACGTTGCGCCTCGCTCATGTAACTTCTCAAAAAGTGGCGGCGGCTCTCAATCGAGTCGCTGAATTCGTGCAGTATTGGGCGATTTGACGATGTGGCTGCCTTGGCTGCCGTCAC
>JAYUBF010000171.1:0-5639 GCA_043741435.1 Myxococcales bacterium
GTTGCGTTGCTGTTTAGTCTATCTCATCGGGCGTGCCGCCCGCCCTGCCGGCCGAGCCGTCAGGATCCCACCCTGCTCACGCGGCGACTTCGCCGCGACGCAGCCTTTGGCTGCTCAGTTTTGACTCGCGCTCCGCCCGACTCTGGTTAGACTGGCAAGCTGAACCATGGCCACCGACTCACTTCACGGGCTCGCGCCCAAAGACGCCGTGCCCCGCTTCAAATCGGCCACGCCGCTCGCGCAGATGGGCCTCGGACCGGAAGAAGGCTTCGTGTTGTCGCGCGTCGACGGGATGACGCGCCTCGGCGAGCTCCTCGACCTGGTTCCCTTCGCGCCAGAGCGCACCGTCGAGATCTTGCGCAAGCTGTGGCTCGCGGGCGCCATCGAGATCCCGGGCCACGCGCCACCGGTGATGGACACCCATCCCACGCCACCCTCCGCCAAGAGCAGCGCCCAGATCCACGCGGTGCCGGTGGCGACCGCGACGGTTCCAGAGGGGGTGGAGCTCACGCTCGAGCAGGTGCAGAACATCGACGCGTACTTCACGATGCTGCGCGATCGCAATGCGTTCGAGCTCCTCGGTCTCAGCCGCGGCGCCGACAAGAAGGAGGTCAAGCGCGCCTACTTCAAGCTCTCGAAGGACTTCCACCCCGATCGCTTCTACGGCAGGAACCTCGGCGCGTACCGCGAACGTCTGAGCCAGATCTTCCAGGCGTTGAAATCCGCGTTCGATCTCTTGTCGGACGATGAGCGCCGCGCAGCCTACGAAGAGAGCGTGTTCGGCGAGAGCGTGTTCGGCGGGGCATGAAAACGCCACCGTGCTAAGCTCCTGTGCCCGCAGAAGTCGTGTAGTTGCGTAGGCCCTAGGAGACCAAGAGCGCATGGCGGATCGAGTCATAGGCATCGACTTAGGCACCACCAACTCGTGCGTGGCCATCGTCGATAACGGTACGCCGGTCGTCATCTCCAACCGAGGCGGCTACAAGACCACACCGTCGATGGTCGCCGTCGCCGAAAATGGTAAGCGGCTCGTCGGTCACATCGCCAAGCGTCAGGCCATCACGAACGCCGAGCACACCGTCTACGCAGCCAAGCGCCTCATCGGCCGCAAGTTCAACTCTCCGCCGGTGGTGCAGGCGCTCGAGTCGTCGTCGTATCACATCGTCGAGGGGCCGCACGACGATGTGCGCATCATGTTGCGGGGGCAGTCGGTGTCGGTCCCCGAGATCTCCGCGTATGTGTTGCAGGAGATGAAGCTCATCGCCGACGAGTTCGTCGGTGAGCCGGTCACCAAGGCGGTGATCACCGTCCCGGCGTACTTCAACGACGGACAGCGCCAAGCCACGAAGGACGCCGGTCGCATCGCCGGCCTCGATGTCATCCGCATCATCAACGAGCCCACGGCGGCGGCGCTCGCCTACGGCTTCGGCAAGAACCTCGAGCGCAAGGTCGCGGTGTTCGATCTCGGCGGCGGCACGTTCGATATCTCGATCCTCGAGCTCGGCTCCGGCGTGTTCGAGGTCATCTCGACGGCGGGCGACACCTTCCTCGGCGGCGAGGACTTCGACAAGAGGATCATCGATTGGCTCGTCTTCGGCTTCGCGAAGGACCACAAGATCGACCTGCGCAAAGACAAGATGGCGCTGCAGCGCTTGAAGGACGTCGCCGAGAAGGCGAAGTGTGAGCTGTCGTCGTCGCGCGAGGCCGAGATCAACCTGCCGTTCATCTACTCGCAAGGAGGCGAGGCGCTGCACCTCCAGCGCACCCTCACGCGCGACGATCTCGAAGAGATCACCGCCGACCTCGTGGACCGCTGCGTCGAGATCTGTCTCAAGACGCTGCGCGAGGCAAACATCGAGAAGTCCGACATCGAGGAAGTCATCTTGGTCGGCGGCATGACACGCATGCCCAAAATCCAATCGGCGTGTCGCGACTTCTTCGGCCTCGAGCCGTGCAAGGGCGTCCATCCCGACGAGGTGGTGGCGCTCGGCGCCGCTATCCAGGGCTCGGCGTTGCTCGATTCGTCGTCCGAGATGCTGCTCCTCGACGTGACGCCGCACTCGCTCGGCATCATGATCAAGGGCGGTTACTTCCACCGCCTCATTCCGCAGAACTCGACGGTGCCCACGCAGGCCAGCCACATCTTCACCACCGTGAAGGACAACCAGACCTCGGTGAAGATACTCGTCTTGCAGGGCGAGCACGATCGCGCCGAGGAGAACGAGCTCCTCGGCGAGTTCATCCTCACCGGTCTGCGCCGCGCGAAGGAAGCCGAGATCGAGATCGAGGTCACGTTCGAGATCTCCGCCGACGGCATCGTGAGCGTGTCTGCCAAGGACCAGGAGACTGGCCTCAAGCAAGCGATCACCGTTACCGCGACGTCGGGTCTCACCGAGGAAGAGCTGAGCGCGATGGTGGAGCAGTCGCGCGACTACATGGTCGAGGCGAAGCAGTCCGAGGATCTCGAGCGGCACAAGCAGGGCGCCGAGAAGCTCATCGCCGAGATCGAGCAGCTGTTCCCGCGCGTCGAGAGCGCCATCAACGGCAGCGACTTCGGACAGGACGCCGTGAAGAAGGCACGAGGGGTGATCGAGCGTGCTCACCGTGCCGTCGAGGCGAAGGACGTGCAGGCCATCGGCGACTCCACGGAGGCCCTCACTCGCACCCTCAACATGTTCAAAGGGGTGGTGCACAAGGCTCGCGTGGGTTGATGACACAGCCGCTCGACAGGCATGAGGCTGCCCTGTGCGTCGAGCGAGGCATCGAGCGCTACGCCGAGGGGAACTACGAGGAAGCGCAGCGGCAGTTCGAGGCCGCCATCGTCGCACACCCTGGACACGTGCGTGCCGTCGAGTGCTTGGCGTGGGTGCGGGAAGTGGCGGCTGGCCGTCGCACGCTGCAAAGCGGGACCTACAGCGCCGTTATCGTCGACCAGCTGCGCGACGTGGTCAAGCATGCCAACGGCGAGGCCAACGACGAGGCCAGTCGCGACAGCCTGCTTCTCCGTGACGACGGGGGCGATTCCGTCACCCGCGAGTGGTCTTCCATTCAGACCGGCCAAGGCCTGCCGGTGCTCGACGTGCCGGAGCTGAGCGAAGAGCAGATCGCCAACCTGCTCGACCTCGACGGGGCGCGTGGCTTCACGCTCTCGGCCGGGGAAGATCCTGCGTTGCGTGACTCGACGATCACAAACGTGCGGCTGTCCGATCGTGCCGGACAGGTCGTGGAGCTCGTCGCGGACTCGGAGGATGACGCCGACGCCGACGCCGACGCCGATTCCGAGCCCGCGCTCACGCCGCTCGCCACTACGGCGGAGCCTCGTCGCGACGATCAGAACGCCGACGACCCACCTTCGCTGCCGACCAATCCGTTCGTCAGCCTGAAGCTGAGCGAAGTCGCGATTGATCTGCTGCCCAAGCTCGATCCGAACATCGACGTCCTCGGCAGACCGTTGCCCGGCGCTATCGATGCATCGACCACGATCGAGAGCGCTCTGCGACGTGGCGCGTTGCGCGAGGCCTTCGAGGCAGCCGAGCGGCTCGCCGACGAGGCGGGTACGCGCAGCGCAGAGGAGACGGCACTGCTCGTGCGGGTCTACGAGGCGATCCTGGGCGATCTCTCCGCGGTCCCGCGCTTCGTGAAGACGACGTCGGGGCTGGGCTCGCGCGAGGCCTTCTTGATGTCCCGGATGGACAGCGGCACTTCGGCCGACGATCTGCTCGACGTGAGCGGCATGTCTCGCGGGGAAGCCACGCGGTTGCTGAGTCGGCTCGTGATGTGTGGCGCGATCTCGATGAAGCGGTAGGGCTACTTGCTCCGGGAGGAGCTGGGCTGATGCCCGCCATCACCAGGCGTCCTCGCCACGAGACCGTACGATCCGAGGGCAAGGCCGGCTGGTAGCAAAGCCACCACGGAGAAGCTGCCGTCGGCGCCGCTGCGCACGTCGGCCACGCGTTCGGCACCGAGGGCACCCTCGAGGTAGAGCTCGATGGGGAGATCGGCGACTGCGCCGTCGCCATCGCTGACGTTGCCGTTGATCTCGATCGTGTCGCCGCGGTACGCGACGCGGGCGCTCGCGGTGAGGTTGATGCTCGTGCGCTTCCTCTTCGGTTGCTTGGCGGCAACCTTCGCGTCTTCATCGAGCACCGTCTCGAGGTCGACCCGCGATCCGTTCCCTCGCGCGGGACCGACGCCGCTGCCGTTGCCGTCCCCTTCGCTAGCACGCGGCGGCTTCGGTTGCGGTGGTGTGGCGTTCTTCGCGAACTGCGACGGGTGGGGCAGTGGATCTTCGCCGCGAGGCCGATGCGCTGGGCGATCGTCCTTTTCGGCGAGGCTGTCATCGAGCGCCGCGCCACCGAGGTTGATGCGACGCCACCCGCTCTTCGGGAGGTACACCTCGACGAAGACATGCAGCTCGTTCTCTACGTAGCGCGTGGGGATGCCCGCGGCGAGCGCGGTGATGAGGAACGCGAAGGCGCGATGGCGACACACGCCACGTTGGGACAGCGCGAGATCGCGATACGTAGACTCCGATGCGGGGGGCATCTTGCCCATCTCGAACGCGCGGAAGTGCGTCACCAACGGGTCGAGGACGCTGCGGAGTGGGGCGCTGCCGACGGCGCGAATGCCGATCGCATCGAGCACCCCGAGGGCGACACGCCTCAGCTTGGGCGGTAGCGGACGCAACAAGGCGCGAGGCTCGTCCTCGAGCCGCGAGGGAGGAATGGGACCCGCGAAGTACGTCTGCGGTACGTCGGTGAGCCACGTCAAGCGACGCTGGCCCCCGGCGCCGCCGCCGCTCACGGCGCGCACGAAGAAGTTGTCGGCACCATCGCGTGCGAACTCGATCGTCTCGGGCCTGGTGGGCGGCTCGGTGCGATAGTGGAGCAGGCGTGAATCGGCCGACACCGACGGCAACGGGATCCACTTGCCCGGCTCGAAGTCGATCACGGCAGTGCCCCAGAAGGCATCATGGTCGGCACGGCGGGCTTCGATCCCGAGCGCGCGGACCGGCTGTCGCGACGGATCGAACACGCCGAGCGTCTCGTCGTCGGTCGCGAAGTCGAGCGAGGATATCCTCTTGTAGGGAAACTCCGACGGGGTGAACACCGCGTGGTAGCCGTGCGCGATCGCAGCGTCGGTGCCGGTGTCGCGATCCATCCGCACGAGCGGTCTGCGCTCGGGTGGCGGATCGCCAGGCAGAGGAGGTCCGCCCGGCGCCGGATCGGCTGCGCGCTCGGGCTCGGGGCGGAATACTTGCTCTCCTTTGTTGGGGGTGGCGCCGCCAGTCGGTGCCGGCACCAGCCGGCCGTCTTGCTCCACGGCGCGGACCTCGACTTTGCCATCGGCACCCACGGCGTCGGTGGACACGCACACGCCACCGCGGCAACGCATGCCGCCGTTGCCGAGCCCGAACACCCGCTCGTGCAACACGGGCTCCGCGTCCGCACGCGCAGCGACACAGAGCCCAACCCACAGCGCGAACGCGATGCCGACGCCCTTCGTCACGGGGAAGATTCTAGTCGCGCGCGCCCGATAACAAGGGGTGACTAACGGAGACGGGGGCCATCGTTGAGTAAAAAAGTTGCAGGTTGGTGGAATAGGTGATCTAAGACAGGAGCTGCCGTCGCTGTTGCTGC
>JAYUBF010000172.1:0-42314 GCA_043741435.1 Myxococcales bacterium
AGTCTGAGCCATGCAATCTCCTTTCGAGTACTATACTCGAAAGAAAATTGCGCCACAACGACGGCACTACCCAACCGCGCACAAAGCTGACGTGCACCCCCGGCATCGGCCTACATTGACAGGCTAGACCGCGCTTGAAATGATTCGCAGACGACTGCTCGAGGAGGGCGTATGCGATTAGGGCGCTTGGAGTGGGTGGTGGTGTTCGGGTTGGTCGGCGGTTGCGCCAATGCCGGAGCGCCGTACGTGCCCGGTGGTGGCGCGAAGCTCGACAGCGGCACCAACAAGAGTGACTCGCCTTCGGACTTGAGTGGGTTCGGCGAGCTCAACGCCGACATGGCCACCCCGATCGCGCCGAAGGGCTGCATCGTCGCCGGCGTCGCCGGCGCATTCGATGCGCAGTCGGGCAAGTGCGTGTATCGAATCTGCGCCAACTCTGCCGAGTGCACCGCGAAGGCTTCGCCCATCACGGGCATCGGGGCGCGCCCGATCGACGGCAGGTTTCCCGTCGCTGCCACGATCAAGAACGTCTCGAACGTCACCGCCACCTACCCCGAGGTGTCCACGTCGAACGCGACCAACCTGTGCGCGCATTACGGCGGCGATTACTGGGCGCACACCCGCAGAGCGGACGTGCCCAATTGCGGCTCCAACTACGGGATGGCGCGCGCCAGCAATGCGACCGGGGGCTTCACCGCGCAGGAGTACCCGCTGTGCACGCTCGCGTACGCCTCGGTGCCGAACAACTCGTCCGGGGTTCCCGACAGCTCTTTTCAGGTCACCGGCATTCCGATCATCGACAGCGTCTGGTGCAAGAAGACGCCGGACACCACGGGTGCGGACAACGGCATCGTGGCGCCTGCGCTCAACTCGTTCAACGCGCTCCCCTTCGACACCGATCCGCACGACAACAACGATCCGCGCTACGTGGGCGGCGCGTAGCGCTTCACGCGGCGAATCGATCGCGGATGCGCAATGCTGGTTTCTCGACGAGCACGTGGAGCACGTAGCCGATCGCGAGCGACACGACGGTGGTCACGATGAAGGCCCCCGTCCACAAGAGCGGCTTCGCCACGTGGTGCTCGTCGAAGCGGCGCGCGAAGGGCACCACCAGCTCGTCGATGATCGGGATGTGCACCAGGTACACTCCGTAGCCCAGCGTCGCGATCACGCGGAACCAGGAGAACGAGAGCCAGCGCTGGATCATGCCGTTGCCGTGCAACAGCAAGATCAGCGTCGGCAGGTACATGAGGCTGGTGAGCGTGCCCCACGCGAAGACGCGCAGGAGCTGCACGTGGCTCCCCGCGACCTCGACCGGGAACAACAAGACCCACAGGCACGTGAGCGCGGGCATCGCCAGCAGCGCGCGGTGAAATGGCTTTTGCAGCCACACCGTGATCTGCGGGCCCCAGCGACGGTGAATGAGCGCGAGCAAGATCCCGGCGACGAGCGTGTCGAAGCGCGTGAAGGTACGGAAGTACAGCGCGCCGTAGAGCGTGAAGTCCGTCCAGGGTCCGTTGCCGATGTAGATGGACCAACGAATGCACGCCGCGATGAGCATGAGGCCCACCAGCAACAACACGCGCGCCCGGTCTTGCTTCAGGCGATGCATCACGAACAGCAAGAGCGGCACCGTCAGGTAGAACTGCTCCTCGAGGCCGAGCGACCACCCCCAGAACATGATCACGTCCTTGCGGCCGAGCGGACAGAAGTTGGTGAGGTAGCCGTACTCGTACGGAAGGTGCGCGCGCTGGCTGTCGCTGAGGACCGTCGTGAGCACCAAGATGGTGAGCACGAGGTAGTAAGACGGGAACGTGCGGAAGATGCGGCGCAGGTAGAACCGGCCGAGCTGGGTCGATCCCGCCGTGTCGATGGAGTGCAGCAGGATCGATCCGATGAGGAAGCCGCTCAGGATGAAGAACAGATCCATCCCGAAGAACACGGCCAGGGACACACCGGTGAGGTTGCGGTCGAAGAAGATTCCCTGCTCGCCCGAGAAGATCCACGTCACGTGGAACTGGATGACGCTGAGGATCGCGAGCACGCGCAGGCCGTGGAGGCATGCATAGCGGTTGTCGAGGAGCTCGAGCTCATACCAGCGACGTGGGGATGGTGGCGACGACACTGGCGCGCGGAGCATATCAGGGCGGAATGAGTTCAACGATCTTCACGCTCTGCGCGACGGTGAAGACAAAGACTAGCCACCTCGATCGGGTTGCTATACATATGTTCAGTGTCCAACCTATCGCTCTTGCCCAAGCTGCGTGCAGCGCTGGTTCGACCGGTCGAGCGAGCCGAAGGCGCGGCGCGCTTCGTGTTGCCCTCGCTCACGGGTCGCCTCATCGAGCTGCGCGGTGCAGCGCTGACCCATGCGATCGCGCTGGTGCTCGAAGCGCAGCAACGCGGCGAGCCGTGCGCGTACGTGTGTGGTCCCACCGCGAGCTTTTATCCCGTCGATGTTGCCGACAGTGGCGTCGATCTCTCGGCGCTCGCGGTGATCCGCACGCCGGCCGCGAGTGGTCGCGGCAAAGCAGCCGACGAGCTCGCGCGCTCGGGTGCCTTTGCGCTCATCGTCATCGACCTGCTGGACGTCCGCGAGCCGTTGCCACCCGCCCTGTTGAGTCGGCTCAATGGCCTCGCGCAGCGACATCGCACCGCGCTGGTGTTCCTCACCAAGGACCACGAGCTTGCGTCGGCCCTCGGCTCGCTCGTGTCGCTGCGCGCGGTGGTGTCTCGCAAGCAGCGCAGCGTAGAGGAGGTCGAGCTCTCGCTCGAGGTCGGCAAGGACAAGCACCATGCACCGGGCTGGCGCCACACCACGCGGTGTCGCTCTCCGCTCGGGATGCGTTGATTCATGGCCACGCCGCACCTCGCTTGCGTCGACATCCCGGCGCTGCCACTGCAACTCGCGCAACGCAGCCATACCGAATGGCGCGGCCATCCGGTGGTGGTGGTCGACCAGGACAGTCCGCGCGGCATCGTGCTGTGGGCCAACGAGCTCGCGCGCCACCACGGCATCTTGCCCGGGCTTCGCTACGCGGCCGGCCTCTCCTTGCACGCCGACCTGCGCGCGACCGTGGTGGCGTCAGCGGAGATCGAAGCGCTGCTCGACGAGGTGACGGGGCGGCTGCGTTGCTTCTCGCCCTTCGTCGAGGCGAGCCCCGTGGGGCGTGAGCCCGGGTTGTTCTTCGTGGATACGAGCGGGCTGAATCTCCTGTACCCCGCCCTCACGACGTGGGCCACGGCCGTGGCCCGAGCGCTGAAGAACGCGCAGCTGATCTGTGGTCTCAGCGTCGGCTATTCGCGCTTCGGTTGTTACGCGACGGCGCGTGCGCTCGCGGGTCGTGGCCAGGTGGTGTGGCGATCGGCCGAAGAGGAAGCAGCAGCTGCCGCGCGCGTGTCGTTGCACCGCACCTCGCTCGCACCGAAGGCGCGTCAATCGCTGGCCCAGCTGGGCATCTTCTCCGTCGGGCAATTCATGCAGCTGCCGGAGGCGGGCCTACGCCGGCGCTTCGGTGCGGAGGCGCATCGGCTATGGCAGCTGGCCGCGGGCTCTCTGACCGAGCCGTTGGTGGCCGACATTCCTCTCGATCCGCTGCGCCTGCACCTCGACTTCGACGAGCCCATCACCGATCGCGAAGCGCTAAGCTTTTTCGTGAAGCAGCTTCTCGATCCGTTGCTCGAGAAGCTCGCGGCGCGCAGCCTCGCGCTCTCCGAGATGGTGCTCACGTTCGACGTCGATGCCGGCGTCGATGGATCGCGTGGCGCCACCAGCGTCCCCGTCGAAGAACGCCTGCGCCCTGCCACCCCGACGCTGGCCGCGCTGCAGCTGCTCGGCCTCGTGCGCTTGCGCCTCGAGCACATCACGTTGCGTGCAGGTGTGCGTGGGCTCTCGCTCGCGGTGAGCGGGCGTGCAGCCACCCGCGAGCAGCTGACGTTGTTCCTCTCCACGCACGAGCATCCACCACGCGATCTGGCCGCGGGCGATCGCGCGCTTGCCCGGCTACGCGCTGCCTTGGGCGATGACGCGGTGGTGCACGCGCAGCTCAAAGAGGGTCATCTGCCCGAGGCGCAGTTCACGTGGGAGAAGCTCGGCAAGCTGGTGGCGCCATCGCCACGAACCATCGCCGAGCCTCCGCTGGTGCGTCGCTGGTACAGCCAACCGCAGCCGGCTTCCGCACCAAAGCACCAGAGCAACATGATCGGTCCGTTCCTCGTCTCCGGCGGCTGGTGGAACACCGAGGTCCGGCGCGCGTATTACTTCGCGCAGAGCGACGACGAGCTCACGTGGATGTTCTACGACCAGGTACGCGAGCGCTGGTTCCTGCAGGGCGAGTCGTGAGTAGCTACGCACCACTGTGGGTGAAGAGCAACGGCTCGTTCCTCGAGGGTGCGAGCCATCCGCAGGAGCTCGTGGAGCGCGCGCATCTCCTCGGGCTTCCGGCCGTGGCCATCACCGATCGCGAAGGTGTGTACGGTGTGGTGAAGGCGTACGAAAAAGCGAAAGAGCTCTCCATGAAGCTGCTGCTCGGCGCCGAGGTGCACCTGCACCACGACGGCGACGATCGCTGCACGACGCGACAAGTGGTGATCCTGCTCGCGCAAGATCGCGAGGGATGGGGCCAGTTGTGCCAGCTGCTCTCCATCGGCAGGCGTCGCGCGGACAAAGGCAGCTGCACGCTGTTCACGCGCGATCTGTTGCTGCGCTCGGCGGGGCTCATCGCATTGTTCGTCGGTGATCGCGAGGCCGAAGGACCCCAGCCCGATCGCATGCTCGTGCAATTACGCGAAGCCTTCGGCGATCGGCTCTATGCGCTCGTCACCCGCCATCGCGTGCCCGAGGACCGAGGCCTCGAGCAACGCATGCGCAGGGTGGCCACGAAGCACGACGTTCCCATCGTCGCCAACACCGAGGTGCTGTACCACCACGAAGCGCGCCGTCCCTTGCAAGACGTCATCACCTGCGTGCGCCACCAGGTTCGGCTCAGTGAAGCGGGCCGCCTCATTCGCACCAACGATCAACACGCGCTGCACGGTGACGCCTTCATGCGCACCTTGTTCGCCGACGATCTCCCTGCGCTGGAGCGCAGCGCGGAGATCGCGGCCCGCTGCAGCTTCTCGCTCGCGCAGCTGCGCTATCGCTATCCCTCGTCGATGTTGCCGAGCGGGATGACCTCGGCCGCGTTCCTACGCCAGCGTGCGTACGACGGCGCGAAGTGGCGCTATGGCGAGAAGCTCGACTGCGCGCGGGCCCAGCTCGACAAGGAGCTGGGCCTCATCGAGGAGCTCGACTACTGCGGCTACTTCATCTCGATGGCGGAGATCGTCGACTTCTGCCGTGACGCGAACATCTTGTGCCAGGGCCGCGGCTCGGCCGCCAACTCGGTGGTCTGTTACTGCCTCGGCATCACGGCAGTCGATCCCATCGAGCGCGGTTTCCTCTTCGAGCGCTTCATCTCGCGCGAGCGGGCCGAGCCACCCGACATCGATCTGGACCTCGAGCACGAGCGCCGCGAAGAGGCCATCCAGCACATGTACAAGAAGTACGGGCGCGATCACGCGGCCATGGTGGCCAACGTCATCCGCTATCGAGCGCGCTCGGCGTTCCGCGACGTGGGCCGCGTGCTGGGGTTCGCCGAGACCACGCTCGATCGCATGAGCAAGATGCTGTCGCACTACGACAGCCCCACTGAAGTCGCGCTGACCGCGGCTGGGCTCGACGCGAAGGCAGCAACCACGCAGCGACTCGTGGGGCTCGCGCAGCAGCTCCAGGGGTTTCCCCGCCACCTCTCCATCCATCCGGGCGGCTTCATCCTCGGTCATGATCCGGTGCACAGCCTCGTGCCCATCGAGAACGCCACGATGGAAGATCGCACCGTCATCCAGTGGGACAAGGACGACGTCGAGACCTTGGGCCTCTTCAAGGTCGACCTCTTGGCGCTGGGCGCTCTCTCGCACCTTCATCACTGCTTCGATCTGTTGAAGCAGCACCGCGACATCGACCTCACGCTCGCCACCATTCCAGCCGACGACGAGGCCACGTACGACCTCATCTGCAACGGCGATACCGTCGGGGTTTTCCAGATCGAGAGCCGCGCGCAGATGTCGATGCTGCCGCGCCTGCGGCCCCGCAAGTACTACGACCTCGTGATCCAGGTGAGCATCGTGCGGCCGGGACCCATCACGGGCGGCATGGTTCATCCGTTTCTTCGTCGGAGAAGCGGGCAAGAAGAGGTCACGTACCCACACGAGCTCTTGCGCCCGGTCCTCGAACGCACGCTCGGGGTTCCGCTCTTCCAAGAGCAGGTGATGCGGGTGGCCATGGTCGCGGCCGACTACACACCCGGCGAGGCCGATCAGCTGCGGCGCGACATGGGGGCGTGGCGACGCGGCGGCAAGATGGAGCAGCACCGCGAGCGGCTCATCACGCGCATGGTGCAAAAAGGCATCAAGGCGGAGTTCGCCGAGAACGTCTACAAACAGATCTGCGGCTTCGGCGAATACGGCTTTCCCGAGAGCCACGCCGCCAGCTTCGCGCTCATCAGCTACGCGGGCTCGTATCTGCGCACACACTATCCAGAGGTGTTCACCTGCGGCCTGCTCAACGCGCAGCCGATGGGCTTTTACAGCCCGGCGACCATCGTGGAGGACGCGCTGCGCCACGGCGTGAAGGTGTTGCCCATCGACGTGAGCGTGTCGCAGTGGGATTGCACGCTCGATGCGAGTCGCGCGCTGCGCGTAGGGCTGCGCTACATCAAGGCGCTCTCGCGGGCCACGGGCGAGCGCGTGATCGCCGCGCGCCAGGTTCGCCAGTTCGCGTCGGTGGTGGATCTTCGCGAGCGCGCCCGCCTCGACGCCGGCGCCCTATCGTCGTTCGCGGAAGCCGGGGCCTGCGATTCCCTCCACGCCACGCGGCGCGATGCCTTGTGGACCGCGCAAGCCGTAGGTCGCGCGAAAGCGGTGCCATTGCCCGTCGAGGAGACGTCGGCGCCGCAGTTTCCGTCTCTGTCACGCGAAGAGCTCATCGGCTGGGACTACCAGCGCAGCGGCCACAGCACGAGGGGCCATCCCCTGTCCGAGCTTCGGCCCGCGCTGCGCGCGCGAGGCTTGCCCACCGCACGCGAGCTCGCCGCGTTACCCAACGGCCGTAGCGCGCGCTATGCCGGGCTGGTCATTTGTCGGCAGCGTCCGGGCACTGCTTCCGGCGTGGTGTTCATGACGCTCGAAGACGAGACGGGGTTCGTGAACCTCGTCGTGTGGAGTCAGGTCTTCGAGCGCCACGTGGTCGTCGGGAAGAGCGAGTACTTCCTCGGCGTCTCGGGCAAGGTGCAAAAGCAGGACGGCGTCATGAACCTCATCGCCGAGTCGCTGTGGCGGCCGCAGTCGTTGCTGGAAGGCCAGGGGCCAGTGGAAGTCGTCAGCCGCAACTTCCACTGACCCGCGGGCTGGGGTCTACTGTCGATCCAGTAGATGCCATCGCCCCCCGACGCGCTGGCTTTGAGGATGTGCAAGCAGTCGACGGCGGGAGACGTGACCGAGCCGGTGGTGGCGATGTTCACGGTGACCGTCGCGGTCAGGGCCGCATTCTTGGTATCCGTCCTCGTGATCGTCACTTGCCCGCTCGTGGCCGGCAGCGTGGCCCCCGCGTCCGATGACGTGAAGTGCACGGTCCCCGCGTAGTCATCGAAGTTGCCGTTGCAGTAGTTCCACGCGGCGTCTCCATCGAACGAGCTGCCGAACGTGTTCGACGGATTTTGGTTGTTGCTGATGATGAAGCCCTTGGTGCCGCCGTTCCCCGTCCAGAGCTGCGGCGCAAACGCGGCGTTGGCGCCGCCACCGAGCGAGAGCGTGGCCTCGAGCGGCTGCCAATCGAAGTTGAAGCCGAGCTGGAAGTACGCGAGCGCGGGGATGAAGAACGACAGCTTCGCGTTCCCGCACTGCGCGAGGAGCTCGGGGGCTGCACTGACGTAGGACGTCAAGATTCCGGAAACAATCGAGGAAACAGCACGTCCTCTGCTCGCATGGGGAACCGCAGGGACACCGGCCCTTTCTCGCTCGTCGAGCCCACGATTCCATCGCGCAAGAGTGTGCTCAGCAGCGCACGCGCTGTGCGTTCACCGAGCGCGGTGATTCCGGCGGCGTCACCGCGCGCGATCTCGCCGCGGTGCAGGATCTCGACGAGCAAACGGCCGGCCTCGGGCCGAAAATCGAGGAGCGTTGCGTAGCGTCGGAGACGCTGGGCGAAGCCCTCGAGGTCGAACAGTCCACTCATGAAACGGACTTGATCGAGACAGACCTCGAAGAACCAGATCGAAAATTCGGTGAGCGCGCGTTCCGAGAGGTTTCCTCGTCCGTCGACGTCGCTCTGCCGCGGCGTATCGGCGAGGTCCATCATCTGTTTGTACTCGGAGCGACTCTGTAGACCGCGCGCGAGGCCACGAGAGATGGACCAAAGTCCGTGCGCGCCGATGCCTGCATGCTGCGCCATGGCGTGGCTCATGAGGCGGCTCACGCGGCCATTTCCATCGGGAAATGGGTGGATGTAGTTGAGTCGATGGTGCGCAGCTGGAATGGCGAGAACGCGTTGCGCGGGCCCTAGCTTCGTGCCGTTGTAGCGCGCCTCGAAGTAGGTCATGAACGAGCCCACCACTGCGCTGCTCGGTGGGAGATGACGACCGACCACAACCTCGTGCGAAGGCTGGTTGCGCATCTCGCCAGGAGACATGAAGAAAGATCGATCGGCGTCGCCGATCGTCAACATCGCCGTGGGCGCATCGACGTAGAACTCTCGATGAAGACGCCGAATGAAATCGACGCGAGTCGCATCGGGAAGCGTACCCGCAGCAAACTCACGGTCGATCGCTTCTTGTAGGCGGATATGCGCGCGCGCCTCGAGCTGGAGGTTGCGCCGTTTTTCATCGATGTCGAGGTCGTTGCCGAGAGCGCGCTCGATGTCACGAGGCCGCGTGTTGTGACCTTCGATCGAGTTCGAGTAGTAGCAATTCATCATGCGCACGAGGTCGGCTAGGTGCGCGGCGGTGAGAGGATGAAGCTTGCCGCCGAGCTGGCTCGTGCCGGTTACGAGCTCGGTCAGCAGATCGATCAGCCTGGCCGAGGGTGCCTCGAGCAAGCACGGCTCGAGGCGGCTTGCGGTCTCATTCGAAGCAAACATTGCCGATATAAGAAATCATCCACCACCTTGATCTGCAATTGTTTTACTGGAAATTTCTAACCAATTTACCGATCTGGGTTGCCGATCTGGATCGCACAGCGCCGCCGCCGTGTTTCGATCGGTGCGCGCGGCTCCGGAGAAGTCGCAGCCCCGCTCCATCCACCTCGTGCCATCTACGCGTCGCCAAGCACCAGCGCCGCAACGTCTGGAGCCGGTCATCTGCGATGAGGGACTTTAGCATCGCCTTTGCCAGACCGCGCCGGCGCCAGTCGGTTGCCACACATCACATAGCCAAGCGAACGTGGCCTGATCAGTGACCGCTCGTGCCACGCCGATCTGCTCGCCTGCGACGTCGTACGCGCCGACGAACAAGCTATTGGAGAACGCTCGCTCGACCACGTCGAGGCGGATATCGGGCGACCAGTACGAGCCACGTAGCCATTCGTGCACGCGGACGAGTTGCAGGCGCGCAGGCTCCCTCGAGAGGGACCAAGTGAACATGACCTAGTTCGTGCGCACGTTCTGAAAGTCGATACCGAGGCGTGACACCGTCGCCAGGCGCTTGCCAGTGCGCACCATGTCCACGTTGTCGACGAAATCGACGTGGATCTTCAGATCCTCGCCGAGGAAGCGATGCAGCTGCGCGAGCACCTCACCGAGGATCTCGTCGCTGTAGCGCTTGCCCTTCACCACCTTGAAGACGATCGCGCCGCGCTCTTCTTGCACGATCTGGAACTGTCGGATCGCGTGGTCATAGTCCTTCAGCACGTGCGCGAAGAAAGTGCCCGGGATGTACTGGCCCTTCGATCCGAAGATGATCGACTGCACGCGGCCTTCGATCTTGCCGATGCGTGGAAGCCCGCGGCCGCACGCGCACGTGGCCGTCTGGTCCATCGCCTCGGCGAGGTCGCCGATGCGGTAGCGAATGAATGGCAGACATTGGTTGTTGAGGTCGGTGATCACGACCTCGCCGATCTCACCCGGTGCGGCAGGTCGACCGTCCTTCAGCACCTCGACGATGTAGCCCTCGCCGACCACGTGGTGTCCTTGGTGCGCGTCGCACTCGTAGGCGATTCCGGAGAACTCCCGTGAGCCGTACTTGTCGAAGACCTTGCAGCCGAACGCGTCCTCGATCATTTTGCGCGACGCATCGGGCAAGGACTGCGCCGACGAGATGATGCCCTTCGGCCGGATGTTCAGACGGCCATGCTCGGCGAGGTAGCGCGCGAGGAAGTTGAACGACTCGGCGTAGCCGTCGAGCAAGATCGGTTGGTAGTCCTCGATCTGGCGCACGAACTCGCGCAGCGTGTCGTCGGACATCTCGTACGCGGGGATGAAGCGACGACGCGAGAGGAACGCATCCGCGTATTCGCGCGCTACCTGCGTCTTGCTGAGGCCTAGCGTCTGGTGCCAGAGGCGAAGCTGCCGATCACCGAAGCGATACCCGGTCCACTCCTGCGCGCGCAGCGTCGCGGCCCAGCGGAACTCGAGCTGTGATCGGTCGACGAAGCACACGAACGGCTCGCCGGTGGAGCCCGACGTGGTGATCTTGAGGATCTCTGACTTCTTGTGGTTGTCGCTCATGATGTCGAAGTAGAGGTGCTTGCGCACGTCGGCCTTCGAGAGCAGCGGCATCTTGTGGAGGTCGTCGAGCGTGCGCACGTCGTCGGGCGTGAGGCCCGCTTCTTTCATGCGCTCGCGGTAGTACGGCACGTGGCGATACGCGTGGCGCACGAGGTGGTGGAGCTTCACCTCCTGCAGCTCGCGCATCTTGTCCGGCGAGAGCCACTGCGACTCGCGCAGATCGTGCAGCTGCCCGTCGACCTCCTTCGTCATCATCCAGTGCGTGGCACCGAACGTGGCGATGTAGCCGCGCCAGTGCACCTGACGCACGAGCGGCACCGGATCTTCGCGCACGAGTGGCCGCTCGCGGTCGAGGAAGTTGCGCAGCACCGACGGCGTCTGCGGGCGCAGCCGATACTCGACGAAGGCGCGGCCGAGGTCGACGAACGAGCGCAGGATCGGGCGCAGGGGTGCGTCGTCGAGGAAAGACTTCCCCGCGCGGCGCGGCTCGAACAGCGTCTCGATCTGCTTGTACGTGTAGCCCTTCATGTGAGCGGCCACCATGATGAAGGACTGCCAGTAGTAGTACTGGCCACGGTACGAGAGCAGGTCCTCGAAGATCTCGCGGTCGGTGAGCACGAAGCCCGACTTGTTGTCGGTGAGCGCCATCCCGAAGACGGTGTTGAGCATCACGTTGAGGCCGCGCGAGTACCAGTAGCGTGGCCCTTTGTCGCGACCGACGGCCGAGCGCCAGCCCTGCACGACGTCGACGTTGGTGGCGAGCTTTTCGCGATAGAGCCGGAGCAGATCCTCGGGCTGGTACTGGAGGTCGGCGTCGAGGATCGCGACCATCTTGCCGCGCGCCGCGGTCACGCCGCTCTTCCAGGCGGCCGCGATGCCACGGTTGTGCGCGTGGCGCCGAGACGTAACGAAGGCGTGCTCCTGCGAGGCCCGCTCCATCGCGGCCCAGGTACCATCGGTGGAGCCATCGTCGATGAGCACCAGCTCGGCGTCGAGCTTGCCCACGCGGAAGACCTCGCCGATGCGCGAGACCAGTTCAGGAACATTCGCCTCCTCGTTGAGACAGGGGACGATGACCGAGAGCTCCATGGCCGCGGAACCTAGCACGCGTTGGAATGCGACGGCATCAGTTGCCGCCATCGCCGTCGTGATCGAGTCGCTCCCGCATCCTCGACCGAGATGCCCCTCAGGTGTAGGCTAAGGAAATGTTGACCGCGGTGCTGCGAGACCAGGTCTCCGAGCGCGAATTCTTGTCGCTGCCCGAATCGCTCGATCGGATCGAGCTCGTCGATGGAGAGGTGCTGTTGTCGCCGTCGCCCACGTTATTGCACCAATCGCTCGTGTTGGCGCTGGCTAGCCAGCTTCGCGCTTGGGCGCTCATGAACCCACCCGCTGTCGTCGGTCTGGCGCCGCTCGATCTGCGTCTCGCTCCGAATCGCATCGTGCAGCCCGACATTTGCCTATTCATGCAGCCGCCGCAGGGCACGCCGATCTCGACCCTCCCCGATCTCGTCATCGAGGTGTTGTCGACCAATCGCTCTTACGAGAGCATCACCAAGCGAGTGCTCTACGCAGAAGCTGGTGTGCGCGAATACTGGCTGGTAGATGCCGACGAATGCACGATCGAGCAGGTCGCCGGCTTGCGCACCGTCCGTGTGATACACGACTCGTTCGCCTCCGACCTGGTGCCGGGGTTTGAGTTGTCTGTACCAGCGTTGTTCGCTGACGCCATTCCATCCACAGCAGGGTAAGTTGGTCCTGGGCAACGTGGCGGGTGGGTACGACTTCTACATTTTCGATCTCGACGGCACGCTGTGCGACACGCTGCCGGACATCGCGGCTGCGCTGAACGCGGCACTGAAGGAGGCCGGACATGCCGAGCGCTCGCCCGAGCAGGTGCGCAGCTACCTCGGCGAAGGCGCGCGCGATCTCGTACACAAGGCGTCGGGAGCACCGGACGCGCAGCTCGACGACCTCGTCGAGCGCTACCGGGCGAACTATCGCAAATCGCTCGTCGCCGGCACGCGGCTGTACGACGGTGTCCGCGAGAAGCTGGCGGCACTGGGTGCGCCCGCTGCCGTGCTCACCAACAAGCCGGGTACGGAGGCCCGCGCCATCCTCGAGGCCCTCGGGATCGCAAGCCACTTCGTCGCCATCATCGGCGACGGTGACGGGCATCCGCGCAAGCCCGATCCTGCGAGCCTGCAAGAGCTCATCGCCAATGCCGGCGCCAAGCGCGCGCTCTACGTCGGTGACTCCGACATCGATGAGGCCACGGCAGAGCGCGCGAACGTCGACTTCGTGTACGCGGACTATGGCTACGGCACGATCATCAACGAGGCGCGCACGATCTCGCGCTTCGCCGATCTGCCGTCGCGCTAGGTGCGAGCGGACTACGCTGCGAGCTGCGCTACGCCGGTCGTCGTCGTGGCCATCGCGCGCTCGAGTGCGCCGCGAACGTAGGCGCGCGCGCGATAGGCGCGGGTCTTCACAGTGGCTACGTGCAGCTTGAGGCGGCTCGCGATCTCCGTCTCGGAGTAGCCGTCGACGAAGCGCATGGTGAAGATCTGGCCGTACTTGTCGCCCATCTCGGCGAGGTGGTTCTCGGCGATGCGTACCGCCTCGGTCGCGCCGGACACTTCCTCGGGCGAGGAGTGCGGATCGCCCGGGTCCACCATCGTGGACTCGTCATCGGAGAGGCTTTGCATGACGCCGATGCGACGATCCTTGCGCAGGTGCATGAGCGCGGTCGTCGCGGCAATCCGGTACAGCCAAGTAGTGAAGCGAGAGTCGCCGCGGAAGCTCTCGCGGTGACGGTACGCGAGCATCATCGCGTCTTGCGCGACGTCGCTCGCCCGCTCTTCGTCCTTCATATACTTCATGGCAACGCTGTAGACGAACTCGCGCTCCTTGGCGGTGAAGCGGACGACTTCTGGCTCGCGAACGCGCATGGTCTGGATCCTCGTAGTTTGCACGACGAGACTTCAGAGCACGTTGGGTGCCACCTTTTTCGTTACATGATTATTTGTACTTAACCTGCCTGCTTCACTCGAACCGTCCATTCAAATAGACAAAAACTGTCTATCTGGACAGACAGCGGGTCGGCGTGGTACTTGAGATCCGTGAGCCGGCTCCTCGTGGTGGATGATGAGGAGTCCTTTCCCCGTCTGCTTGCCGCTCTGCTGCAACGCGATCATTCGGTCGATGTCGCGCGCGGCGCGGATGAAGCCCTGCTGCGACTCGACGCGGCTGCCTATGACTGCGTGCTCACCGACCTTCAGATGCCGCCTGGCCCGGACGGGATTCAGCTGATCCGGTCGGCGCGCGAGCGAGGGCAAGAAGTCCCATTCATCATGCTCACCGGCCAGGCCAGCGTGGAGACCGCCGTGGGTGCGATGCGGGAAGGCGCATTCGACTACCTGCGCAAGACGGCTTCCGCCGAGGAGCTGCGCACCGCCGTGAGCCGCGCCATCGAGCACGGCCGCATGCAGCGCGAGGTGCGCCGCCTCCGCGGGGAGCTCGCCGAGGTTCGCGGCGTGGAGCGACCGGTCGGCGAATCGGCGAAGCTGCGCGAGGTGTTGGCGCTCGTCGATCGTGTGGCGCCATCGGACGCGAGCGTGCTGGTGCTGGGCGAGTCGGGTACGGGCAAGGAGATGCTCGCGCGTGTGCTGCACCGGCAGAGCCTGCGCCGCGATCAACCCTTCGTCGCCTTCGACTGCTCGGCGCTCGCACCCTCGTTGATCGAGTCCGAGCTGTTCGGCCACGAGCGGGGCTCGTTCACCGGTGCCGACCGAGCACGGCTCGGCCTCTTCCGCGAAGCGCAGGGCGGCACCTTGTTCCTCGACGAGATAGGCGACATCGCACCGGAGGTGCAGAACAAGCTCTTGCGTGTCTTGCAGGAGCGCGAGATCAAACCAGTCGGTGGCGATACGTTCGTGAAGATCGACGTCCGGATCGTGGCAGCCACGAACAAGGACCTCCGAGCCCTCGTCGCCAGCGGTCGCTTTCGCGAGGACTTGTTCTATCGACTGGCGGTGGTGCCCATCGAGCTGCCTCCTCTGCGTGAACGAGCGAGCGACATCCCACAGCTCGTGGCGCAGTTCCTCCGTCGACGGCGTTCCGCTGGTCCACGGCCGACCGAGCTCGCGCCCGAGGCGCTGATCCGGCTCCAGCGCTACGCGTGGCCCGGCAACATCCGCGAGCTCGAGAACGTAGTCGAACGGGCGTCCATCCTCTCCGATGGCAAATCGATCAAGGAGAGCGACCTTCCCCCACTCGGTGCGGTGAGCGCGCCCACGGGGCCGGGGAGTGACACCGTCCCGGCGCCGTCTGTCGATCGCCCCCTCAAGGAACAGCTGCTCGAGGTGAGCCGCGTCATCGAGCGCCGCGCGATCGTCGCCGCGTTGCGCGACACTTCCGGAAGCCCTTCACGCGCCGCGCGCAAGCTGGGCATCAGCCGCGCAACCTTCTACAACAAGCTCAAGGAGCTCGAGATAAACGTATGACCACTTCAGCGACCCGCACGGTGACCCTCATTCGAGGCGACGGTATCGGTCCCGAGATCAGCGACGCCACCGTGAAGATTCTCGACGTCGCGGGCGCGCGGCTCACGTGGGACATTCAACCTGCCGGCCTCGAGGGGCTCGAGAAGGAAAAAGATCCGCTCCCGCAGCGCACCATCACGTCGCTCGAGTCCACGCGGCTGGCGCTCAAAGGCCCGCTCGCGACACCGAAGGGCGAAGGCTTTCGCTCCGTGAACGTGGCGCTACGCCAGCGCTTCGACCTGTACGCGAACCTGCGTCCGTCGAAGACGTTGGTCGGCGTTCCGAGCCGCTACGAGGACGTGGACATCATCATGGTGCGCGAGAACACCGAGGACATCTACGCGGGCATCGAGCACTACGTGGGCCCGGGTCGGATGGCCGCGGAGTCCATCGCCGTCATCACGCGCCACGGCTCCGAGCGCATCGTGCGCTGGGCCTTCGAGTACGCGCGCAACGAGGGCCGCAAGAAGGTCACCCTCGTGCACAAGGCGAACATCCTCAAGTTCTCGAACGGCCTGTTCCTCGACGTCGGCAAGGAAGTGTCGAAGGAGTACGCCGACATCGAGTTCGACGACATGATCGTGGACGCCTGCGCGATGAACCTGGTGAAGGACCCGACGAAGTTCGATGTCATCGTCACCATGAACTTGTTCGGCGACATCCTGTCCGATCTCTGCGCGGGTCTCGTCGGTGGCCTCGGTGTCGCGCCGGGCGCGAACCTCGGCAAAGACATGGCCATCTTCGAAGCGGTCCACGGAACGGCGCCGGACATCGCGGGCAAGGGCCTCGCGAACCCGACGGCCCTCGTGCTGGCAGCCTGCACGTTGCTCGACTACGTGGATCAGCGCGATGCCGCCGCGCGCGTACGCAAGGCCATCTACGCGGCGCTCGCGACGCCGACCGAGCGCACCCGAGATCTGGGTGGCCAGGCCGACGGGAGGACGTTCACCGAAGCGGTGTGCCGACGGATCGCCGCCGGCTAGGCTCGACTTGAGCACTTTCGGACCGAGCCGTCGCGTCGCGAGGAGCCTCGGCACAGACGAGCGACGAGGGAGAATACTGGTGGTATTCGACCGAAGAGCGAGGAAGCCGACGAGGCCCGCAGCAGCGACGGCGAAGGGAGAAAGTGCTCAAGTCGAGCCTAGGTGAACGACAAGGCCGCTAGCTCGCCAGGGCGTCCTTGTAGAACTCGTCGAGGATGGCCTGGTACTTCTTCTCCACCACCTTGCGGCGCACCTTGAGGCTGGCCGTGAGCTCACCCGACTCGACGGTGAAGTCGGCCGGAAGCACGGCGAACTTCTTCACCGTCGAGTAGCTCGGTAGGCCCTTGTTGAGCTCGTCGATGGCCACCTTGAGCTCGGTCTGCAGCTCGGGCCGCTTGGTGAGCTCTTCGTAGCTGCCGGACAGGCCCTTGCCTTTCGCCCACTTCAAGAGCGCTGGCTCGTCGACGGTGATGAGCGCCGAGCAGTAGTTGCGGCGATCGCCGTGGATGACGCACTGGCTGATAATCCCCGACAGCGTCTTCAGCTTCCCCTCGAGCAGCTGGGGCGCGATGTACTTGCCGCCCGACGTCTTGATGAGGTCCTTCTTGCGGTCGGTAATCTTGAGGAAGCCGTCGGAGTCCAGCTCGCCGATGTCGCCGGTGTGGAACCAACCGTCGCCGTCGATGGCTTCCTTCGTGGCCTCGGCCAGGCCGTGATAGCCGCGCATGACGCCACGGCAGCGTAGGAGGATCTCGCTGTCGCTCTCGGCGAGCTTGACCTCGGTGCCGGGCAGCGCCTGACCGACGGTGCCGAACTTGTAGTGGTTCGGACGGTTCACGAAGTTCGACGCCGACGCCTCGGTGAGGCCATAGCCCTCGAGGATGAGGATGTTGAAGGCGTGGAAGAACTCTGCGACGTCACGGTTGAGCGGGGCAGAGCCCGAGACGAAGTACTTGAGCCGACCGCCGAAGCGTTGTTGCAGCTTCGAGAAGACGAGCTTGGTGGCAATGGCGTTCTTCATCGCGAGCAGCCCGCCCGGTTGCTGGCCCGCCTGCTTGAGGTGCGACACCTCTTTACCGACCGAGACGGCCCACTGGAAGACCTTCCACTTCATCCCACCGGCTTCCTTCGCGTCGCCGATTATTTTGTTGTAGACCTTCTCGAAGATGCGCGGCACCGCCGCGACGAACGTCGGCTTCACCACGCCGAGGTTCTCCACGATCTTATCGATGCGGCCGTCGATGGCGGTGCAGAAGCCGATGCGCAGCTGCGCGGCCTCGAGCACCTTGCCGAATACGTGCGCCAGCGGGAGCCAGAAGTACTGCACGTCGTCCTCGACGAGCAGCTTCATCGCGTCGATGCCTTCAGCCTGGTAGAGCCACGCATCGTGCATCAGCTCGACGCCCTTCGGCGTACCGGTGGTGCCCGACGTGTAGATGAGCGTGGCGAGCTTGTCCGGCGTGACACTGCGCGCGACCTTCTCGTACGCCTCCGGGTTCGCTTGATCGTAGGCCTTCCCGGCCGCCTCGAGCTCGTCGAGGGAGATGATCCAGTCGCCGTCTTCTGGCGTGGTGGCGACCTTATCGAACGTGATGACCTTCTTCACGTTGCCGAGGTCCGCACGCTTGGCGCGGAGCTTCTCGACCTGCTTTTCGTCCTCGGCAAACACCATCACCGAATCGGAGTCGGACAGGATGAAGTGACATTCGTCCGGCGTGTTCGACGGGTAGACGGTCGTGGTGGCTGCCGCAGCGCAGAGGATGGCGATGTCGGCGAGGATCCACTCGAGGCGCGTCGACGCGAGGATCGTAACGCGCTGCTCGTCGGTGAGACCGTAGGAGCGGAGGCCGCTCGCTATCGCGCGGACACGGTCACCGGTCTCCTGCCACGTGATCGATCTCCACCCATTGCTGGTCGGCACGCGGAACGCTTCGCGGCGCGGTGTCTTGACGACCCGATCGAGGAACAGCTGGGCGACGGATCCTTTGGCCTCACTCATCGGTGGAACATACGAAATATTGGCACAGGCCGCGAGATCAGATCGCGGCTCCGGATGATTCTGCTTAAAAGACTTCACAGGGGTTCTGGCGCTACACTGCCGCTTCCGCATGAGCTCCACGAAGTCGACCCGCGAAGGACGCCAAGTGGCCGTGACCGGGCTCGGGGTGGTGACCGCCCTCGGGCCGGATGTGCGTGCCTTCGCAGCGGGCCTTCAGGCGGGGCGGTCCGGGGTACGCAAGGTGACCCTCTTCTCCACCGATGGCGTCCGCACCGATCTCGCTGCGCAGTGCGACGATCCGGTCGTCGCGCTCGACGAGTCGTTCCTCGCCAACACGTCTCGCCCCGATCGCTTTGGACTGCAGGCGGCGCTCGAGGCCGTCCGCGATTCTGGCCTCGCACCGGCGCACCTCACGAATGCGGCGCTCATCATCGGCACCGGCGCAGGGGGTGCGCAGGACACGGAAGAGTTCATCATCGCGCGCCGCGCGGGGAAGACGCCGCCACCTTCGCGCCTGGTCCCGCACCAATCGTCGTCGGTGACCGACCTCATCGGTCGCGCTCTCGGGATGCACGGGCCACGCTCCACGATCATGACGGCGTGCTCTTCGTCCGCGACCGCGATCGGATACGCGGGCGATCGCATCCGGCTCGGCCACGTCGACATCGCGCTTGCCGGTGGCGCCGAGGGTCTGTGCCGGCTCACGTACCTCGGCTTCAACGCGCTGCGCGCCACCTCACCAGAGCCTTGTCGTCCGTTCGATCGCGATCGCAAGGGCCTCAACCTCGGTGAGGGCGCCGCCATCTTGGTGCTCGAAGAGCTCGAGCACGCCCGCGCTCGGGGCGCCACCATCTATGCGCTCCTCGGCGGCTACGGCATCACGGCGGACGCGCACCACATGACGGCACCTCATCCCGAGGGCGATGGCGCTGCCCGCGCGATGGAGGCCGCGCTCAGCGATGCCGGTCTAGGAGCCGCTGAAGTTGGGTACGTCAATGCGCACGGCACGGCGACGCCACACAACGACGCGGCCGAATCGAAGGCTATCCACCGCGTATTCGGATCGCATGCCTCCCGGATCTGCGTCTCGAGCATCAAGTCGATGGTGGGTCACACCCTCGGCGCTGCCGGTGCCATCGAGGCGGTCGCGTCCTGCCTCACGCTGCACCTAGGCTTCATCCCCCCGACCACGAACCTCGAGGTCCCCGATCCGGCGTTCGGCCTCGACTTCGTCCCGCACGAAGCCCGGCGTGTGCAGGTGAGCGCGCTCCTGTCCAACTCCTTCGCGTTCGGTGGCAACAACACCACGCTCGCCTTCCTGCGCGCGCCCTGATGCGACCACGACGCTCCGCGTTCGTGTCGCGCTCATCGGTAGTTCGTCGCCTCGGGGCTGTGCTTCATCAACACGGGCCGAGGCGTGGGAGCAATCTCGATGATGTTAGTCCGACGCTGGTGCTTGGACACGAGCGCACGCGCGACTCTGCCTTCACTCGGCCGCGAGCGCGGTCTCCGTCTCGGGCTCCTCGTTGAGCCGCTTCGCGAGGAACGCGTCGAGCTCGGCGTCGCGCTGCATGCGCTTCTTCATCGCTCCGCGGAAGCGGACGTACTGCGTGCGCTCCTTCAAATCTCTGGGAGCGTCCACGCCGAGCACGTGTCGCGGGTATTGCGACGTGACGTCCTCGTACGGCGGGTAGAGGAACTTGCCGACCTCGGCGTAGCGCCCGGTATCGATGCGGAGGGTTCCGTGCGGTTGGCGCTGCGGAGAGTATGCGAGCCGTTTTACTGTGGCAGGTGACCCGATGCTCCTCAGGTACGTCTCGAACACCGGCGCGATCTGGGCGAGCGTGGTTCCGGAGCCGGTCTGGTCGAGCAGCACGATCGAGCGCGAGCCGTTCAGCACCTCGGGCGGAATGAGACGACGCGAATACGGGGCGAGCACAGAAGGCGGAAGGTGGCGATAGCCTTTGCCGCTCGCCGGGAAGTTGATCGCGAGCTGACGACCTCCGAGGTTGGAGAGGAACGCGATGATCGGGTGAGGGTCGGATCCGAGCCCGATGAAGTAGTGCGTACGCGGATCGAGCTTCTGCATCGTCTCGATCATGGCGTCGCGCAGGTCGTCATATGCCGCCTGAGACATGTGCGGGTGGCCGCCGATCCGGACGATGCCGCCTGCCGGCAAGCGGGCGAGTCGAGGGTTGTAGAGCCGCGTCGCGGCGATGGGCACGGCGCGCGGGGTCTGCACTACGTTTTGCCACTCATCGACGAACGGCTTCCCCTCCGAATCGACGAAGTGCTGCGCGCCTGCGTGGTCCTCGACGCGGTAGCGCTTGCCGTTGATCAGGACCTGGAAGGCGAAACCGGCCTCGGTGCGCACGATCGTCGCGAGGCCGTACGGCGTGGTGGGCGGATCGATGTCGTGGTACTTGAACCCGCGTTGGGTGACCTCGACGCGACGATAGCGACGCGAGGGAGGCGTCTCGTACGAGCTTGGATCCGCGTCGACGACGACCCACGCCTTCTCGCCGCCAATCTTCATCTGCTTGGCAACGCCGTGCGGTGTGACCAAGCCTCGCTCGTCCTCGATGACCGCCTCGGAGGCGTGCTGGCTCTCGTCGGTGTACCGGAGCTTGCCACCCGGGGCCTTCGAGACCTCGTACCGCTTGCCTTTCAGCGCGAGGCGCTGCACGAGCCGATCGCCGACGATCGCGGCCTCGGTCTCGCCGTAGGGCGTCTTCAGCGTACCGACCTTCGTGTAGTAAATGCGGCCGTTGACCACCGACACCAGCTTGATCCTCGCCGGTTTCCGTTCCCAGTACCTGCACTTGCGAGTCTTCAGCACCTCCCGGACGCCGTCGCTCGTCTGCAACGTCTTCGTGACGCCGAAGGGCGTGACGATGGAAGCGCCCTCGCGGGGAGCGCTGACGAACTCCGCGCCTTGTTCGTCGGTGTACGCGAAGGCGCCGTTCGCCGTCTTGCTGACGATCAAGCGGCGGCCACGAATGTTGATCTGATGTTGCGCGCCGGCGTCCCCGCGCTTGACGATCCGCGTGCTGCCATACGGCGTCCACCACGGCACGGTGGGTGTCGCTGGCGCGGCGTGACCAGCGGCAGCGAGCCAGAGCGAGACGAACACGGCGGATCGGACGAAGACTTGGCGCATCATGCCGGGCACGTAACGCAACCGTTGAGCCAGCCCGAAGGTCACGAAAACCTGCACGAAGTCACGTATATGCGAGGCTGTGAGCCGGCTTGGCGTATTGCGCACCCGGGGTCTATCGACCCCGGCTACGCGTAGCGCGCTACACGCGACCAATCTCTACCTACATCTGACACAACGCTCGCGCACGGTGTCGGAAGACCAACACGGGTTGCGTCGAAGCGCGTGAAATCACGATCCCGCCTCGTTGGCCTCCGCCTTGCTGGTCGATCTCGCCCAGGAGACACATCATGCGCAAGACCACCATCATCGCCCTCGTGAGCACCCTCTCGTTCGCTTCCATCGCTCGCGCCGACGAGACACCACTGCATGCCAGTGCGGAGGCCACGAACCGAGGCGCGCGCGACCTGCGAGCACGGGAGACTGCGGCAGCGGAACGTCCCGCCAAGGCGATGGTGGGCACGGGCATCGCGCTCGCCGTCGCCGGGCTCGCCCTGACGGCGACGGGGACCACGTACTCGGCTGTGACGTTCGTGGCTGAGACCGACCGCAGCCGCGACGCGGCATTCCGCATCGCCGTGCCGACGATGGTCGTCGGCGCGGTGGCCTCGGTCGTCGGGTTCACCCTTCTCTCGGTCGGCGCGTCGCGTCTCCGCAAGTCGCGCGATGCAAGCCGCGTGGCGCTCGCGCCGTACGGTCTGGTGTTTTGATCCGCTAGTAGCGCGCTTGCAGCGTGATGTTGAAGCCGAGGCGGTGTGGGTAGTTGAAGTCGCGGATCGACTCGCCGCCGTCGGCCTTGAAGAGGCGCGTCTGGTTCGAGTCGTACTGGTAGTACGCCTGGAAGATGCACGCGAACCACTCGAGGAAGTCTTCGCGCAGCTCGACCTTGGCGCCGATGATCGGCGTGGCGGAGCGTTGGCCACCGTTGATCGGCTCGGGGAGAATCGAAAGGTCGCCTTCGTTGCGGACGACGATCGTGGCTGCGGTGGAGAGGCTGCCGCCCACGTTGCCCTGGAGCGGCCCGGCGATCTGTTCGCCGGTGGGGGGCGTGAAGGTCGCCGGCGTCATCACGCCGAGCGTGCTGCCGATAGTGAGGCCGACCTTCTCGAGGAGATAGTCGAAGCCGACGGAGCCGAACACTTCGGGTGTCACGTTGGAGCCGCCCTTGATGGCCTGGTAGGGAACGAGCGAGGGCTGGTTCTGGAGGATGTACTCGAGGGAGCGCATCTCGAAGTCGGCCTTGATGCGGAGCTTGCCGTACTGGGCGCGGAAGTTCACATCGCCGGCGTAGGCGGGTTGGATCTTGGTGGAGTTGAGCGTGTCCGGATTTTGTAGCGTGCTCGCGGTGAACGTCCACTCGGTGGTGAGTAGCCAGCTGAAGCCGGGCGAGTAGTTCGGGCGCGCAAAGTAGCGGGCCGCGCTCATGGGATCGTTGCGATAGAGCGCGGTGTCGACCGATGTCGTGGGCGCGATACCATCGAAGATAGACAGCTGCAGCGTCAGACCGAACGTCTGCACCGGGTAGTCCTTGAAAGTCCTCCCCTGAGGACCGACGGTGGTGCCGTAGAAGAGCGGGTTGGTGCCGCGGTCGAAGAAGCCACCGTTGGCCTCGATGCGGAAGTGGTTCTTGATCGGGTCGCCACCGACGCCGGCGAGCAGTGCCCACACCGCGACTTGCTCGTTCACGCCTGGGTTGCGGTTGAGCAGGGTGGAGGTCTTCGCGGCGACATACGCGTACCAGCGCTCGTCGGAGATCTGCAGCTTGGCGCCCGGCGAAGGATTGGTGTTGGTGACGAAGGCCGCGGCGCCGATGGGAAGGTCGGGGTTGTACTTGAAGAACATCGGCGAACCGCCCCACGAGATGCGCCACGAATAACCGAGGCGCATACGGTCGGCGTTGAGCGGGAAGGCGGTGAACGCGATGTTGAGCTTGCTCGCACGCGTGCGGTCGAAATAGTACTGGACGCGCAAGTAAGAGCCGTCGTCGATCGACGACAGGTTCACGTCGGTGAACTGGAGGAGACGCAGCACGTACGCGCCCTCGATCACCACCCGCGCCGTCTCCATCTTCTTGTAGACGACGAGGTGGGTGAGGTTCTCGTAGCCGGTGTAACGCGTGTCGTAGTTGTCGAAGAAGAGGATGCCGAGCTGGTTCGGCTGACCGAAGCGCCAACCCGGCACCGACGGGTTGGTCTCGCCGGGCTTCACCAGCACGTTCTCGTTGGTGAGCGTGAAGTTGAGCCGCGTGTCGACGAAGTCGCCGGCATTAGCGGTGCGCGTGCCGCCCAATAGGGTGGCCAGCACGGAGAGCAGCGACACGGTGGCCAACGCGGAGCGTGGTGATCGAATCATGAGTCGGCTCGATTCTCTTCCAAGGGATGCAAGGTGGCAGTGGCAGCGTTACTGGGGAACGTCGGCGGAGTCGCGAACCACGACCGTCCAGAAGTTGTAGGGCTTTTTCTTGCAGATTCCGTCGGTGCAGGTGCCGCTGGCGCACGGCACGGTCGCGCTGCAGGTAACGTGGTTGCCCTTGGCGTCCGTCACGTTGTTCTGCCCCGACGAGTTCTTGAGCATTCCGCGCACGGTGATTTCCTGCGCGATGATCTTGGTGGGATCGAACGTGCCCACGAGCTTCGCGGGGAGCGCGACGGAGAACTCGCCGAACCCGTTGCCGCAGTCGAGGTTCGCCGCGACGAAGGTGTTGTACTTCACCCACTGGTCGATGACGCTCTGCAGCGACGCGTTGTGGTTTGGATTGTCCGGCAACATCGGACAGACCTTGCCCTTGATCTCCACGACCGACGCGAGCGCCGCATTCATCTTGGGCAGGTTGGTAATGTCGTTCGTCGTGAGGGGGATCGGCTTCGGCAGCGCGGCCGGCACCGGCACGTCGGTCTCGAGCGCCACCACCGTCGGAAAGTTCACCTCGGTGAAGCCCACGAACTTGGAGACGTTGCCAGTGAAGTACTTCACCGGTTTGCCCGGCACGAGGTACGACTTCGGCTTGCCGAAGGTGAAGATGTAGATGCTGCGGTAGTCGGTGGCGCCGGTGTCGGTGATGGTGATGGCGTTGCCGAACACCGAGTCAACGAGGAGCTGGCCCGCGCCGGTCGCGTGATCGACACGCACGAACTTGTCCTCGAAGCTGGTGCAGAACGTCGCGTTCGGCGACATCGGATCGGGCGGCGTCTGAACGTTCGGGATGGTCGGGTTCGGGAAGTAGATCGGGACCGATGCCCCGACGACGTTCGATCCGCGATCGACGGCCCACAGCGCGGTGGTGCCGTACGCTTGCGGCAGCTGCGTCTGATGGTTGTCGAGCTTGCCGCCGCGCACCGGGATCGACTCGATGGGCGCCTCCGACTTCGAGCCGCACGCAGCGACCACACCCGTGCGCACGCCGCCATACGACAGGTACATGTCGATGGTGGTGTCGCCCCCGAATGGGTCGCCGAGGTCGTCGCGCGCGATCAGGTTGAAGGTGGTCTGACGCACCGTGTTCGGCATCGCCGGCGATCCCGGCTCGGGCGTGAGCAACTCGAGGTCGAGCGTGGTGACCTGACCGAACGTCGGGGAGCTGGGCTTCTCGACGCAGCCACTCGCGAACAACCCGAGCGCAGCCAGCGGGAAGGGCGCGAGACGGCGACGAGACAACGACATCACATGCCTCCGGAGTTGACGGCGTGAATACGACCCTCGGCAGCATCCTCACCGACGCCGGGAATCAGGCATGCGGTGTCGGCATAATCGAACGTGACGGGAGAGCGCAGATCCGCCTGACAGCGCTGGAACGGCTCGCAGTGCTCGCTGCACGCAAGCTCGCCCGACTCTGCGTCGTGGCAGCAGCAGTCCGCGGTGCAGTCGGTGAGCACGCCCTTCGCGTCGCGACAGTTCACGCCCGCGACGTTGATGTAGTCGGCCTGGCTGCAGCGCGCCGGCGACGTGCGGATGTAGTCGACGAGCGCGTCGCGCAAGCTGATGCCGGTGTTGAACTTGGTGGTGTTGCGCTTGAGCACGGCGAAGCCGGAGCCGCCGTTGGCGATGTAGTCGTTCACCGCCACCGCATACTGCGCGTACGGGTTGAGCGGCTTGCACTTCTGCGCGTCGATGGTGCCATCGGGCAGACGACAGTGATCGCCGAGGTAGATGTTCTTCGCGCACGGCCGCGGTGCGCCGAGCCGTGCGTTGCAGTCGACGTCCTCGGAGGAGCACACCATGTCGAAGAAGATGCCGGCCACCTGAGACTGGGACTTGCAGCCGCGCTCCGAGCTACGCGCCGCGACGAAGTCGAGCATCTCCTGCACCTCGACGCCGGAGAGGAACATGGTGGCGATCGTGTTCTCGAACGGGAACACGTTGTACATCTGCTCGAGGTCGATCGGCCCCGACTCGAAGTCGGCGCGAATCCCGAGCGAGTTGGTGAGCGCAAAGTCGGCCTCGACGCGCTTGCGGAGGCGCATCGCGGTGGCCACGAGGTTGCCGAGCTGCGAGTCGCCGCCCTCGGCCGAGGTGCGCTGCACCTTGGGACAGCTGGCCGCCGAGGCCAGGCATGGGTTGATGGCGTAGACCTGGGTGAGGTTGAGGTTGGTGTTCATCTTGAGCTTATAGGGCTCGATGAGGCGCACCATGTCGGCGTCTTCCGGGACCGTGTCGTTCACCGGCATGACCTTGTACGTGTAGGACTTCACGTCGCCGTGCTTGCCCGCGGCTTGCTCCTCGGCCGTGGGCACGTGAACCACGAGGTCGAGGCGACCCACGTACTTCGCGAACGCACCCGAGTGGCAGAGGATGGTGCGACCGGTGGTGCCGTCTTCGTTGTTGCGCTGCAGCTCCTTCGGCGGGTTCAAGACGATGTGCAGGTGGCCACCGAAGATGACGTCGACGCCGGCGATCGCGAACGCCAGGTTTTGGTCGCGACTCACGGCGTCGACCGCGGACACGTTCTCGTCTTCGTCGAGGCCCATGTGCGACGTCACCACCAGGAGGTCGACCTGCGGTCGCAGGATCTGCGCCATGGTCGCCAGTGCCTGCGAGGCCTCGATAGGACGCGCACCGAGCGAGTTGGTGCCCTCGATGAGACCTTGGATCGACGACAGGTTGCCCATCCCGATCACACCGACCTTGAGGCCGCCCACGTTGTAAACGACGTACGGCGGCACGAGGTACTGCAGCTTCGGTTGGGTGTAGTCGTTCGGGTCGGAGAACTGATAGTTCGCGGCCAGCAGCGGAAACGAGGCGAAGCGCGCGTACTGCGTGAAGAGGTTGACCGCGCCCTTGTCGAACTCGTGGTTGCCGAGGGCCTGGCCGGAGAGGCCGAGCTGTGACATCGCACGCACTTCCAACTCGCCGGCGAACACGTTGAACACGGGTGCGCCCTGCCAGATATCGCCGGAGTCGAGGTGCAAGGAGCGCACGGCGGGAGGGCCCGTGAGGTCGGCGATGGCATCGCAGTTGGGGCCGTTCGTGCGGCCGCGGATGCATTGCGCGATGGTGGACACGCGCGCGATGCCGCCCACCACGGCGGTCGACTTGCCGGCCGGGAGCTGGAGCCCGAGGCCTTGGTCGATGTACCCGGGCGCGAAGAAGTACGGAATGAAGCGCGAGTGCAGGTCGGAGGTGTGAACGACCGTGAGAGAGACGTCTTGCCCGGCCAGGTTCGGTGTGGGCGTTTCGATCACGCAGCCCCCGAGCCAGAGCATACAGACCACCCCGAGCGCAGGAATCACGGCGGCACCGAGGGTCACCCCGGCTGCCACCCTTGCTGCCGTTGTCGACACGAACCCCAATCGCGCCAAGTGCATCGCGACGTCGTATACTCGGCGCCATTTTTAGCTGCAACCAAAAAGGAAGCTCATGCGTCGCGCGAAGATCGTCTGCACCCTCGGACCTGCGTCCAGCTCACCGCTCGTCATCGGTCAGCTGATCGACGAGGGCATGAACGTCGCGCGCATCAACTTCTCGCATGGTGAGAAGGAGATGCACGCGGAGACCATCCGCCATGTGCGCGCGGAGGCCGAGAAGCGCAACAAGGCCGTGGCCGTGCTGCAGGATCTGCAGGGTCCCAAGATCCGCGTCGGCCGGTTCGCTACGGGCTCCTGCGAGCTCGAGCCCGGCGCCGAGTTCCTGGTCACGACCCGCGCCGTGGTCGGCGATCAAAACCAGGTCTCCACCACGTACGCGGGGCTGCCGCGCGACGTCACGGCGGGTGCCATGCTCCTGCTCGACGACGGCCTCCTCGCGCTCGAGGTGACGGAGGTCGACGGCGAGGACGTGTGGACCCGCGTCGCCGTCGGCGGCACGCTCAAGAACAACAAGGGCATCAACCTCCCGGGAGTGAAGGTCTCCGCGCCTGCGCTCACCGAGAAGGATCTCGCGGACCTCATCTTCGGCCAGAAGGTCGGCGTCGACTTCGTGGCGTTGTCGTTCGTACGCTCAGCCGACGACGTGCGCCGCGCGCGCCTCCTCATCGCCGAGGCGGGCGGCAACAAGGCCACGCCCATCATCGCGAAGATCGAGCGCCCCGAGGCCGTGGACCTACTCGACGAGATCATCGACGTTGCGGACGGGATCATGGTGGCGCGCGGCGATCTCGGCGTCGAGCTCGGCGCCGAGAAGGTGCCACTCATTCAAAAGCGCGCGATCGAGGAGACCAACCGCAAGGGCAAGGTGGTCATTACCGCCACGCAGATGCTCGAGTCGATGATCGAGAACCAGCGGCCCACACGCGCGGAAGCCTCCGACGTGGCGAACGCCGTGCTCGACGGCACCGACGCGCTGATGCTCTCGGGCGAGACCGCGTCGGGTCGGTATCCGCTCCTCGCCGTTCGCACGATGGCGCGCATCGTCGAGGAGATCGAAGCCTCACAGCGCTGGCGCGCGCGCATGAACGAGGAGACGTCGCTGCTCGACTTCTCGTTCTCCACCAACGCCATCGCGAAGGGTGCCGTGGTCACCGCGCGCCAGGTCGGCGCCAAGGTGATCGCCGTCGCATCCAACTCCGGCGCTGCTGCACGCTTCGTCTCCGAGTACCGGCCCGAGGCGCGCATCGTCGCGTTCACCGCGCTCCCCGACGTGTATCGCCAGCTCGCGCTCTACTGGGGCGTCGAGCCGCACATGATGCCGGCCGCCGACAACTTCGACAGCTTGGTCAACGCCGTCTCCAACTCGCTCGTGGCGAACGGCATCGCCGCGCGCGACGAGCTGGTCGTGCAGACCATGGCCTATCCCATCGGGACTGGTGAGTCGACGAACACGCTACACATTCACCGCCTCCGGTAGCGTTGGCGACGATGCCGTTGCGGGGGCAACTCGCGTCGAGCGCGTGTCGCTCGGCTTGCTCGGCCCGGCTTCTCGCCGCAAGGTGGCGCTGCTGCCAATTGCCTCATACACCGTTTCGTACGTGCTCCCGCACTGCGAAACGCTGAGGGCCTCGGCGCTTCCCATCGCGGGCCACAAACGCCTTGCCCTCGCCTACGAAAGGCAGTTTATTCCTCTTACAAGCTGCGATCCCGCGCCATCGCGATGATGCCCCGAAAATTGTGTGAGCCGTTTTTTCGCGTCCGACCACTGCTTGGGGCTGATGGATCAAGCTGCCCCCATCCGTTTCCTGCCTCTCCCCGCCACGCCTCAGGGCATCGTCGGGTATTTTCGCGCGTACTCACGGTACGTGGCTGCCATCTCCGTGCGCTTGTTGGGTCGGCAGGACGACATCGATGACGTCGTCCAGGAAGTGTTCCTCGCCGCCATGGAGGGCCTCTCGAAGCTTCGCGACCCGGACGCCGTGAAGGGGTGGCTCGCGACAGTCACCGCGCGCACGGTTGCACGCGAGCTCAAGCGTCGCCGGCTCCGATCTTTCTTCGGCCTCGAGCAACACGCACCGTCGGGGACCCTCGTCGTCGACGCCACGCAGGAGCAGACGACGATGGTCAACCGCGTCTACCGCATCCTCGATGAGCTTCCGGTGGACCAACGAATCGCCTGGGTGCTGCGCCACGTCGAGGGGGAGCAACTGGAGTCGGTGGCCAAGATGTGTGACTGCTCGCTCGCCACTGCCAAGCGACGCATCGCAGATGCGCAGAACACCATCCGGAAGGCGGTCTCGGATGAGTAACATCGACCACGACATCCACGCGGCGATGAGCAAAGTCGCGACGAAGTGGGACGACGAACACGCGCTGCAGCTCGAGGGCCAGCTCATCCGCCGTCACCGCCGACGTGTGCTCGTGCGTGGAGCGATCGCGCCAATGAGCGTTCTCGTTGTGGTGTTCATCGGCAGCGCCCTGTTTCTGCGGCTACGCTCGAGCGCGCCCGCGCCCGTCGTCGTGACAGCGAGCGACGGGGTGATTCACCTCGACGACGGCTCGACCATCACCCCACGTGGTTCGAGCTCCGTCATCCGCTTCATCGGGGCGTCGGGCGATGCAGCGATCGTGGAGCTCTCGTCCGGGGGCGCTGCGTTCGCTGCGCTAGCGCCGACCGGCCGTTCGTTCGGCGTGCAAGCAGGCGCGACGTCCATCTCGATCCGGGGTTCGAAGTTCGGCGTCGAGCGGATTGCAGACCGCATTCGTGTGTTCGTCGATTCTGGGGAGGCTAGCGTCGTCTGGAACGGTCAAGCGACTGCGCTTCGTGCTGGCGCGACCGCGATGTACCCACGGGATGAGCCGGCGGCTCCGGCAATCGTCGCTGCGCCTGCGCATCTCGAGCGCCCCGGTCCGCCGTCGCGCAGCAAGCGGCAGGACCGGAATTGGAAGGAGCTGGCCGAGAACGGTGATTACGACGAGGCCTATGCGGCGCTGACCGATGCACAGCCACCGACGGTCCGTGACGAACCTGGGGAGCTCCTCCTATCCGCGGACGTGAAGCGACTCAGCCACCATCCTGCTGAAGCCGTCGCGCCGCTAAGGAAGATCCTCAGCGACCACGGACAGGACGCCCGCGCGCCGCTTGCGGCCTTCACGCTGGGTCGCGTTCTCCTCGACGAGCTCGGCAACCCGCTCGAAGCCGCGGAGGCTTTCCGCCGTGCGGAGTCGATGGCCCCCAACGGCGCCCTTGCGCAAGATGCCGTGGCTCGCGAAGTGGAGGCCTGGTCGCGCGGAGGCGATTCGCAGCGGGCGCGCACAAGAGCCGAGGACTATGTCCGACGATTCCCAAGTGGACGGAGGCTCAACTCGGTTCGGCGGTTCGGCGGCATCGAGTGAAGCGGCGCACCTGGGTCGCCACCCTCACGCTCGCGTGGGTAGTCGGTGGGCGATCCGTTCTCGCCGGGTCACTGCCTGCCGTGAAGCTCGACATCGATCCCTGCCTTCAAATCAGCGAGGCAGACGTCAGGCATCTCGTCGAGGTCGAGCTCGGACCCTCCTCTGCGCCACAGGCTGAGGGAGCGTCATTCAGAACTCGAGTCACGTGCGTCGGAAACCTCGCGCAGCTGACGCTCGATCCACCGTCGGGCGGACGGCTCGAGCGAACCCTCGATCTCGAAGAGGCGCGCAGGGCACGACCGCGACTGTTGGCGCTGGCGCTCGTCGAGCTGATTTCCGCCAGCCTCGCAGAAGCGGAAACGGCGAGGGAGCGCCAACGCCGTCCACCGGCGCCGGCCCGAGAGGAGCCGAGGCCGGCAGAGAAGGTCGCCGCGCGCGTAGTGGCGCCCTCACCGCTCATGCGCCTTCGCCTCATGGGGCTCGGCGGAGGCCTGAGCTTCTTCTCGGGTACGGGCGTCCTCGGTGGTGGCGGCCTGCGCGTCGCCAAGAACCACCGTCGCGGCATCGGCTGGATCGGCGATGTCCAGGCCCAGCATAGCAGCGTCACGCTCGCGCTCGGCTCCGTATCCGTCGACGTGCTGAGCGTCGCGGCGGCACTCGCGTACCACCACGAGTGGGGTCGCCTCGGGTTGCAAGTCGGGGGCGGCTTGCGCGGCGGGGCCGTTCGCTTGAGCGGAGAGCCGACCAGCATGCAGGCTGCGCTCGGGCACTCCGGCTGGGGAGCATGGGGCGGTGTGATGGGTGTGGCCAATCTCAGCGTCATCGCCACGCGGCGTCTCGTCTTCGATCTCGGCGTGGAGGTCGGCTATGTCTTCCTCCCTGCTGCCGGCCTCGTGTCGCAGCGACGCGAGGTCGCTGTGGACGGCGCGTGGATTGGCTTTCAGCTCGGCATCGGGATTTTTCTGTGAGCCGTTTTGGATGCGGATTGCCACTGCTGCCAAACCTCGCGATCTCGCGATGGAGGCCCACATGACTCGCTTAGGATTGCTCGCTTCGACCCTTCTACTGGCATCCACCGTTGGGTGCGACGGTTCGAGCTGGAACCTTTTCACGGCCACGGACGCCTCCACATCAGGAGACGGAGGCATGTGCGGTGCGCTCAGCGCAGCGTGCTCCACGGCGCTTCCATGCTGCCAGCCGTATCAGTGCAAGGGCGACGTGTGCTCCGAGTCGCTCTTGCCGATCGACATGAGCGGAACCGACGGGGCGACGACGAGCGCTTGGAGCGTGCTCCCGAGTGTCACCACGGTCGACCTCTACAGCGTCGTAGGCCAGAGCGCGTCTAACATCTTTGTCGTCGGCGGCAAGCCGGGAACCATGACCGGCAATCCCGGGGTCATTGCGCACTACGATGGGACGACATGGTCGGCGGCACCGAACGTGGTCAACCTCGTCGGCGTCTCGGGATTCGGGCTCCTGTTCGCGGTGGGCGAGCTCGGGGGCGGAGAGGGTCGCGTCATCAGGTTCGATGGGAGCGGTTGGTCCACGAGCAGCGTGGTCGCACCTGCGTACCTTCGCGGGGTCTGGGCCCCGCTGAGCAGCGACGCGCAAGTATGGGCCATGGGCGACAACGGTACTCTGCTCAAGTCAAACGGTTTCACGAGCACGTGGGCGACCATCACCACCAGCACCACCGAGACGCTCCACGCCGGCTGGGGAAGCCAGCTCGATGACACCTACGCCGTCGGAGCGAACGGAACTGTCCTTCATTTGAAGGGATCGCCCGCAGCTTGGAGCCTGAGCAAGGCCACTTCTGCGACGCTGCGTGGCATCTGGGGAAGCTCCGCAAACGACGTCTACATCGTCGGGAGCGACGCCGCCAACACCGTCGGAACCGCCCTCCACTCGATCGACGGCGGTCAGTCCTGGACGCCATCTACGAGCGCGGTGCCGCCGCTCTTCGCCGTGTGGGGCAGCTCAGCGACGGACATCTACGCGGTCGGCACCGGCGGCGCCATCTATCACTCGACGGGCAACAACGCTTGGACTCTCGATCCCAGCCCGACGACGCAAGACCTGCTCGGGATCTGGGGTTCGTCCGCGACCGACGTCTACATCGTCGGTCGGGGCGGCACGATCCTCCACAAGTAAGCTCACCCTCACTTCGTGTCAGACGATGCAAGGCGGCCGTTGACAGGCGGCCCTGTGCAATACACCGCGACGCCAACCTCGATTGCATTGACCACGCCGACCGCGTATCCGACCGTCGCGGTGTTCACGAAGCAGTGAAGCTCGATCATGCCCCCACGTGGTCGACGCAGTGGCTGGTCGTGAAGCTGGCATGGTCCGCTGCCGCGGCGAACGCTAGGTGTTACGCGCGCGCTGCTTCTTCCCGTGCGACTTCTTGTTGATGAAGCTGCCACGCGCGACCGAGTCGCCCTTGCCAGGCGGGCTGTAGTCGGTCCAGCGGTACGAAGCCTCTGGGCGGATGTCGACGTGGACGAAGCCAGCGCGGGGATACAGGCCGATGCCCATGCCGCCTGCATCCAGCGAGGTGACGAACTTGTGCAGCTCGTTGTCCGACACACCCGGGATGCGGATGTCGGAAGCCGAGCCGTGGAAGTGGAACGAGCTCACGCGCTCCTGGTTGCGGAAGCCCGAGACGAGCTCCATCGGCTTGCCGAAGTGATCGTAGATGCGGGAGATCATCTCGAAGAGTCGCGGGTCGATCGACTTCTCGGTGTTCGTGCGCTTGCAACGGAACACGTGGTTCAGCTGGTCCAGCGCCTCGGGATCGAAGCTGCCGTCTTCTTGGTAGAGCTCGACATCGACGTTCTCGCGGAAGTTCACCGCGGTGAGGACGATGTGGCCCGAGGGCTTCGACGGGGGCTCTGAAGCTAGCTCGTTGGAGCTGGCGAGCCGACCCGCGAAGGCAAGGACCTTGCCGCGTTTCGTTGTTACCTTTGTCGCCTTTTTGGGGCCCGAGGCGTGGACGCCAGCCGGCGCCACGGCTTCAGCGGACCCAGCACCTGCGAGCAGGCACAACGCACCAACTCCAAACGCAAACATGGCTGAGCTTTTCAAGAAGATTTGTCGTCGCAATGGCCACTTACTCCCGATTCAGACGTTGGACCTTGGGTTCGCGCGGACGGTCGGATCGGCCAGGATCGTCAGTCCGGAAAGCACTCGAACCCCACTTATCAAGTCGGCGGGCTATTTATTCGCTCCCCACCCGAGCTCGTGCGCAGTACCCACTAGTTGCAGTACGCGCACATACGAACTTTCCTACGTTACCGGAATACGGCGGACAGGGTCAAGTAGCACGCTTGGTGGAAGGGGTGGAATTTTTTGAAGCATGTGTCCTACATCTATTGATTCCGATTGCTTACGCCTCAGTTCGTAGAATCGGCTCCAGGAGTCCGTAGCGGTCTGTTAAGAATGTGGCTGTGTCCGTGCTGAACGGAAACCCAATGTTCGAGGGGATCTCACCCGAGCGTCGTGTGGAACTGGTGGCGGCGTCGCGCCTGCGCACCACGCCATATATGGGTTGAAAACGGCAGCTAAAGACCTACCTTCCGCGCCCCGAGGTCTTTCATGCGTCGCGCGCTCCCCATCGTCGGCATCTTGTTGGCGGTCATCGCAGCTCTGGTGGGTATCAAGTTCACGCAGATCAGCGGTCTCATCAAGAAAGGGAAAGAGGCCGAAAAGGCCGGCCCGCCGCCAGAGGTGATCGGCACCACCGTCGCCAAGGCTGACGCCTGGGAGGACACCCTGACCGCGGTCGGCAGCGTGACGGCAGTCCGTGGTGTCGCCGTGAGCAACGACTCACCGGGCGTCGTCACCGCGATTCGGTTCGAGTCGGGCCAGATGGTGCGCGCGGGACAAGTGCTCGTCGAGCTCGACACCAGCGTCGAGCGCGCGCAGCTCGCATCGGCAGAGGCACGCCACGATCTGGCCGAGGTGGGCATCGGCCGCACGCGCAAGCTCCTCACTTCTGAAGCCGTCGCCAAGTCGCAGCTCGATACCGACGAAGCGCAGGTCAAGTCCACGAAGGCCGACACCGGCGCCCTGAAGGCGCAGATCGATCGCAAGACGGTGCGCGCGCCGTTCGCCGGTCGTCTCGGCATTCGCCAGATCAACCTGGGCCAGTACCTCAACCCGGGTACGCCCGTCACCGTGCTCGAGTCCATCGGCTCGGTCTACGTCGACTTCTCGCTGCCGCAACAACAGCTCGCTGAGATCAAGGTGGGTACCCCCGTGAAGGTCAGCCTGACCGACGTGAAGGGGGCCGAGCTCGAAGGCGCGATCGCTGCGATCGATCCAACCGTCGACGTCTCCACGCGCACGCTCAAGGTGCGCGCCGGCGTTCCCAACCAAGAGGATCGTCTGCGCGCCGGGATGTTCGTGAATGTGGTCGCGCAACTCGGCGACAAACTGCAGGTCGTGACCGCGCCCGCGACGGCCTTGGTGCACGCGTCGTACGGCGACTCGGTCTTCGTCATCGAGGACCAGAAGGACGAAGAGGGCAAGACCGTGACCGGCACCGACGGCAAGCCGGCCAAGGTGGCGCGCCAGCAGTTCGTGCGCACGGGACTTGCCCGCGGTGACTTCGTCGCCATCACCGACGGGGTGAAGGCTGGCGAGGAGCTCGTCACCTCGGGGGCGTTCAAGCTGCACAACGGCACCAGCGTCATCGTCAACAACGACGTGAAGCCCACCGCCGAGCTTCAGCCCCACGTCGAGAACAGATAATGAGGTTCACCGACATCTTCATCCGCCGGCCGGTGCTGGCGGTGGTGGTCAGCCTCGTCATCATCATCGCGGGCCTGCAGGCGGTTCGTTCGCTGAACGTGCGCCAGTACCCGAAGCTGGAGAGCGCGACCGTCACGGTCCGCACCGCGTACATCGGCGCGAGCGCGGATCTGGTGCGAGGCTTCATCACGACGCCGCTCGAGCGCGCCATCGCGGCGGCCGACGGCATCGACTACATCGAGTCCCAGAGCGCGCAGGGACTGTCGACCATCAACGTGCGGCTCAAGCTGAACGTGAGCGCCTCGAACGCGCTCGCCGACATCAGCGCCCGCGTGAACCAGGTGCGGGCCGACCTCCCGCCCGAGGCGGAGGTGCCGGCCATCAACATCGAGCCGTCCGACTCCGTCATTGCCGCGATGTACCTCAGCTTCGACTCCAAGCTCCTCGAAGACAACCAGGTCACCGACTACCTCATCCGTGTCGTGCAGCCGCGGCTCTCGGCGATCGCCGGCGTGCAGCGTGCCGATATCCTCGGCGGTCGCACGTTCGCGATCCGCGCGTGGCTCAAGCCCGACCGCATGGCTGCGCTCAATGTGAGCCCGGCGCAGGTGCGCCAGGCTCTCGCGGCGAACAACTACCTGTCCGCGATTGGTCAGACAAAGGGCCAGCTCGTGCAGCTCAACCTCACCGCATCCACCGACCTTCGCTCCGTCGAGGAGTTTCGTCGCCTGGTGGTCCGGCAGCAGGGTGGGGCGCTGGTGCGCCTCGAGGACATCGCCGAGGTCGTGCTCGGCGCCGACACCTACGATCAAGACGTCCGCATGTCCGGCCGCAAGGCCACGTTCATGGGCGTCTGGGTGCTGCCCAATGCCAACTCGCTCGACGTCATCGCGTCGGTGCGCGAGGAGATTGCGCTCATCCAGAAGGAGCTCCCCACCGGCATGCAGGCGTCGGTCGCCTTCGACTCTACGAAGTACATCAACAGCGCCATCCACGAGGTGGAGCAGACGCTGCTCGAGACGGTGCTCATCGTCATCGTCGTCATCTTCTTGTTCCTCGGATCGCTGCGCACCGTGCTGGTGCCGCTGGTCGCCATCCCCGTGTCGCTCATCGGCGCCGTCTTCCTCATGGAAGCGTTCGGCTTCACGCTCAATCTCCTGACGCTGCTGGCCGTCGTGCTCTCGGTCGGCCTCGTCGTCGACGACGCCATCGTCGTGGTCGAGAACGTCGAGCGCCACATCTCCGAGGGAAAGTCGCCCATGCAGGCGGCGTTCATCGGCGCGCGCGAGCTGGTCGGCCCGATCATCTCCATGACCATCACGCTGGCCGCCGTGTACGCGCCCATCGGCCTGCAGGGCGGCCTCACCGGCGCGCTGTTCCGCGAGTTCGCGTTCACGCTCGCGGGCGCCGTGTTCATCTCCGGCGTGGTGGCGCTCACGCTGTCGCCGATGATGTCGTCGCGCCTGCTCAAGGCGGAGCACGGCCAGGGCTACGTCGTGAAGCTCATCGATCGCGCGTTCTCGGCGGTGCGCAGCGCCTACGCGCGCGCTCTCGCCACCACACTCACCATGCGGCCGGTGGTGTACGGCGCGTGGATCACGATCAGTCTGCTGGTGGTCCCGCTCTATCTGTTCTCGCCCGGCGAGCTGGCGCCCAACGAGGACCAGGGCATCGTCTTCGGCGCCATCGACGTGCCCGCCAACGCGACGCTCGAGCAGCTCATGCCGTACACCGACGCCGTCTTCCAGAACTTCAAGTCCACGCCGGAGTTCGACAGCAGCTTCCAGCTCACGTTTCCGACGGGCGGCTTCGGCGGCATGCTCACGAAACCATGGGATCAGCGCAAGCGCAGCATCTTCCCGATCCAGGAGGAGCTGTTCGGCAAGCTGTCCATGATCCCGGGGGTCCGCGCGCCGGCCTTCTTGCCGTCGGCGTTACCGTCTGCCGGCACGTTCCCGGTCGAGTTCGTCATTGCCTCGACCGCGAGCCACGAGGAGCTCATCCGCTTCGCGCAGCAACTGGTGCAAGAGGCGGTGAAGAGTGGCCAGTTTGCCTTCCCGCCCCTCACCGACGTGCGCATCGATCAGGCGAAGAACGAGATCGTGATCGACCGCGACAAGGTGGCCTCGATGGGCCTCACCATGCAGTCGGTGGGCGCCGATCTGTCGGCGATGCTCGGTGGCAACTTCGTCAACCGCTTCAACATCGATGGTCGCAGCTACAAGGTCATCGCGCAGATCGAGCGCACGAGTCGTCTCACCTCCGATCAGCTCATGAACGTATACATTTCGGGGCCGAACGGCACCGCGGTGCGACTCTCGTCGGTGGCGAGCCTGCGGGCGTCGGTCGAGCCGCGCACGCTCAACCGCTTTCAACAGCTGAACGCGGTCAAGATCTCGGGCCTCGCCCCGCGCTCGCTCGAAGGCGGACTGCGCGTGCTCGAGGACGCAGCGAACAAGATCCTGCCGCCGGGCTATCGCATCGACTACACCGGCGAGTCACGGCAGCTGCGACAGGAAGGCGGCAAGTTCCTGCCGGCCATGGTGCTGGCGTTGGTGCTCATCTTCCTGGTGCTCGCGGCACAGTTCAATTCGTTCCGCGACCCGTTCGTGATCCTCGCCGGCTCGGTGCCGCTCGCGATGTTCGGCGCGCTCATCTTCACGTTCCTGAAGTTCGCGGGTCCGCCGGGCATGCACTTCGGCCTGACCGAAGGCTGGACCACGACCCTCAACATTTACTCGCAAGTGGGTCTGGTGACGCTTGTCGGCCTGGTCGCGAAGAACGGCATTCTCATCGTCGAGTTCGCGAACGCGCAGCAAGAGCTGGGCGTGAGCAAGCTGGATGCGATCAAGGCGGCTGCCACCACGCGGCTACGCCCCATCCTCATGACCACCGTGGCGACGGTGGTGGGTCACTTCCCATTGACCTTGGTCAGCGGCGCTGGCGCGATCGCGCGTAACTCGATCGGCATCGTGCTCGTCGGCGGCATGACGATCGGCACGTTCTTCACGCTGTTCATCGTGCCGTCGGTGTACGTGCTCATCGCGAAGGATCACAGCAAGGATCGGGCAAAGCCAGAAGATGCGCCTCCGGCAGAAGATCAGGTCAGCCTTCAGTAGGACGGCCTCAATGGTCGGATCGCAGCGTCTTTGCGTGCAATAATGAGCGAATGGGCCCCAAGCCAAAACTCGCGCCGGCGACCTACATCGATTTGGAGCAAGTGCCCGAGCACCAGGTGGGCGAGCTCATTGCCGGTGAGATCATCGTTTCGCCGCGGCCGGCGCCGGCTCACGCGAACGCGGCATCGGTCATTGGTACCGATCTCAACGGCCCGTTCCATCGCGATCGCGGCGGCCCACGCGGCCCAGGCGGATGGTGGATCTTCTATGAGCCCGAGCTGCACCTCGGCGGTGATGCCCTGGTCCCCGACGTGGCAGGCTGGCGGCGCGAGCACATGCCACGCCCGCCATCGACCGCGGCCTTCGAGCTCGTGCCCGATTGGGTGTGCGAGGTGCTCTCGCCCAGCACAGCGCGCATCGATCGCCTACGCAAGCTCCCGGTGTACGCCCGCGAACACGTGAACCACGTGTGGCTGGTCGATCCGATCGCCAAGACCATCGAGGTGCTAGGCCTCGAGAGCGGTCGCTGGGTCCTTTTGGCAACCCACGGCGAGGAGACCGATCCGGTACGCATCGCGCCGTTCGTGGAGATCGAGCTCGATTTGACACGGTGGTGGTTGCCGGACTAATCGCTCACCTCGGATCAACGTTTTCATCCCGGTTGGATGCGCGCGAACGCCTAAAAGTGAAAGCGCGCGCCGTCGAACGCCGGCGCACTCGCGTGGCGGGAGGTCTTTCGCTTCGTCGCTGCGCCGGCAATCGTGAGCGCGAGGCCCGTGATCTGCGCGAGCCCGCAGATGATCGCTCCGGTGAACGCCAGCGCCTTGATCGTGGCGTTCGCCGAATCGAGCGTCTTGCCAGCGCGGGCATCGGCGTCGGAGGAGCCGGTGTCGATAGGCGGACCGTCGAGCCCGTAGGTCTGCGTGAGCTGGATGAACGGACCCGCGATCGGGATGAGCGAGGTCCAACCCGGCTCGTGACCGTAGCCGTAGGTGAAGCCGATGTCTGCGGTCCATCCCGCGACGAACAATGCGACGCCACCGACGAGGAGGCCAACGCGCGGCCGCTGGTACGCGACGTCGCGCCGCCCGGACACCAGCACCGACGGCGACGTCAGGTCGACGGCGGGCCTCGGCGCGGGCGGAGGCATCGTGGTGCCCGACGGCGTCTCCGGCGCCACCGTCGGCGGTGCGGGCACGACCTGGGGCTCGTCGGCACGAAGGCGGCCGAGCGGCAACGAAGCGATCGCAGCGCTGAGGAGCCAGCTCAGCCAAGGGCGGTCACGGCACATGCGGCGTCCCAGCGAGGATGTAGGACTGCAGGAAGAACTGCCAGTCGACGACCGCTTGGATGTTCGCCGTCGACACGAAGTGTCCGTCGTAGGCGCCGGCCGGGTCGTACTGGAACGTCGCGCCGGTGATCGCGGCATTGTTCGCACCATCGAGATCGGCGATGACCGGCCGCGCCGTCGTCGGCCACGTCGGCGTGCGCGCGTCGACGATGGGCTCGAGCACCGGCGTCACGAGCGGCAAGCCGATGGCCTCGGTCATGTTGGCCAGGGTCTTGGGTGGCGCGTAGGTGTCGCCGAGGCCGTAGGTATGGAATACGTGTTTGCTCGGCACGCCCGCCGGTGGACGACGGATGAGCAGCGGCCCGTACGCCTGCGGATCCGACGGATCGAAGTAGGTTTGCAGCAACACCATCACGGGGTGGGCCGCGTCGACCGGCTCACCGAGCAGCACCTTCATGCTGCTCGCGAGGTCGAGCGGGCTCGTCTTCGCGAGCACGCCGTCGACGACCCCACCGCCGGTGCCGCTCAGCACCGCTGCGGCCGCGGTCTTCGAAAACCCCAACGCAAGCGCGCCGGCATTCCCTCCCTGGGAGTGGCCGAAGAACGTGACGCGGGGGTCGAACGTGACGCTCGTGCCGCCGAGCACCCCGGCGGGCAAGACCAATCCGACGGTGCGCAACGCATTCAATACATCGGCGGCGCCTTGCAGCGCGTTGTCGCGCGCGGCGTGCGGGTTGAGCAGATTGAAGACGAGCTGCTCGCTCGCATAGACCGATCCGTTCTTGCGCGATCCGTGCTCGACGCTGTCGAAGGACATCGCGGCGAACGCGGTGGTGCCCGACGCCAACGTGAACGCCACGTCGTCCGCGAACGAACGGAAGGAACCACCGGTGCCGTGCGAGTACACCACCAGCGGCCACCCCGTGACGGGCATCGGCTTGCCCTTCGGGATCGTGAACGCGACGCACACCGACTCGGTGCGCACCACCGATGGCGACGTGCGGTCGATGTCGCCGCCATCTGCTGGTTTCAGATACGGCGCCGTGCCGCGCTGGAACACTGGGAACGTCATGCGCCCGTGGATCTCGTGAAACATGTCGCTCTGTCCGCACGCGGCACCATTGCCCTCGTCGGCGCACGGCGATTTCACGCCCGGCGCGCACAGCGTGAGGTTGCTGATCACCGGCGCAGCGGCGGCGGCAACCACCGTCGCGATCTTGCCCAACGTGGCCGTCGTGTCACCGGTGGTGAAGACGGCAGCGGCTTGCACGTCACTGCTGGCGATACCGCGCTGCGTGAGCCACATGCGCAACGACGCGTGCTGGTCCCACGCGCGCGCGAGCGCATCGTCGGATGCGGGCCGCGTGGCGCCGAGCACCGCGGCGAGATCGCGATCTTGCCCAGCCGTCGCGCCGTCGGTACCGCGCACCTTGCGCAGGATCGCTGCGTAAACGTGCCTGGGCTGCAAGACGTCGCCGGCGCCGTGCTCGATGATCACGCGGTTGGCACAGCTGTACTTGGTGCGGGCAGCGCGCGCTGTGGCCACGGCGCGCAAGGGCTTCGCGAAGTCGGCGCCGGGAGTGACATCGACGAGCGTGGCAGCATCGGTGAGCGACGCCTCGTCGACGGGCGCGGAGAAGCGAACGGTGATGGGCGCGATCGGCGAGAAGCCGTCGAACTCGACCGAGAGCACGTCTGCATAGAGCGCAACGATGTCGACGCCGAGCGGGCTGGGGCCGGGCCGTGGAAAGTCGTGAAGGTCGATGGCGCCGACCGCACTCACGCGTACGTCGCTGGGGAAGGGCAAGCGGTAGAAATCCGCGAGCCCGCTCGCACGTGGCACCTCGAAGAGCGCACGAAAGCCGCCGGTCTCCGGCGCGCAGGTTACGCCGGGAAACGTAGGGTACGCGTCGTAAAACGTCTCACAGGTCCCGTCGGGCGCGCAGGTGAGCCCGGCCAGGCACTCCGTCGCGACGCTGCACTTCGTGCCGCGATCGGCGTTGCCACCGGCCTGGCACTGGCCGGAGAAGCCGACGAGGTCGCAGCGAAGGTGGCTCGCGCAATCGAGTGTGCTGGTGCAGCTCGCGCCCGGCGCGCCGCCGCCGGCGGGCAAGCAGCGTTGTGTGGCAGGGGAGCCGTCCTGCTCGGGAACGTACTGACAGGTCTGCCCCGCGAGACAGTCGCGACTCGCCCAGCACTTCCGGCCGGTACCGAGCGATGCAAGGCCCGCACACAGGTTGGCGCTACATACCTGGCCGTGATCGCAGTCGTCGTGCGTGTAGCAGCGCGGGTCGCCGAAGAACTTCTTCAGGTTGCAGCCGCCGAGCGCGAGCGTCGCCGAAAAAAAGGCCAGCGCCCAATAGGCGCTGCGTTGCATCAGAAGCAAACTCCGTACTTGGTGGACACAACCACGTTGGCGCCACTGCCGGTCTGCACGGCGTGGCACGTCTGTGCTGGAGGGCACGTGCTCGCGTCGCCCAAGAAGCACGTCTTCAGGCACTGGGGCGCCATGCCGT
>JAYUBF010000173.1:0-5611 GCA_043741435.1 Myxococcales bacterium
CTTCGGAAGATCTGTCGTATCGGCAGCCATCGTCACGCTCTCCAAATCGCGCGACCAACGCGCGGTGGGGGGAGGCTCACGAGGCTCGGCCGAGGGAGGGGGGACGGGAACGTCCCCCGACAATAGGCCTCGCCGACGCCAGGCTTGTTCGCGATCTGCAGATTCACGTCGCGGACCGCCTCCACGTCGTCGCCGGTGCGCGAGCGATAGGTGACGTGCAGGTTCTTGATGTCGAGCTTCGGCACGTCGGTGGTGGAGGCTTCGTTCGGAGTAGGCATCAGTCCGACTCCCGCCATGCGAAGAGCACGGTGTTGGCGAAGCGGATGAGCGCGTCGGTGAGGATGCCGATGACGCCGATGACGAGGATGCCGGAGAAGATCTCGTCGGTCTTGAGGTGTGCGCCGGCGAGCTGGATCATGTAGCCGAGGCCTGAGCGCGCGTTCACGATCTCCGCGAGGATCACGTACGTCCACGAGATGGCGTTCATCACGCGGAAGCTGTCGAAGATGTCGGGCATCGCGTGCGGCACGAGCACCGTGCGGATGACCTGAAACTTGCTGGCACCGAGTGTGAGCGCGGTCTGCACCAGCTCCTCCGGCACCGCGCGGATCGCGGTGATCACGACGGGCAAGAGGTAGACGAACACGCCGAGGAAGAGGAACGCGATCTTCTGCTCCTCCCCGATGCCGAGCCACAAGATGAGGAGCGGGATGAACGCCGAGATCGGCAGGTAGCGCATCGGCGCGAGGATCGGCTCGAACAACCGATTCACCGGCTCGAACGCGCCCATGAGCACCCCGAGCGGCACCGCGATCACCGCCGCCGCGCCGAACGAGATCGTGATGCGCAGCACGGACGCGCCGATGTGTTGCATCAAGGTGCCGTCGAAGAGCATCCGCAGAGTGGCCTGCAACACCGCGACCGGTGACGGCAGGAACAGCTTGTTCAGCACCGGGTTGGCGCCGAGCGTGAGCGCGCACCACACCGCGAACACGAGCAGCGGGAGCGCCAGCAAGAACCCGAACTGCATGCTCTTCGGCAACGCGCGCCGCAGCGTCCAGATGGACTCTCGGCTCTTCGCGCCGACCACCTTGTGGCCCGAGATCGCTTTCCCCGGCGACTGTGGCGCAGCCGGCGGCGGAATCGCACCCGGCGCCGGGGCGAGGCTCGGCTGGTTATCGCTAGCTGCCACGGTGGCCAAACACGACCGAGGAGGTTACATGCAAACCATCCTGCCGTCGCCGCGATTTGCACCGCCGGCCTCTGGCGCGCGAACGGGTGTTTGCGCAACTCGCCCACTACCCCGCGAGTGTCCATCGGACTAAAGTGAGGTATGCGCCGTCGGGACGTGGATCGGCTCATCAAGAAGATCGCTCGAGAGCAAGCTCGACTTGCGCCACTGCTCCCTGACATCGATCCCCACGACCTGCAGTTGATTCTCGAGCGAATGTTTCGTCCCGTCGGCAGCGGGCGACGCTTCTTCATTCGCCCGCATGGCGAGGGTTATGTCTATTGACGAACGCTTCCTCGATGAGCTGGTCGGCGCGCTACTCCGCGTTCAAGACGACTTTGATATCCGTGCGACGGTTCTGCTGACGACCCGCTTCCGTCGTGTTGTCGGCGATCGGGTTCTCGGCGCCCTGGCCGATCGTCTGGAAGCGCGCCTCGGGGATCGAGTAGTGCTCGATGAGATACTTCTTCACGCTGTCGGCACGCTTCTGCGAGAGCGACTTGTTGAGCTTGGCCGAGCCCTTCGCGTCGGTGTTGCCCTCGACGCGGAGGAACGTGTTGCCGAATGCGGTCATCGTGTCGCCGAGCGAGTCGAGCGTAAAGTTCGAGCCGGACATGATCTCGTCGGAGCCGGGCGTGAAGTAGATGGTGAGCGACTTGTTGACGATGGCGCGCGCCTTCGGGTTCTTCGCTTCTTTCGGATCGAAGCGGAACGGCTCCACCACCTTCTGGCCTTGATACTTGTCCGCGAGCGACGCGATGAAGCGACTGTCCACGTAGTCCTTGGCATCGACGGCCTTCGAGACCACGCCCTGCTTGCGCCACACGATGAACGCGGTGTCGAACAGCGCGGTGATCTGCGCGTGGTCGCCGCCGGAGAGACCGAAGAAGAGCGCGTTGTCGGCAAAAGGCGTGAGCTTGAGGCCGGACAGCATGCCGGATACGTCGTCGGGCTGGAGCTTGAGCGCCTTGGCGACAAGAGCGTACGAGTCGTTCGGGTCCTTCGCGATCTGGTCGATGCCATCGAACCAGCCGTGCACGAAGTCGCGCAACGTCTCGGGCGCCTTGTCGATGATGTCCTTGCGCGCGACGAGGCAGTCGGCGATCACGTTCGTCGCAGCCGCGGTGGTGACGAGGAGGTGCGCATCATCTTCACGTGCCTTCACCGCGCCCGACAAATCCGGCTCCCAGGTGACGGCCGCGTCGACCTTCTTGCCGCGGAACGCAGCCGCGGCGAGAGGCGCCTCGTTGGTGTACACGAGCTTCTTGTCGATCTCCTTCTTGTCCTCGACCGAGAGCCCCGATTGCGAGAGCATGTAGAGCAGCAACCAGTGCGACGGCGTGTAGCGCGTGGTCGCGATGGTCTTGCCCTTGAGATCTTCGATGGAGTTGATGGACTTCGTCGACACGATGCCGTCGCCGCCGCGCGACCAGTCCTGCTGGATGATCGCCTTCGCCGCGAAGTTTTGCTCCGCCAGCGTCGAGGCCTCGCGGGCCCACGAGTCGACGGTGTCCCACATGATGTCGATGTCGCCCTTCACGAAGGCGGTGAGCTTGGCCTGCGGGTCCTCGATGAGGACGAACTTCACATCGAGGCCGTAGCGCGTCTTGTAGATGGACTTCGCCGCCGGATCGAGACCGCCGTTCGACACGATGCCCGGCGCGTGACCGGCCCACGTGTTGATCCCGACGACCAGCGGACGACCGAGCTTGCCGTTGCCGACGTTGCCGGTGGTGACGTTGGAGACGCCCTTGTCGCGATCCGGGTCCCCCGCCTTCTTGAGGCCCGAGAAGTCGTCCTTGGTGGGACCGGTGATGTCGTTGCCTGCCTTCTTGTCACCGCCGTGCGTCGTGCTGGTGCCGCCACCTGCGCCTTGCGACCAGGTTTTGATTTGGTCGCCGTAGTAGTGATACCCGGTGTAGCCGAGCACCCCGAGGATGACGAGCGTGATGAACAGTTTGGACAAAGGCGTGAGCTTCACGAGACGGCCCTCCGGGCAGTGGTCGACGACGAATGCGGCCGGACAGTATCACAAGCGAATGCACGCGACATGGCCTGAGCGGATTCGTGAACACCACCAGCGGCCTGCCTTCCGACGGCACGTCGATCACGACCTTCGACCGGCTGTTCGTCGACAGCCCATCGCTGATGGCGCCCGTGCTGAACGGCACGCACATCGTCGCGGCGTATGGCGCGACCGCGCCACTCACCTGGTTCGACGCGGATCACCCGGCATTCAGCATCCAGCACAACGGGATGACGTACCTCGCGAATGAATCACCGACGCAGAACTACTATCACTACGGCCGCTTCAACGCCGTCGACACCGAGGGGGATCTCACGTTCTTCGGCCTCATGGCCGGCGCGTGGATCAATTCATCATCGACGGTTGGCCTGCGCATCCACGTGAACGCGCTCGACGCCGCGATCCTCGCCGACCTCGGCGTGCCGATCGTCACCCCGTAAAGACCTGGGGTCGGTTGTCCGGGATGGTGCGAAAGCGCGCGCGCACGGCGCTACTTCTCGACGATTGCCTTGAACCCGCCGTAGATCATTCGCTTCCCGTCGAACAGCATCTGACCGCTCATGATCTTCTTCATGCGAGGGTCTTCCATCACGGCTGCATTCACGCGGTCGCGGTCCTTGCGCGACGCGAAGACGATCCAGGAGAAGATGACGACCTCGCTCGGCTTGCGTTGCACCGCGCGGGGAAAAGACGTCAGCTTGCCGAGCTTCACGTCGTCCTCGACCGTCTCCCAGTAGCCGACGGCCCCGTGCCCGAGCCAGATCTTGGCGCACGCCGTCGCGATCTTCTTGTAGGCCGCCAACCTCGTCTTCGGTATCGGGATCACGAATCCATCTACGTAGTGGGCCATGAGGTCTCCTTCGTCTGTGGGAACAACCATGGCACGAGCTCTTCGTCCTCGCTGGCGACTTCGACGCTGCTCAGCGCGCGCCTCAGCTCGATCGCCATCGCATAGCGATGCTGCATGTCTTTGGCCAGACAACGCGACACGATCGCAGCGACGGCATGCGGTAAGTCCGGCGCGAGCTGCGGCGGCTCGGCAACGATGCGGCGCATGGTCTCGTGCGGCGTGTCCCCGTCGAAGGGACGCTGCCCGGTCAACAGCTCGTGCAGGACGATGCCGAGCGAGAAGAGATCGCTGCCGGCGGTGAGCTGCGTTCCGGCCACCTGCTCAGGAGACATATAGGCGTACGTTCCCTTGCGTATGTTGGCGCGTGTCTGATCGCGCAGCAATGTGGCCTTCGCGAGGCCCAGATCGGCGAGCTTCACCTCGCCGGCGCGCGACACCAGGATGTTGGCCGGGCTGAGATCGCGGTGCAAAAGGCCGAGCGGGCGATCATCGGCACCGCGCGCCAGCGGCAACGGCATGCAGCGTCCGCGCAGCGCGCTCGCGAGATCGGCACCGTCGACGAAGTCCATGCGCACGAAGTACACGCCGGCGTCGACGCCCAGATCGTGCACCGCCACGAGGTTGCGATGCGACAGCGACGCGCCGAGCTTGGCTTCGGCGATGAGCAGCTTCTCGAGCGTGGCGTCGCCGCGCAGCTCTTCCCGCAGCAGCTTCAACGCGACCTGCTTGTGGAAGCCGCTCGCCCCCACCGCCTGCGCGAGGTGCACCTCCGCCATGCCACCTCGGCCGAGCAGGCGCAGCAGGCGATAAGGTCCGATCCGTTCAGTCGGCAAGCGTGGAGGTACAATAGCCGACGTGTCCTCGGTCGCGACGGTCCACTCCGAAGTGTTGCCCGGCGGCCCACGCGCCACGGCGTGTCAGCTCGTGGTCACTGAGGGCAAGAACCTGGGCCGAACCGTGACGCTGGCCGAGCGAACGGTCGTCGGCAGCGGCGAGGATTGTGACCTCGTGCTCGACGACGACCGCGTGTCCGCCCGACACCTCGAGGTGCAGACCGATGGCGCCTACTTCCAGGTGCGCGACCTCGGGAGCACGAATGGCACGCTGCACCACGGCACAGCGATCACAGAGGTGCGCGTCCCCGTCGGCGCCACGTTCCGGGTCGGCCGCAGCTTTGTGCGGATCCAGCTGCGTCCCGAGCCGCTGCAGGTGCCACCGAGCCAGTCGCGCCGCTTCGGGGACCTCGTGGCCGAGAGCCTCGCGATGCGCGAGCTGTTCGGCGTGCTCGAGCTGGTGGCGCGCACCGACACGACCGTGCTCGTCGATGGGGAGACGGGCACCGGCAAGGACCTCGTGGGCCGTTCGTCGCCATCGATTGTGGTGCGTTGCCGGAGTCGCTGCTCGAGAGCGAGCTGTTCGGCCACGTGCGCGGTGCGTTCACCGGTGCAGCGACCACCCGACAGGGCGCGTTCGTGCGCGCGCACCATGGCACGTTGTTCCTCGA
>JAYUBF010000174.1:0-5576 GCA_043741435.1 Myxococcales bacterium
AGTCTGAGCCATGCAATCTCCTTTCGAGTACTATACTCGAAAGAAAATTGCGCCACAACGACGGCACTACCCAACCGCGCACAAAGCTGACGTGCACCCGCGCGAGCGTCGTACCAGGCCTCCTTCCCCGCGAAGGAGTACGCTCGGCCGCTTGTAGGCAATATAAAGCCACGGCCACGTCTCCTTCATCACGCGCGTCACCCCCGAGCGCGTGCTCTTCGAGATCGAGGACGAGTGTGGCGGCCTTCCGCCGGGGAAGGTGGCCGAGCTGTTCATCCCGTTCGAGCAGCGCGGTGACGACCGCACTGGTGTGGGGCTCGGACTCGCCATCGCGCTCAAGGCCGCGAAAGCCAACGGCGGAGAGATCCACGTGCACGATCTCCCCGGCAAGGGCTGCATCTGCATCTTCATCCTCGACCTGCCGCGTCAGCCGCTGCGGTAGCGCCGCCGCCACACGAGGCCGGCTTCTGCGCGCGACGACGTACGGGTGGCCGAGCAGCGACGGTCGGGGGCGGTGCGACCGAAAAGCGCCCCGCAGGTCGCGAGGCCAACCACGTTCAAGTCACGCGTTCGAGTGACGGTGCTGGCTTTGCTCGGGCAGATGTTCGCGCGCTGACGCCGGAGGTTCGTGGCGCGGGAGTATCAAGGACCTTCAGGCGCGAACGGCGCGCACGCACGCAACGGATCGATCGCGCGAACAGCCTATCGCTAGGACAGCGATCAGTTTTAGCCGAAAGCTGTATTATTGCGATTACTTGTACGCCATGCGGTTTGTTGTTGACTGTCGAAATACTGGATCATGTGTGTGCCGTGGAAGGCACGTCGAAGCAGTCGGGTCTCGTCAGGCGACGTCGAATTGTCGTCCCTGACCAGACCGACGGACCCGGCATCGGAGCGACGACGAACGCCGCATCCGGGGCCGCGTCGAAAAACGGCGAAGGACTACTTAGACAGATTGCGCAACACGGCGGCGCCGACTTCGTTCGAACCCGCGACGACGAAGACGTCCGGGAGTTTGTCCCCGTCGAAATCCGCGACGCCGATCTGGCCCAGGCCCGCGACAAAGTTGAACGCGTGCGCCGTGCTAAAGACACCGGTGCCGGAACCGAGCGCGATCTCGATGCCGAACGGGGTGCCCGCCACCAGATCGACCTTCCCGTCGCGATTGAAGTCGCCAACGCTGAGGTGCTTCCAGGGGCTGGTCAGGGACTTACTTCCGCGCTTGAAATCCGAGAAGCCGGGGCCGCCTTTGAACTGGACCAGGGCGTCTCCGGCGGCCACCAGATCGACGATCTTGTCGTCGTCATAGTCGAAGACGGCGATGTCGACGAGCGCACCGGGGCCGCTGACCGTGGTCGGCTCGCCGAACACAGCGTGTCCGTCGTTCAAGAAGGTCGAGATCTTGTTGTCTCCCCCGGTCACGACGAGGTCGATATGCGCGTCCCCGTTCACGTCCACCAGCAGCAAGGTTTGGGCCTGGTAGACAAAAAGGGTCGTCGGGCTCGAGAACGTGCCATTGCCGAGCCCGAGTGACACTGTGACCGCGCCGGCCCCGTAGTTGGTGAAGACCAGGTCGGTCTTGCCGTCTTCGTCGAGATCGGCGATGCCAGCGCGCACGAGAGCGCCACCGCCGACGGCAGACGTAACGATCGCTCCCTGCTCGAGCGTGCCGTTACCCAGGCCGCGGACGACGTCGTAGCAGGAGTCCCACACCCGGAGGATGTCGGTGTGGCCGTCGTTGTCGAGATCCCCGAGCGCGATGCTCGCGCCGTAACCACAGTTGAGCGTGCCCGCTCCGGGCGGCAAGGACGCCGTCGCCGCGAGCTTGCCCTTGCCGTCGTTCGCGTAGACAAAGACGGTTTTCGAGTTCCTGTCCAGCAGCACGAGCTCCTGATCGCCGTCTTTGTCGAAGTCGGTCGCCAGCACCAAGGGCACGACATAGTCCGATTGCAGGAAGCTGATGACCTCGGCGGCGGCGAGCTTGGCACCGGCGCCACCACGCGCGACCGAAAGTCCATCCCCGTCGAGCAGCAGCAGATCTTCGTAGCCGTCCTTGTCGAAGTCGGCCGCCTGAAGGGGCCCGAGCCTTCCACCCGCCCAGTACACCTGGTTGGCGGAGGTCTCGAATTGCAGCGGACCGAGCCCCTTGAACGTGTTGACATACCAGCCGAGAGCATCCGCAACGACGAGATCGGAGATGCCGTCGTGGTCGATGTCGACGAGGCGCATATCGTGCGTCGCGAGGACGTTGCGGTTGTACAGCGAGTAGTTGCCAGCGAGCCCGAGTACGCCGTTGGTGTTGGTCAGCAGCGCGAAGGCATAGCCGCCGCCGGCGCCGGAGGCGTACAAAGCCTCGGGCTTGCCGTCGTTGTTGATGTCCTGGAACACCGCCGAGTACGGATTGGGGTAGGTCGCGAGCGCGGTCGCGGGCGAAAAGCTTCTCGCGGTAGTAGCGTGAGTGTTGCGCAGGCTTTCGATCTTGCCTGCCGCGGTTTCCAGAACGACCACGTCCAGGTAGCCATCGTTGTCGAGGTCCACGGCGAGTGTCTGGCCCGGCGCTCCGGCGATCGTCAGCACGGTCGAAGTGGTGAACGCAGTGGCGGCCACACTGCTGCCCCACAAGATGCGGACCTCGGTCGCTGAGCCGCTTGCGAGCAAGTCGACGTAGCCATCCTTGTCGAAGTCCGCGGTGCTCACCTTCACCGCGCCGGTGAGCGCGCGCGTGGCGACATCCATAAAATGACCCGTACCGTCGTTCTTGAGCAGATGCGCACCATCGCTATTCACGACGACCAGATCGATCTTCGCGTCCTGGTCGAAATCGAGCGCCGCGAGGCCGGTCGGGGATATGACCGTGGTCACGGCACTCGGGCTGCTCGGCAGGGAGCCGTCGGGCTTGCCGAAAAACACCTGCACGACATTGGCGGTGAGGCAGGCCACGCCAACATCGAAATGGCCGTCGCTGTTGAAATCCGCGACCGCGGTGTCGCGGGCTCCCGCACCCGTTGGGTAGAGCTCGGCGTGTTGAAAAGCCAGGGTGGAGACGGGACCCAGCGCGCCGTCCGCCGGGCTGCCGCCATCAAGGCCGAGATCGCTGTCGGCCGCCGCTGCGCGCAAGAGGACCTCGACCCGCGTGGTCTTGCCGGCGGACAACGCGAGCAGGCCCGTGGTGCCTTCCGCCACGAGGGCGGAGGCGTCGCGGGCGGTGAGCGTGAGTTCGAGCGCACGCGTGTCGGTGGCTGGCCGGTACACGAAGGCCTCGACGGGGCGCGCGCCATCCGGGAGCGGCTCGGTGTACTCCGCGCGCTCGTCACCGGTGCTGGCCACGAACAGAGACCGGACGGAGGAGCGCTGGCCGGCGTCGATCGCATCGTCGAAGCGCACCGTGACCGCGATCGCGAACCCGAGGTCGAGCGGAGTCCCGCAAGCGCTCCCGAGCAGCAGACTCGCCGCCAGCAAGCGCGAGGCCTGAAGAGCGCTCCCCTGCGGAGAGCGGACGCGCGGGCCGCGGCTCAGGCACGTGCTTGCGGCAGAGCATTCTACGGTTCATTAGGCGCGCCGCGACGGCGCATTGCAAGTCCAATACTGCAACTGCGGTGCCACCTGTCCACCTGGTCAGCTCTTGACTTTGATTCGTCCGCCGAGGACAATCGGGGCATGGGGAACATCGCAAACGGCGCACAACCGATCGATGACGCGCGTCTTGAACACGATCCGGTGGAGGACGCGACGACCAAGGTCAATCGCGTGCTCTTGCTCGACCGGGACGAGCTCGCTGAAGTGTCCCGCATCCGGGGCGGGCTGACAGCCGCGACGATCGCGTTCGATCTGGGTGTCATCTGCGTGGCGACAGTTCTTTCGGAGCTCTACTGGTCGCCGATCGCGTACGTGCTCGTGGTCATGGTGATTGGGGGGCGGCAGCTCGGCCTCGGGTCCATGTGCATTCACGACGCGGGCGTTCACCTACGTGCCTTCAAGAGTCGTCGTGTGAGTGCTGTCGTCGCGAAAATCGCCGTCGCTCTCCTGTTCTTCCCCGCGTTAGGGGTCACGGCGCGTGGTTTCAGGAAGTCGCATCTCGCGCACCATCGTTTCTCGAATCTGCCCGACGATCCCGACCCCTTCCTCTTGCCGAAAAAACGGTGGGCCATAATCGCGATCCTGCTGGCGTCGCTCTCCGGGATCATCTGGCTGTTGGCGTTCTTGCACTGTCTCCTGCGTGGCGATGGGTACAGGCGGGTGATCGCCGGCGTTGCATGCTCTGTGGGCGCCTGGGGTCTCTTTGGCGATTTCTATCCGGCGAAGCTCTTCGCGATTTATTGGCTGATTCCGCGCATCACGTGGGCGGCAGCTGCAGACGTCGTCCGCCTCTGGGCGGAACATTATCCCGCCGATAAGTATGGACGCGACAGCGCGTTTCCCCCCGTCTTTCGGACTCGCGATGTGCTGCCGTCATGGTTCGACGTGCTCTTCGTCACGCCCCGCGGGCTCAACTACCACCTCACGCACCATGTCTTTCCCTCCGTGCCGTTCCATTCGATTCGCGCGGCGCAAGCCAAGCTCACGACCAAGGAGGAGTACCGCCGGTATGCCCACGTGACGCACGGCTATCACCGTGTGCTCGCGGAGGTGCTGTTCGGTCAAGACGATCCCGAAGTGGGTCGATTCCGGACCTCCGCAGGGCTGTCTCCAGGAATGCCCCCGGTTCAAGAACGGCCGCCGGCTGCCTGACGGCCGAGCGGACGGCGCGTGTCGGCCACACAGCGAGTCTCTTCGGCGCGCGCTCCGCTGCAGGCTTGTCGAGGTGGACGCGATCCTCGAAATGCGCGGGATGACGATCTCGCGACGCGCGGGGTGATCGCGGGTTGCTGGCGCGGAGGCAAGGTCGACGGCCCGAGGTTGGCCCCTCGAGCCGTCGTGCTGGCGCGCGTCGTCGCAAAGCGATGCTCACCGCGACTTCGCGTGTCGCATGCTGCGATGCGCGCTGTCCAGTTCTGTGGGGCCGCTCATGCTCGCGCATCTGGCCGTTCTCGCTGCGCGCGCACCATGCCGCGCAGGCCGTCTTCAGCGACGGAAAGCGCGTGATCAGGGAAGGCGATTAGTGCGAGCGCGTTCGAACGGGGCGATCACGTTCGTACAGCGATTCAACTCGGCGCTGGAGTTGAGTCTGCATTTCCACATGCTGGTGCCGGATGGAGTGTTCGTGACCGGCGGCGTCGGGGTAGATGAGCGACCCGAGTTCGTGAAGCTCGAGGGGCCGAGCGACGAGGAGGTAGCGGAGCTCTTGGCGGAGGTGGCGAAGCGGGTCACGAAGATGCTGCATGCACACGGCCGGATGCTCAACGACGATTGCGAAGAGGAAGCCGAGCCACAACTGGTGTTCGCAGGACGGCCCGGGCCGACGTCGAGCGGGCGCCAGGACGAGGAGGCGCTTCCACCGCAATGCGCGCGACAGGAGGGCTACTCGCTGCACGCGGGCCGGCAGGTACACCAGAACGACCGGGTAGGCCTCGAGCAGTTGGCGCGCTACGGGCTGCGGCCGGCGTTGTCGCTGGAGCGGCTGAGCGAGGCCGGCGACG
>JAYUBF010000175.1:0-1622 GCA_043741435.1 Myxococcales bacterium
GGGACCGCGCTGCTGCTCGGCGGTTGCTCGCGCATCATGGGCACCACGGCCACGCACGAGCCGATCCCGCAGTATCCCGAGGGTCCGGCTGGTCTCCAGGCGTTCTTCACCGATGTGCTGACGGCCGCGAAGAAGGACGATCGCGATCGCGTGCACGACCTCTTAGAGTCCCTGAAGATGTCGCCCGCCGACCTGCGCGGGATGTTCGGCGACCGGGCCACCGCGCTGCAGAAGCCGTACGACGACATGATGGCGACCCTGATCAACCCAGGCACCGTCGAGCTGGTGGCGATCGTGTACGAGAAGAAGTACGACGTGGTGGAGGTCGGGCCGATGGAGCTCGCCCCGACGGTGGGACCGTCGCGCGCTGAAGATCAGGCGATCGCCTCTGCGCTGAAGGAGCACCCCACGCTCTACTTCGCCCGGTTGAAGCACCGCGCCGACCTCGGGGGAACGCGCTATGCGTTCCTTTTCTATCGAGGCGGCAAGTGGCGCACCGGCAACTTCCTCGGCAAGGTCCTCGCCAAGCGAGACTCCGAGTTGACCGCGGCCGTCCCCCCTCGCTAGGCTTTTTTCGCGCATGGCGCACCTCTCTCGCTCCCGCGCCGTGATCGTCGCGGCTTCGTTCGCCAGCGCCCTCGCGAGCCCCTTTGGCGGTGTCGTCGCGAGCGCGGATCGCGTGGCGGTGCCGATGCCGCGCACCTCGGGCGTGGAGACGGCGCAGCAACGCGAAGGTTTTCGCGCCAGCCTCGCCGGTGGTCTCGCCAGCGCTGGCCACGAGGTCGTGACGCCGGCGGTCATGGATCAACTTGTGGCCTCGGTTCCTGCCCTGCGCGACTGCGACACCGACACCTGCATGGCGAAGCTCGGCGAGCTCACGAGCTCCGGCGCCGTGCTGCGCAGCGCCATCGAGCTCGTCGGCAGCTCGAACTATCACTTTCACGTCGACCTCTACGACTCGCGCGCCCACCGCGTGGCCTCCAGCGTCGACGACACGTGCACCATCTGCACGACGCGCGAGGCGAACGAAGCGCTGTCCCGGACCGCCGCTGCGCTCGGCCGGCTGATTCCGTCATCGCCGGTGCCAGGCACGCGTCCCGTCGCGCCGATGGTGCCAGCCCCCTCGCCACGTCAAGCCACCGTGTCGACACCGCGCTCGCGGCTGTTCCTCGGCCTCGGCGTCGGCGCGTTGGTCCTCGGCCTCGGTTCCGTCGGTGGTGGCGCTGCGTTGGTCGCGATCGATGGGCGCACCCGAGACGGCTTCGACGCGATGGGACAACCCACGCGCTCGACGCTGAGCACGATCATTCCAGGCGCCGTGCTGCTCTCGGCGGGCGGCCTCTTTCTCGCGGGCGCGGGCGTTCTGTTATGGCGCTCGCACGCGACGCGGCATTGACTCGCTACCGGCGTTCGCTGTAAATGTTTCGCTCGTTCGGCAACATGGTGGGCGTAGCTCAGCTGGTAGAGCATCGGTTTGTGGTACCGAGGGTCGCGGGTTCAAACCCCGTCGCTCACCCCAAGTAACTCCACGTAACTATTAAGTCTCACCCCCTACAGCCACGTTCAGTGCCACGCCAGTGCCACGGCGTGGCGCACGCAGGTCCCACGGCTTCGATGTGTTC
>JAYUBF010000176.1:0-42118 GCA_043741435.1 Myxococcales bacterium
GGTTCGGACCGAGACGTCGCGTCGCGAGGAGCCTCGGCCGCGACGAGCGACGACGGAAGCTGCTGGTGGCAACTAACGGAGGAGCGAGGAAGCGGACGAGGCCCGCAGCAGCGACGGCGACGGGAGAACCTGACGCAGTAGTGCTAGGTGCGCGCCGGCGAGGTGCTCCTCCCGCGGCAGAGTGATACATAGCGATCCATGGAAGCGTTCCTCATCTGCATGGTCGTCTTCGGAACCCCCGTCGCCATCGTCGGTCTCGTGAGCCACTACCGCCTGAAGGCGAAGCAGCTCATGGGCGGCGGCGACCAGGCGCTGCAGGCTCGCTGCGAAGAGCTCGAAGCGCGAATCCAGACGCTGGAGACGATCGTTTGCGAAGGAGATCTCGAGGCAGCGGCACGCATGCGTGCGCTGCCGGGTCGCAGCGGTCTCGCGCTGCCCAAGCAAGGCGCCTAACAGGCGATCGCGCATTCGATGCTACGCCCGGCGCATGTGAGAAATCAGCCATGCTGCGATCTGCTCGAGCGTCGCGTGTGCTTCGATGAGGTCGCTTATGACGAATCGCTCCGCGTCGTCACCGGATGCGACGAGACGAAAGCCGTTCATGCGGAGGAAGATCGCCGTCAGCGCGAAAGCGACGCGCTTGTTTCCATCGACAAACGGGTGGTTCATGGCGAGGCTCTGCATCAGGGCGGCGGCTTGCGCGGCGAGCGTGTCGTAGTAGCCAGTCTGCGGGCGGAACAGCGCGCTCTCCAGCGCGCCTAGATCGCGAACCCCGGCTGACCCGCCGAAGCGCTCGAGCAACACGCGGTGAAGTTCAAGCGCCTCTTCGAGCGTGGGGAACTTGGTCGTTGCCATCCGTCACTTGGCGAGGCGGTGGAGCACCTCGGCGTGCTCGTCCAAGACCTCTTCCATCGCACGCCGGAATGCCGGGCGAACGCGCACACGCTGGAGGTGCGCGGCCAGCGCTTCGGTCACGAGCATGGAGATGCTCTTGTCGGTCTCGGCAGCGACTACGCGCAGCTCCCGAAGTACCTTCTCATCGACCTGAGTCGAGAACTTCACGAGCCTCATCTTGATGACTAGTCTTCACGACGAATCATGAAACGTCAAGAACGATACCATGCTCATGCCAAGGGTGTGGCCAGACCAGGTACTCCGAAGGTACTCCGCTAGTAGCCTAGTTTTTTTGCGACTCTGCGGGTGGGGTCGCGTCGGACGGCCTCAGCGGCTGGATGATCTTGAGCGGCTCGGGCTTCGGCTTCGCGGGCTTCATGCTCTCGAGCGCGCGACGACCTTCGTCCATGCGCGCGAGGAAGGCGTCGAGGCGGGATCCGGGCAGCCGGTAGGCGACGCGCAGCTCTTTCTCGCGCACCGCGAAGACCAGGTCGAACGCGCCCTCCAGGTGGAAGAGTCGCACCAGCGGCCGTTGCTTCAAGTCGCGTAGGTTGCGGTCGAGCTCGTCGCGCAAGCCGCGCGCGTCGTCGATGCTGCGCTGCCCGAGCACCAGGACCGCGTCGAGCCCATCCCCGACGGCCAGCGCGAACGCGAACCATGCGGGCGTGCGGCCACTGATGCCGGCACCCTCGAGGCGCTCGTTGAGGAACGGCCCGCCGAGGCCAGCGCCGAGCACCGCGGGGCGACCGTGTTTGGCCGAGGGCGCCTTCGCCAAGGCCTCGCGCAACGGAGCATCCGCGCGCGCGTCGCGGATGCCTTCGAGATCACCTCGGATCACCTCGGCGACGCGGCGAACCTCGACGGCGGAAGACCAAACGCTCAGACGAGGTCCGAGGCGCAGCACGGCCTCGCCGCCCGCTTCGAGCAGCGTGCGTCCCGCGAGCTCGGTCTGCGTTGGCTCGCTCTCGAGCAAGGCCGCCAGGTGTTTGTCGTCGAGATCGCCGCGCACGAGCAGCAAGCTCTCGCTGCCCCGCTCGCCTCGCCATGCGGCGAACGCGGCGGCGTCGATGTCGTTGATCCAGTGCTTGCCGAGCTTCGCAAGCCGCGCCTGCGCAACAGGCGGGAGCAACGTCAAGATGCGCTCCGTCTCGTCCCAGTTCCGCAGCTGGGCAACGTCGACCTCGAGCACCAGCTCGGCGCCACTCGGGACGAGCGCGACAAGGTCCTCACCGAGCGGCCGCGCTTCGCGAACCGCGGTGCTGGTGCCACCGCACCCCAGCGCCGCCCAGACGACGACGGCGACCGCGATGACCAGCGCCGCGCGGCTCAACGTGCTGCTGCCAGCACCACCTCGAGCTCGTCGAGGAGGCGGGTGTTTTCCTTCTCACTGCCGATGCTGATGCGAAGATGGTTGGGCAAGCGATATGGCATCAGAGGACGCACGATCACGCCGCGCCGCTGCAGCGCGTCGAACAGGCCGAGGCCGGTGTATCCCGTGGGCACTTGCACGAGGAGGAAGTTGCCGCGCGACGGGCTGACGCAAAAGCCCAGCTCCGTGAGCGCCGTCGCCATGGTAGGACGCTCGGCCATGTTGAGCGCGCGCGAGCGCTCGACGTGGGCGGTATCGTCGAGCGCGGCGATGGCCGCCAGGTGGCCCACGCTGGTCACGTTGAACGGAAGTCGGGCGCGGTTCATGAGCCCGCACAGCGACGAGGCTGCGATCGCGTAGCCCACGCGAAGCCCAGCCAGGCCGTGGATCTTCGAGAACGTGCGCAAGAGCACGAGCCGCTCACGCAGCGCAAGCAGCTCGGTCGGCGCGATGCGGTCCTCGTCGTCGCCGTACTCCACGTACGCTTCGTCCAGCACCAGCACCACGTCACTCCGGAGCTCACGCACGAGACGCATGATCTCGTCGCGTCGGAGGTGCGCGCCGGTCGGGTTGTTCGGCGTGGCGATGAAGACGAGCTTGGTCTTCTCGTTCACCGCACGCAGGAGCGCGTCGAGATCGAGCGCGAAGCCATCGCGGTTCGGGCTGCGACGAAGCGGCCGATCGAACGCCTGCGCGGCCAGCTCGTAGCAGATGAACTGATGGTCGGGGGTGAGGATCTCCTCGCCAGGGCCGCAGAAGGTCTGCACGGCAAGGTTGATGATCTCGTTCGAGCCGGAGCCGATGAGCAACTGGTCGATGGCGACGGAGAGATACGTCGCGAGCCGCTCGCGCAGCGCGTGGGAGGCGGCGTCCGGATAACGGGAAACATCGGCGTCGAGCATCGCCGCGCGCACAGATGGCGACGGGCCGAGCGGGTTCTCATTGCTGGCGAGCTTCACCGCGCCCTCGGCCGGCCACGACGCGCCGAGCTCGCGGCGCAGCATCTCGAGGGGCTTGCCCGGTTGGTAGGGCGCGAGCGCCGCGATGTAGGGAGGAACAATGGGGGCCGACATGACGGTCCTTTTTACCTGCAAGAGGCCTGTGCGGAACGGGGAAGCAATATACTCTTCCAGTCGTGAACGGAACTGACCTTCTCGCGCATGGATGGCTACTCGCCTACGTTGGTGCCTTCGTCGGTGGTTTCCTCACCAGCCTGACGCCCTGCGTGTTTCCCCTGATTCCGATCACGGTGTCGTTGTTCGGCGCGCGCGACGAGGAGGTCTCGCGCGGCAAGGCGCTGGGCCTCGCTGCCGCCTACGTGAACGGCATGGGCGTGATGTACGCCGCGCTGGGCGTCGGTGTGGCGCTCGCCGGTGGTCAGTTCGGCACCCAGCTGGCCAAGCCGTGGGTCGTGGTGCCCATCGCCCTTTTCTTCTTCGTGATGGCCTCGTCCATGTTCGGCGCATTCGAGATGAACCTGCCCCCGGCGCTGGCGCAGCGGCTCAACAAGGTCGGAGGCAAAGGCTGGGGTGGTGCATTCGCGATGGGCCTCGTCGGTGGCATCATCGCTGCGCCGTGCACCGGTCCGGTGCTGCTCTCCATCCTTACCTACATCGGAACCACGCGCTCCGTCGTCTTCGGCGGCAGCCTCCTCTACGTCTATGCCATCGGCATGGGCCTCCTGTTCTTCGTCATCGCCGCGTTCGCCGTGAAGCTGCCTAAGTCGGGCGCGTGGATGGAAGCGGTGAAGAGCTTCTTCGGCGTGTGCATGGTGAACGCCGGCTTCTACTTCCTACGCCCCGTGTGGCCCACGCTCGCGCGCTACGCCTCGGGCGAGCACCGCTCGCTCTATCTCGCGATCAGCGCGATCGTCCTCGGCATCGTGGTCGGCGGGATCCACCTGTCGTTCCACTACAGCAGCGTCGGTGAGCGCCTGCGCAAGGGGCTCGGCCTCATCCTCATCGTCGGCGGCATCTGGCAGGCGGTGCTGTACGGCATCACCACCAACGCGTCGAAGCGCTGGCTGCACGATGGCCCCGGCGTGGAAGCCGCGCTGAAGGACGGAAAGCCCGCGCTGCTCGATTTCTACGCGGAGTGGTGCATCCCCTGCAAAGAGCTCGACCACACGTTCGTGGATCCTGCAGTCGCGGCCGAGCTCGAGCGCTTCACCATCGTGAAGGTGGACAACACGAAGGACGAAGACCCCGAGGTCCTCACGCGGCAGGAAAAGTTCGACGCGAAGACGTTGCCCACCATCGTACTCATCGACAGCAAGGGCAACGTGGTCGAGCGTATACGCAAGATCGTCTCCCCCACCGAGCTGTTGCCGGCCTTGCGTCGCATCCCGTGACGTCGATGAGCATCGACGCGCGCATCGCGGTGACCGGCATCGGTGTCGTCGCACCGAACGGCATCGACGAGCCCTCCTTCTGGAATGCGATCGTCGCCGGCACCTCCGCGATCACGCCGGGGGAAAGCGGAATCCCGCGGGCGCCCGTCGGAGATTTTCAGCCTCGGCGCTACATCACCCCCGGCTCGTTGCGGCGCATTCCGCGCTTGGTGCAGATGACGCTGGTCGCCGCGAAGCAAGCGCTCGCCCAAGCCGCCGCGATTGCGCTCGAGGGCAACTCCCTCGTCGAGCAGCTGCAGAACCCCGCGCGCGCGCTCGGCATGGACCCGACCCGCGTGGGCATCGTGATCGGCACAGGCCTCGGCACGTTCGATCAGACGATGGACTTCCTCGTCGGTTATCTCGAAGGTGGGCCCGAGGCTGCGTCCCCTCTCTTGTTTCCCACGTCGGTGATGAACGCGGCGGCGGGGCTACTGGCCGTGGAGTGCGGGTTGCGTGGCGTGAACTCGACGGTGAACCACAAGGACGCCTCGCCACTTCTCGCGGTGGGCATGGCCATCGATGAGCTGCGCATGGGTCGGGCCGACGCGATCGTCGTGGGCGCCGCCGACGAGCTTTGCGATCCGATCCTCGAGGGCTACCGACTGCTCGGCGGCCTCAGCGACACGCGGATGCTCCCGTACGATCGCGGGCGCAGTGGCCTGGCACTCGGGGAGTCGGCTGCGGTGATGGTGCTCGAGCGTCTAGCCGACGCGCAGCGAAGGGGTGCGAAGGTGCGCGCGGTGCTGGGTCATCGTGGCGAGACATCGGAGTCTCGGCCGCGCGTCGGTTGGGGCGTCGGCCGCGCGGGGCCCGAGGCCAATCGCGCCGTGACGCTCGCACTGAAAGATGCGCCGCGCATCTCATGGATCGCCGGCGGCGGAAACGGCACGCGTCTCGACGACCTGGAGCTCGATGCGCTCGCCGAGGCTTTCGCACAGCGCAGCGAGCCCGTGCCGCCCACGTCCTCGATCTTGGCGCACACGGGTGAATCCGCCGCGTCCTCGATGCTGCGCGTGTGCGCCGCCGTTCGCGCGTGTGAAGAAGGGCTCTGCCCACCGACGCTGGGGCTGAGCAATCCGGAGCCGCGCCACGCCGACTTCTTGTTGCGCCGACCCCTCGAAGGCGTGGTGAACGCCGTGCTGGTGCCCAGCTTCGGCCAAGGGGGCTCGAACGGCGCGCTGGTGGTCGAGAAAAGCTAGCGCGACCTACAGCGGTCGATCCTCGGCAACGCAGAGGAGGCGCACGTGGCCCTGCGCGACGAGCTTGTTCTCCTCGTCGAAGATCTCGCCGCGCCACACCTGGGTGGTCCGTCCGCGTGTGACCGGCTTGCCGACGCCGCGCAACGTGCCGCCGCGCACCGCGCGGATGAACGAGGTGCTGTTCTCGAGGCCCACGACGCGCTGACCGCGCGGCGACGCGACGAGCGCGGCGCCGATCGAGGCGATCGTTTCGATCACGCCACAGTGCACGCCGCCATGCACGATGCCGTAGCCCTGGTGATGGCGCGCTGCGACTTGCCAATCACAGACCACCTCGTCGACGGTGGCCGTGCGAATCACGATGCCCATCTCTTTTACCCAGCCGGGAAGGCGGTTGAGGAGCGCGATGAGCTCGGGACCACTGTCGGCAGGAACGCTCATCCGGCGACCACGCGGATGGAGGACTCGAGCGCCGAGATGCGCGTAACCTCGTTCGCCACGGCGGACTCGAGCGCCTGCACGCGCGAACGCACCGTCTCGAGGGTGCGCGCCCGCCGGATGCCGAGCTCGACACGACGCTCGGCCTCCTCGAGCTCGCGCTTGAGCTGACGAATGCGCTCGCGCTTCTCTTTGACCTCGTTCTCCGCCTTGTGCGCCCTCGCCTCCGTAATGCGGAACGAGGCTTCGGCACGCTCGCGCTCGGACTCGACCCCCGAGAGCTTGGCCTGCGATTGCGCCGCACGGGCCCGCGCATCGTTGCGCTCCGCGAGCGCTTGTCGCTCGTCGGCGACGAGGCGCTCGGCACGGGCGCGCTCGTGCGCAGCGGCCGCCGCGGTGCGCTCCACCGCGCCATCGCGACGCTGCAGCTCGAGATAGACCTCGGCATTGCGTGCGCGCAGCTTCGTAAGCTCATCGCGCATCCCGTCGACCTCGCTGCGCGCCGGGCGATCGCGCTCGAGGGCGGCCAGTTGGTTCTGTGCCTCCTTCAACGCGGCGCGTGCCTGTTCCAGCTCCGCGCGATCACGCTGCGCCTCCGTCAACGTTCGCTCGACCCCCACGAGGCGATCTTGCATCGCGGTCAGCCGGGTCTCTGCGTCTCGCGCCGCATTGTCCGCGCCAGCCGCGGGTGCCGGCGTCGTGGCAGGGGCTCCTTCGCGCAGCGACGCGACCTCGGCCTTCAGCGCCTTGCGCTGTGTCTCGCTGCGCGCCAGATCGTCGCGCGCGCTGACCAGTTTCTTGCTGGCCTCCTCCATCGCGCGCATCAGCTCGAGCTGCGCGATCTTGCGCGCGTCCTGCAGCTTGCGCACGCTGTCGGCACGCACCTCGGCAGCCGCGGCCTCGGCTTCTCCGCGAGCACGCACCTGCTTCCAGTTGTCGGCCTCGACGTCGGCCAGCTTCGTCTTTAGCGCTTCCAGGTCGCTCCCGGCCAGGACGACCGATGCCTTCGCCGGGGCGCTCGGCGCGACCGCATTTCCCAGGCGTCCGTCCTGCTCGGCGATGATCCGCCGCGCATCGCGATGGAGGCGCTCGGCTTCATCGCGCCTTGCTTCGGCTGCGGCCACGCGCCCCACGAGCTCGTCCACGCCACGACCCTCGCGCTCGAGCTCCGCGATGTACGCATCGCGCTCGGCGAGCTCCTCTTCCTTCGCCAGCATCTCCGCGGCGTGCAGCTCGATGGCGTTGCGCAGCTCGGCGACCACGCCGTCCGCGCTCGAGATGACCGACGGTGCTGACGCGGGTGCAACGGCGCCGTGCCGCACGCTGCTCACGGGCACCTGCACCACGCCGTATCCGAAGTCACCACGGCGGTCCGGCCCGGCGATGGCGATGTAATGATCAACGCGCTCGCCGCGCTCCACCAGCGTGCCGTCGAGGATGGGCTCTGGATCCTTGACGCCGTACTCGACGAGCGCGGCGCCCGCGAAGGGTGCCATGCCCACCATGCGCACGCGCTCGAAGCTGCCGCAGGCGTCGACGATGTCGTAGTATGAGGCGCCATCGGCGCTCGCACCTTGCGGACGATCTTTGCTCGCGACACCGAGCACCAGCACGCCGTCCGGCCGCAAGATGCGCTTGGCCTCGCTCACGATGTTCTCGATGTCGGACGCGTGCGCGTCGAGCGCGATCACCACGTCCGCGCAAGCACCAGGCAGACCGGAGCGCGCCATGTCGCCTGCGCTATGACCGATCTTCGGATCGGCTTTCGCGTCTGCTCTCCCGACTGGTCGCGACTGCGGCGCAACCACGGTGACCCGACGCGCGCCGCGGCTGACGAGAACCTGCGCACCACGCGGCTGCGGCACCTCGCGCCACACCTCCACCACGTCCCGTCCTACGACCAGCTCCTGCAGGTGCAGGTAGACCGCCTGTCTGCGCACCGCCTCGTCCAACCACGTCTCGCTGGGCGTTTTGGAGATCGTCATCGGCGCGCACCTTAGCACGCGGCCTACGTCGCTGGCGCAGGGGTTGCGGGCGCGGTATGATGGTAGGCTCTTGGCCGACGAGCGTGACCTTCTACGGATTGACGCGATAAAGATCGGCGATGCCGTGGAAGGCGCCGAGGCGCGCATCGTCGTCGGGAGCGAGCTGCGCCGTCGCCTGGGAGCGCTGCCGGGGAGCTATCGATTGCTGCCCACGAGCGGCGACCTGATCCTCCTGCAACGGGTGCCCAGCACCGTTGCCAACCCTGAGGTCGCCGCAGGTCGCGTGTTGCTGTCGGGTGAGATTGCTCGGCTCGGCGGACTGGCCGACGTCATCCACTTCATCCACACCAACGGGTGGTCGGGCCATCTCGACGTCGTGAGTGCTCAGGTGCGCAAGGCGCTCTACTACAAGCGTGGCGACATCCAATCGGCGGCCTCCAACCTCCCCGACGATCGCCTGGGCGCCATCTTGTTCCGCTACGGGCTCGTCGACGAAGAGAACCTGAACCGGGTGCTCCAGCGCGTGCCGGGCAGCCCGAACCGCATCGGACAGCTCCTGGTCGAGGAGAACCTCATCAGCGCGCACGAGCTCTACACGTCGATGCGAAGGCAAGTGGAAGAGATTTTCTACAGCGTGCTCGGTTTTCGCAGCGGTGACTTTTATTTCTATCGCGTCGGGGAAGACGATGGCCCCCCTTCGCAGCTGCTGCTTTCGACGAAGGCGTTGTTGTTCGAGGGCGTGCGGCGTATCGACGAGCTCTCGTACTTCCGCGAGAAGCTGCCTTCCGACGAGATGGTGATGGTGCGCCGCGAGCCCGCACCGAGCGGCAAGCTCAAGCCCACCGAGGATCGCGTGATGCAGCTCATCGACGGCATGCGCACCATCGCGCACGTCTCGCGCGCCAGTCAGCTCGGCGAGTTCGAGACCACGCGCGTCCTGTACCAACTGCTGCAGGGCGGCTGGGTGCAGCCGCGGACCGGTCGCGCGGCACTCGATGCCGATGTCGCCACCGGCGGCACGGATCTGCCGACGCGCATCGTGGAGGTCTTCAACGAGGTCTACGTGAAGATCCACGCCGCGGTGTCCCAGAAAGGGAAGGCCGAGGGCTTGCGCCGCGGGCTGGAGTCGTTCTTCAGCTCGGTGGCCGAGTTCTCGCCGCTCTTCGTCGGCGTGACCCTCACGGCGAACGGAGCGCTGCCACCCGAGCAGCTGATCTCGAATCTTCAGATGTGTCCGGTGGAGGACAAGATCGACTACCTACACCGTGGGCTGAACGAGCTGTTGTTCTTCGAGCTGTTCACGGCGGGCGAAGCGGTCGATCGGCGCGAAGAAATCGAGCTGCACCAACGCCTGTCGCACATTCTGAAAGAGGTCGGCGGTGGTGAATCGCTGGTGCGTCCTGAAGCGGTCACGAGCCCGGTCGACGAGGACGATGATCCAAATGCCGAAAGCGAGGAATCACTCGAGATCAGCGCCCAAGAACGGTAGACGGTCCCGCCTCGTGTCGCTGCTTTGGTTTTCCTTGACACCCAAGTGACGGCCGCCTAACAAACGATGTCAGAGGTGCTTCGTTTCACCTTCTGCCGACGTTCCTCGTCCGCAGCCAACGCCTCCCACCGCCGCGCTCCCGCATCGTCCGATTCTCCCTATCTCGGCCCGCGCCGGCGCCGCACGCTACATCTCGATCTCACCGACGACACGCAATCAGCGACGACACGGAGATTCCACACACCATGAATTTGACGGAGCTCAAGCGAAAGAAGATGGCGGAGCTGGTGCACCTCGGCACCCAGCTCGGGATCGAAGGCGCGAACGGAATGCGTCGACAGGAGCTCCTCTTCGGCCTCCTCCAGAACACCGCCGAGAAGCGCGGCGAGATCTACGGTGACGGCGTGCTCGAGACGCTGCCCGACGGTTTCGGCTTCCTGCGCTCGCCCGACTACAACTACCTGCCCGGCCCCGACGACATCTACGTCTCACCATCGCAGATCCGGCGCTTCGGCTTGCGCACGGGCGACACTATCGAAGGCCAGATCCGGCCGCCCAAGGAGACCGAGCGCTACTTCGCGCTGCTCAAGGTCGACAAGATGAACGGGGAGACGCCCGAGGCAAATCGCGAGAAGGTCGCGTTCGACAACCTCACGCCGCTCTATCCGAACGAGCGCCTCCGCCTCGAGTTCCAGCCGGAGAACTACTCCACGCGCATCATCGACATGCTGTGCCCGATCGGCAAAGGCCAGCGCTGCCTCATCGTGTCGCCGCCGCGCGCGGGCAAGACGGTGCTGCTGCAGGATATCGCCAAGGCGATCACCGCGAACCACAAGGAAGTCGTCGTCATCGTGTTGCTCATCGACGAGCGGCCGGAAGAGGTGACGGACATGCAGCGCACGGTGCAAGGCGAGGTGGTGTCGTCCACCTTCGACGAGCCGCCCGCGCGCCACGTGCAGGTCGCCGAGATGGTGATCGAGAAGGCGAAGCGCCTCGCCGAGATGAAGAAGGACGTGGTCATCCTCCTCGACTCGATCACCCGCCTCGCTCGCGCCTACAACACCGTCGTGCCACCGTCGGGGAAGATCCTCTCTGGCGGCGTCGATTCGAACGCGCTCCACAAGCCCAAGCGCTTCTTCGGCGCGGCCCGCAACATCGAGGAAGGCGGCTCGCTCACCATCATCGCCACCGCGCTCGTCGACACCGGTTCGCGCATGGACGAGGTCATCTTCGAAGAGTTCAAGGGCACCGGCAACGCCGAGATCCACCTCGACCGCAAGCTCATGGAGAAGCGCGTGTTCCCGTGCCTCGACATCAACAAATCGGGCACCCGCAAGGAAGAGATGCTGCTCGCGGAGAAGACGCTCAACCGAACGTGGGTGCTGCGCAAGCTGCTCCACCAGCTCAACGTCATCGACGCCATGGAGTTCATCCGGGACAAGATCGCGAAGACGGATACCAACGCCGACTTCATCGCGAGCATGAGCAGCTGACGCGGCACCTGCCAGCGATCCGCGAGCAGATGGTGAAGGCTCGACAGGTGCGCCCGGGTTTCAACGTCGTCGATAGGAATTCGGTCGTGATTTCATGTCGCCGTTTGGTGGCGTAGGCGTTGCAGGACCGTGGATGAACCTCTGTCCCAATAATCACTGGAGCTCAACATGATCCGGACCCAAGACATTCTCGTCGCGTGTGCAGCAATTGCGCTTTGCGCCTGCGGCGGTGGCAGCTCGATCAGCACTGGCCTCCCGCGCGACAAGCAGTTGAACACGCTCACGCCAGCGGACCTGAAGAGCGCCTGCTTGAATGCCCAGAAGAGCGCCCGGCAGGCTTCCGAGAGCACACTCCGCGGAGTCTGTGCGGCGCAAGCCCTCTATAAGAGCGAGACCGAGGCGGAGTGCACCGCCGGCCTCGATGCATGTGTCACAGCGGCGCAGGCCAGTCTGGCGCATGCGACCGATCCGGCGATCTGCGACCAGCCGTCGACCGTAAGCACCACGCCATTCGCCTCGTGCACTGCCACCGTCGGCGACCTCGAAGATTGCGAGAATGCCGCCGGCGATTCGGTCGCACAAAACTACGGATCGATCACATGCGCCTCAGCCAAGCCGGTGATCAGCAACCCCTACATGTCCAGCGGATGCTCCAGCATCAACGCAAAGTGCCCGTCCATCTTCGGCGGGGACACCACGACGCCGCCGGTGACCGACATGGGGAATGGGAAGCAGTAGCGCTCCGCCTTCGAAGCCGTAGGTCCGCGGTACACCAAGGGGTCGGGTCTCTCTTGACCTCACCCTAAAGGTGGATTACGTATCGCTCCCCGTATCGTTCGTCTGAGGAGTCGTCATCATGTCCAAAGCCGGTATTCACCCCGCCTACAGCGCCGCCAAAGTCACCTGCGCGTGTGGCGCTGCCTATTCGATGGCCTCGTCGCGAGGCGGCTTCGCCGTCGATCTCTGCGCGTCTTGCCACCCGTTCTACACGGGCAAGCAGAAGCTCATGGATACGGCTGGCCGCATCGAGCGCTTCCAGAAGAAGTACGGTCGCACCACGCCAGAGTCGAAGTAACACGAAGTAACTCGTCTCGCGACAGGCGGTGACCGGCCATGTTTGACAAGTTGGAGGCCGTCGAGTCGCGCTTCGTCGAGCTCGAGATCAAGCTCGCCGACCCGGACGTCATTTCTCGACGCGCCGAATTCCAGAAGCTCTCCAAAGAGCACGCCGACCTCGCCGACCTCGTCGCTGCCTTCCGCCGCTACAAAGTGGTGCAGGCCGAGCGAGCAGACAATCGTCCTCTCCTCGAGGAGAAGGACGCAGACATGCGCGCCATGGCGAAGGACGAGGAAGCTCGCCTCGGCACGGAAGAGGACGAGCTCGCTGAGAAGATGCGAGTCTTGCTGCTCCCGAAGGATCCGAACGACGACAAGAACATCATGCTCGAGGTGCGTGCCGGAACGGGCGGCGACGAAGCGGGCCTCTTCGCCGCCGAGCTGTTCCGCATGTACGCGCGCTACGCCGAGCGCCGTCGCTGGAAGGTCGACATCATGTCGCAGTCCGAGGCGGGCGCCGGTGGCTTCAAAGAAGTCATCGCCATGGTGTCGGGAACCGGCGGCAACGTGTTCTCGCAGCTGAAGTACGAGTCCGGCGTCCACCGCGTCCAGCGCGTGCCCGCGACCGAGACGCAAGGCCGCATCCACACCTCGGCAGCGACGGTGGTAGTGCTGCCCGAGGTCGAAGACGTCGACATCAAGATCGAGGACAAGGATCTCGAGATCAAGGTGTCGCGCTCGGGTGGGCCCGGTGGTCAGTCGGTCAACACCACGGACTCCGCGGTGCAGGTGCTGCACAAACCGTCGGGCATCCAGGTGCGCTGCACGCAAGAGAAGTCACAGCACAAGAACAAAGACATGGCGATGAAGATCCTGCGCGCCAAGCTGTTCGAGATCGAGCGCGAGAAGCGCGAGGCCTCGGAGCGCGAGCTGCGTCGGGAGCAGGTCAAGTCGGGTGATCGCTCCGACAAGATCCGCACGTACAACTTCCCGCAAGATCGCATGACGGATCACCGCATCGGCTACACGCGGCACAACATCGACGAGATGCTGAGCGGCGACCTCGACCCCGTCATCGACGCGCTGCGCACACACTTCCAGGCCGAAGCCCTGAAGGGCGAAGGCTAGGCCGCTTACTTGTTGAGCTCGTCGATCTCTTTCTTGAAGCGCGCCACGTCGCCCGACTCGTAGCCCTCGTGCACGAAGCGCACGACGCCCTTCTTGTCGATGACGTAGCTGCTCGGCATCTTCGGCAGGTCGTACGTGGCGGCCACGGTGCCGGCGGTGTCGAGAAGCACGGGCAACGAGAGGCCCAGCATGCTCACTAGCTTCTCGGCGTTGTCGCGCTGCTTATCGATGTTGACCGTGACGATGGACACGCCCTTGCTGGCGTATTCCTTCTGCAGCTTGTCGAGCTCGGGCAGCTCGCGCTTGCACGGCTCGCACCACTGCGCCCAGAAGTCGAGCACCACGACCTTGCCCGCCATCGACGCCAGGGAGACCTTGCTGCCGGAAAGCGCCGTGAGGTTGAAGGCCGGCGCCTTCTGACCCTTCGAGACCTTGGCATCCGCAAGCGAGGAGACCAGCAGCAGGGCGCCGCCCACCAGGACCGTCGCGAGCTTCGCCATGCGGACGGAGACGCCGCGGAGGGTCACTTATTCAGCTCCTCTTCGATCCAGTCTTTGATCTCTTCGGTCGACTTCGGCCCTTCGTGCCTGCGGCCGTTGATGTAGAGCGTGGGCGTGGACTCGATGTTCACCCGCTCGCCCTCCTGGTGGTCCTTCTCGACCTGCGCACGCATCGGCTCGATGTCGTTCTTCCACTTGCTCACGTCGAGCTTCAGATCCTTTGCGATCTTCTCGAGCACCGGCATGTCCATGTGCTCCTGATCGCCACCGAACAGCTTGTCGTGGAACGCCCAGAACTTGCCCTGCTTGCCGGCCGCCAGCGCTGCCGCCGCCGCCGTGCCAGCCATGGGATGTGCACGGATTATGGGGTAGTTCTTGAAGTAAAGCTTCACCTGCCCTTTGTACTCGTCGAGCAGCTGCTCGAGCGTCGGCTGGAGGTGCTTGCAGTGCGGGCACTGGAAGTCCGAGAACTCCACGAGTGTGATCGGCGCGGCGGCGTCGCCACGAAGCGGTGCGTTCTTGAGGTCGAAGGTCTGCAACGTTTGCGCACCGAAGCGGCGGTCGTACGCATCCTCCACCTCGCTCGGCAGGAGATGCGCGCGTAGCAGGCGCACGACATACCGCGCCGCGAACAGCGAGCGCTTGCACTTTTGATCGGCGCGGACCGAAGCTTCGAGCGACTGGGCCTTGCCACAGGCGGACGGGTTCTTCTCCACGATGCGCCAGAAGCCACGCACGTCACTGTCAGGAAGACCGCTCAGGTCGACGCCCGGAAGAGGCGCTTTCGCCGACACGGGGTCGGCCGCACCACCGGGCGCTTGCACCGGCGCAGGATTGGCATCGGCCTTTTGGTCGGAGCAACCAGCGCCCAGACCGGCGCATGCGAGGAACAGAGCCGGGACCAGGACGAAACGCCAGCACGGGCCAACAGCGAGAAAGCTCATCGGTCGTGCGTGGTAGCGCGAGCTACCGGAGCAAGTCAAGGCAAGCCAAGTCACGGTTGACCGACCGCAGGCCGAGTGTTACCACCTTGCACTGAATGAACAATCATTCAGGAGCGCCCCCGGCCAGTCGCCGTGGCTCTGCAAAAGGCAAGGCGGTCGCCGCCAAGAAGGCGGCTGCCGCGGACGGCGCAGCGCCCGGCAAGCGCGAGCGCATCCTCGATGCGGCAGTGAAGGTCTTCGCGGCCGAGGGCTTCTACAACGCGAAGGTGTCGCAGATCGCGGACGCTGCCGGAGTCGCTGACGGCACCATCTACCTCTACTTCAAGTCGAAGGACGAGCTGCTCATCAGCTTGTTCGAAGACCGCATGGACCGCGTGCTCGCCACACTGCGCCAGGCTCTCGGACCCACCGCCGACGGGTCCACGCCTGGCGCCATCGAACGACTGCGCCGCGTCATCGAGCTGCACCTCGGGCTCATCGAGAAGAACCCCGAGATGGGCGAGGTCATCACGGTGGAGCTCCGCCAGTCGTCGAAGTTCATCCGCGAGTACCAGAACCCGAAGTTCGGCGAGTTCCTGCGCCTGATCGCGGGTGCCGTCAGCGATGGTCAACGCTCCGGCGAGCTGCGACCCGACCTCGATCCACAGCTCACGGCCCGCGCGCTGTTCGGTGCGCTCGACGAGGTCGCGCTCGCCTGGATCGTTCGACCTGCCTCGTCGAAGCAGCCCGCGCGCCAGAAGGGTGAGCTCGGTCGTGCGGCGCAACAGCTCGCGACCTTGTTCCTCGAAGGACTGCGTTCCGCCCCCACTGCACCGTTGCAGAGCAACGGGCGATCGAAGTAAGACCGACAGCACTTTTCCAAGAAGGAGCCGACGTGAAGATCCTCGTGACGGTAAAGCGGGTCCCGGACCCCGAACAGAAGATCAAGCTGAAAGGCTCCGAGGTGGATTTCTCGGCGGCCAACTGGCAGCTCAACCAGTTCGACGAGTACGCGGTCGAGGCCTCCCTGCGCCTCACCGAAAATGCGTCTGCCGCGAACGCGCGCGACGGTGAGGTCACCGTCGTCTCCATCGGCCCGAAGGAGGTCACGCAGCAGCTGCGCTCCGCGCTCGCCATGGGCGCCGACAAGGCCGTGCTCGTCGATGGCAGCGACGACAAGCTGGATGCCGAGGTCGTGGCGCGTACGATCCAGAAGCTGGTCGAGCGCGACAAGCCCGATCTCGTGGTCGTCGGCAAGCTCGCCGCCGACAGCGAATCCAACGACGTGGGCCAGCGGCTCGCCGGGTACCTGGGCTGGCCGCAAGCCACCTTCGCATGCTCGATCGAAGTCACCGATGGCGGCAAGTCGCTCAAGGTCGGCCGCGAGGTCGATGCCGGGGTCGAGATCAAGTCGGTTCCGCTGCCCGCCGTGGTCACCGTCGACCTACGCATCGTCGCTGGTCACGCGATCAAGAATGGCAAAACGGCAGCCGACTTCGCGTATGCGGAAGGCGCGCGCTACGCATCGCTGAAGGGCATCATGGCAGCGAAGAAGAAGCCGATCGAAGAGACCACCCTCGCCGCGCTGGGCGTCACCGCCGCGCCGCGCGTGAAGACGATCTCCGTCGAGGCGCCCCCGACCCGCAAGGCCGGCATCAAGGTGGCCTCGGTCGACGAGCTGGTGCAGAAGCTCCACAACGAAGCGAAGGTGATCTGATGGGCAACGTCCTCATCGTCGTAGAGACCCACGAAGGTCACGCCCGCACCGCCAGCCTTTCGGCGGTGACGTTCGGCAAGAAGATGGCCGAGCTCCACGGCGGCAAGCTCCACCTCCTCGTGCTCGGCAAGGGCGTCGATGGCGCGGCCGCGGAGGTCGCGAAGCTGGGCGGCGCCGAGGTCCTCGTGGCTGATGCGCCCGAGCTCGAGCACCCGCTCGCCGAGACGTGGGCCGCGGCCATCGCGCAAGCAGCCAAGGACGTGAGCGCGACGGTCATCGCGGGGACCGCCACCGCGGTGGGCAAGGACTGCTTGCCGCGAGTCGCTGCGCTGCTCGATTGTGGCATGGTGTCCGACGTAGTTGCCGTGACAGCGGCGAACCGCTTCCGCCGTGCCATCTTGTACGGAGCGGTGCTGGCCGAGGTCGAGGTCTCCACCCCGACCCTCGTCGCCACCGTGCGCCAGACGGAGTTCGCGCCGGCCACTGCCGAGGGTGGTGCCGCGGCTGCGGTGCGCAAGCTCGCCGTGACCGGGCTCGACGCCAGAGGCGCGAAGTTCGTCTCCATCAGTGCCCAGAAGAGCGATCGCCCCGAGCTCACCGAGGCCAAGATCGTCGTCTCCGGCGGTCGCGGCATGAAGGAGGGCAAAAACTTCGAGCAGATCGCAGCGCTCGCCGACCTCCTCGGCGGCGCGATGGGCGCGAGCCGCGCAGCGGCCGATGCTGGCATGGTCCCGAACGATCTCCAGGTCGGTCAGACCGGCAAGGTGGTCGCTCCGAACCTGTACATCGCCGTCGCGATCTCCGGCGCCATCCAGCACCTCGCGGGCATGAAGGGCAGCAAGGTCATCGTCGCCATCAACAAGGATCCCGAAGCGCCGATCTTCCAGGTTGCCGACTACGGTCTCGTCGACACGTGGGAGAAGGCATTGCCGGCGCTCACCGCCGAGGTCAAGAAGCTGAAGGAAGCAGCCCGCTGATACGGTTGCGGTTCGGCTCGGACGGGTCGCTCAGCAAGAGCAGCGAAGGTCCTTCGATGCGAATCCGCGTCGAAGGACCGCGTTCGTCGCGCCGACTGCCGCTGGTGTTCATCCATGGCGCCGGCGCCTCGGCGACCGTCTGGCTCGACCTGTTTCGTCACTTCGAGCGCGAGCGTCTGGTGGTGGCGCCCGACCTTCCGGGGCATGGCCAAAGCGAAGCGTTTCATGCCGTGTCCGACGAAGAGCGCATCGCGCACTATCGCGACGTCGTCGGTGCGGCATGCGCCCGTCTCGAGATTGGTCGCGCGATCCTGATCGGTCACTCGATGGGGGGACTCGTTGCGCTCTCGGCCGCGGCTGCCTATCCGGACAAGGTCGCCGGCGCCGTGGTGCTGAGCGCCGCCTCGGAGATGAAGCCGGGCCCGGATCTACTCGCTGCGCTGGCCTCGAATCCGAAGCGACAACCCGAGATCTTGGCCGAGCTCGGCTGGTCGCCGGCCACACCACGCGATACGGTGTCGCGCTGGATGCGCACGGTGACCAGCGCCGAGCCGGAGGTGACCTTCGCCGATTTTCGCGCGGTCGAGCGGTTCACTGCGCCGCGAACCGCTGACGTGCGGGCGCCTCTCCTGTGCGTAGGCGGCGAGGACGACCTGTTGTGCCCGCCTGCGTCGGTGAGGAATATGGTCGGCGCTTTCGCGAGCTGCGAGGTCCAGTTGCTTCCGGACACCGGCCACCAGCCACACCTCGAGCAACCGGCCGCGATCCTTGCAGCGATCGAGCGGTTCGCGTCGTTCGTATAGGCGTGTAGGCAAGCATGCCCTCCCCCCGTTCGCCCGCGCTCAAGAACCTCACGGGGAGCGTCGCGCGCGCACGGCGCCTGCTGCGCGTCGGCGTCATCGGCGTTGGTGCGGGCGCTGGCATCGGCGCGCTGCTCGCGTTCTTCTTGCCATCGCTCATTGGGCTCGACCCCGGCATGGTGCCCTGGGTGCGAGCCTACGCGGTTGCGCTCGGCCTCGCGCTCGCATTGGTGACCGCCATCATCGGCCCGAGCGGCGAGCCGCCCGGCGCGCGTCTGGCCGCACGCATCGGCGTCATCGTAGGAGCGACAGGCGTGGTCGGCACCCTGATCAGTGTCTTCGTCTCCTTGTTCGTCATCGGTCCGCTCGGCGATGGGCGACTCATGGGCGGCACCATCGGTGCGCTCGCCGCTGGGAGTCTCGGTGTGTGCATCGTCGGCTCGATGCTCGCGTCGGTCGTGGCCGGTTTCACGCGCGCGCACGAGGGTCAACCCTCGAGCGGCGTCAGGCTGCCACTCCTCGTCGGCGGCGCGGCGAGCGCCGTCACGGCGGCAACGTGGGCCTTGGCCACCGCACATCTCGTTGGTCACCTCTATGCGAGCGCGCGGCAGACGGCTGTCGAGGAAGCGCGCGACCTGGCGCAGCTGCTGGCGGAGCTCTCGACGAGCGAGAGTGAGGGCTCCGCCCAGGTGTTGGTACCGCCGGGCGGCTTCACCGGTCGCATTGGCCCGAGTGGTGAGGTGATTCCGGCCAGCGGCAGTGGCTTGTCCCGCGATGCAATGGTGGAGATCGACGAGGGTCCGCCGACCCTGTGCCGCGTCCGTCACAGCCAGCGAGGACGCCGCGCGTATCCGTGCGCAGTTCGCCTCACCACCGACGGTACCCGAGTCGTCGCGGCGGTGACCGACGTCCCCGTACCGTTGCGGCCACCACTGATTTTCGTGGCGGTCGGCCTGCTGGCCACCACGCTCACGTTCCTCATCGGCTATGCGCTCGGGCGCGGACCCGCCGACGATCTGAACCGCGTGGCCGCCGAGCTCGACGCGCTCGCGAAAGCGGAGGGCGGATCGTTCGGCGCGCTCGACCAGCCCATCCTCGCCTTGTCACTCGACGAGGTGGGCGACCTCGCGGTCTCGTTGGCCAAGCTGCGGGTGCAGCTGCGACCCGGCCTCGTCGAGCACGACGAAGCCTTGCGCCGGGCCCGCGCGGCCGATCGCGAGCGCGACCACTTCCTCGGCCTGGTCTCCACCGAGCTGCGCTCACCACTCGATCGAATCCTCGGTGCATCGCGCGAGCTCCTCGAGGAGACCGCAGCGCCACTCACCCCCGCCCAGCGCGAGGACGTGCGGCTCATCGTGAGCTCGGCGACCCACCTCACGGGCCTCCTCGAGGAGGTCCTCGATCTCTCCGCCATCGCCACCGGTCGTATTCAACTCCGCGAGGAGCCGCTCGACTTCGGCGCCCTGGTGACGAGCGTCGCGCGGGCGCAACGTCCGTTGCTGCGGTCGAAGGTGGAGCTACGCACCGAGCTGCCGGATCACCCCGAGCAGACCACCCGGATCGACGGCGACGAGCGACGCCTCCGTCAGGTGGTGACCAACCTCATCTCGAACGCGGTCAAGTTCACGAGCGAAGGTCAGATCACGCTCACCGTGCGGCGCGAGGGCGAGCGCGTGGTGCTCGTGGTGGGCGACACCGGTCCTGGGATCGATCCCGCCCACCTGCCGCGCCTCTTCACCGAGTTCGTGCAGCTCGGCAACTTACGCCAACGCGCGCGCGGCACCGGACTCGGGCTGGCAATCTGCCGTCGCCTCCTCAACGCGCACGGAGGATCCATCTCCGCCACCAGCGCCGTCGGGGTCGGATCCACCTTCACGGTGACCCTCCCGGTCGGGGGCTCGAGTCAAGGACCTTCCGCGTGACGGCTGCGAAGACCGCGCCGTCGACCGCGCCCGTCATCGCGTGCGTGATGGGCGCCGGGATGGTCGCCGCGATCGCGGTGGCGACGGCGATGCCCGCGCTCAACCAGCAACTCGTCGACCTCTCGTCCGAGCAGCTCGCCTACATTCGCGACGTCTACTGGCTCGGCGCGTTCGTCACCTGTATGGTGCTCGGCGTTGCGTTGGTCGTCGGGCTTCGCGGGGTGAGTGGCGCTGCGGCAGAGGCCGAGCTCCCACGCCGTCGGGTGTTGCGTTTGCCGGTGCGCTTCGCGGGGCTGCTGGTACTCGTGGGAGGGGGCCTGGCGGTCGCAGCGACGCTCTGGCGTCTCTACAGCGGCGGGGATCCAGGCGCGGTCGCCGTCGGCATCGGCATGACCGCGACGGCCCTCATCGGCTTCCTCGCCGTGCCGCTGTACATCGTGATGCGCGCGGCACTGCGCCCGCATGCACTGTTCTTCGCTCGCGAGAACTTACCCACGGGGACGCGGGCGCCGATCGGTGCGCTGGTCGGGTACACCGTCCTCGCCATCGCGGCGGTGGCCCTGGCGCCCGCAGCCGTGCTCGGCGACGGACGGCTCGCCGACGCGCGTCTCGAAGAAGCCCAGCAACGAGCGAAGGCCACGGCGCGCCGCATCGCGATCGTGGCCTCGGAGCGCACGCCGGCCGAAGCGGTGAGGCTCTGCTCGCGCACGCACCTCGAGCACGCGCTCGTGCTCTTGCGCATGCCGTCGGGGCGCTTGGTTCCGGAGGAGCGCGGGGCCGAGATCGCGGGCGCCCCCACCGAAGAGGCGCCGCTGGCGGGCGCGCTCCGCGGCGGCGCGATCGTAGTCGCGGTGATGCCGCCCTCGGGATCGCGGGCGCCGCTCATCATCGTCGCGTTCGCACTGGTGGGTCTCGCGTTCGTCATCGCCGCGTCGCTGGCCCGCAGCCTCGGCCGCGATACCCGGGCCGTCGCCGCGCAGGTCGAGGCGCTCGCCGACGATCGAATGCCTCCTGTCGCGCCCACCGTGACCGTGAGCGAGGTTCGTCGCGTGGCGCAGGCCCTCAACCGCTTGCTCGAGCGCATCCCGCGTATCCAGCTCGAGAAGTTCCTCGCGGTGGAGAGAGCCGAAGAGTCACGCCGCATGAAGTCGATGTTCCTGGCCAACATGAGCCACGACCTGCGATCACCGCTCAACTCCATCCTCGGCTTCTCGGAGCTGCTCACTCGCGGGCTCGAGGGTCCGATCACCGACCCACAGCGCCGCATCCTCGCCGAGATCAACGCCACCGGCTCGTATCTCTTGCGGCTGCTGTCGGAGATCCTCGACATGGCGCGCGCCGAGAGCGGACACCTCGACCTCGATCGCAAGCCCGCCCCCCCCGCCACGCTCATCACGCAGGCGCGCAAGGAAGCGCTGCGAGGGCGGCCCGAGGCCATCGGCGACCGCATGGTGGTCGATCTACAGGCAGGGCTCGACCCCATCCGCGTTGACGTGCTGCGCATGCAGCAGGCTCTCACCCACGTGCTCAACTGGGCCATCGACGCGGCGGGAGCGGACGGCACGGTGCGCGTCGAGATCGCCGAGCGCGACTCGCACGGCGGCCGCGCGCTCGTCTTCGACGTTCGCACAGGCAAGACGGTCAACGTCGACGAGCTGTCCGCGATGTTCCAGCCGTTCCGCAAGGTCGAGGGCATCGCGGGTCTGCACCTGGCGCTGCCGCTCGCGCGTCGCATCATCGAAGCGCACGGCGGGCAGATCGAGCCACTCGGCGCCGCTGCTCGCGACTCCTTCCTCAGCGTCCGCATCACGCTGCCTCGGCCTTCGGTCTGCTGAAGCTCATCGATCGTCCGCTGTTGCGGCCCAAGGCGTACTCCTACGCCGTCGCGACGGCCACGGGCGTGGCCGTGGCTCCGAACACCCCATCGTGGGTTCGGATGCGTTCCGCACCACCACGGGCGTGCGTGCTGCGGCGATCAAGAAGGCGTACGCCAAGGCCGACCACGAGCTCGCGAACTCGGTCTACAGCGGCGTCCCTTCGCACTACTTCGGCATCGAGCAACAGTTCGACGTCGGTCCGATGAGCGGCCGCTCGAACGTCACGATGTGGCTCGAGCGCAACGACATCAAGGTCACCGCATCAAGGTCACCGCATCAAGGTCACCGATCGATGAGCTCTGCAACCAAGAACGAAAGAACCTGCTATGATCGACGAGCTCCGATGAGTGCTGTGCTGCGTGAAGCCCAATCCCCGGTCGTGCTGAGCGCTGACAATCCGGCGCGCGACGTCCGGCCGTTACTCGGCAAGCTCGAGACGGTCATCGCGGGCGTCATCCGCGGCAAGGACGCCCAAATCCGCCTGGCCTTGGCCACACTGGCGGCCCGCGGTCACTTGCTCATCGAGGACGTGCCGGGCGTCGGCAAGACCACGCTCGCTCGTGCGCTTGCCCGCGTCGTCGGTGGCACCTTCCGCCGCGTGCAGTTCACCAGCGACCTGCTGCCCTCCGACATCCTCGGCGTGAACATCTACAACGACGAGACCCATCGCTTCGAGTTCCACCCAGGTCCAATCTTCGCCAACGTGGTCCTCGCCGACGAGATCAACCGGACCACGCCGCGCACGCAGTCGTCGCTGCTCGAGGCCATGAGCGAAGGCAAGGTGTCCGTCGAGAACACCACGCACGTCATCTCGCAGCCGTTCCTGGTCATCGCCACCCAGAATCCGCTCGAGCACTTCGGCACGTATCCCCTGCCGGAATCGCAGATGGATCGGTTCCTCATCCGCATGAGGCTCGGCTACCCGTCGCCCGCGGACGAGCGACAAGTCGTGGTCCAGAGCGGCGCGAGCGATCCCGTCGAAAGCCTGACCCCGGTGCTCACGCTCGCCGACCTCGCTCAGGTCCAAGAAGCAGCGGGTCGCATCAAGGTGGAAGACTCCCTGCTCGACTACGCCCAGGCCGTGATCGCCGAGACGCGAAACTCGCCCTTCCTGCGCCTCGGAATTTCGCCGCGTGGCTTCCAGGCCTGGTTCCGCATCGCACGCGCGCGCGCCCTGTGCGAAGGCCGCATGTACGCCACCCCGGACGACTTCAAGGAGACCGCCGTGCCTGCGCTGGCTCACCGCGTTCTGTTGGCGTCGAGCGACGGCCTGGGCCGTCAGCGCGACGAAGCCGAGCGCGTGATCGCGGAGCTGCTCGAGCGCGTCCCGGTACCCGCGTAGGCGTACGCCGATGAAGTGGCAGGACCGCGTGATGGTCGAGCTGCGAGCTCGGCTCCGTCGGTGGCTGCGGCCACCGCGTCGTCTCGAGTTCACCCGCGACGGCAAGTACTTCGTGGGCATCACCGTGGGCGTGGGCTTCGCAGCGATCAACACCGGCAACAACCTGCTCTATCTGCTTCTCGGCATGATGCTATCGCTGATCATCGCGTCAGGCGTGCTGTCCGAGATGTCTTTGCGCGACGTCACTGTGGCACGCACCCCGCCGGACTCGCTCTACGCCGAGCGCCCGTTCCTCATGGGCATCGGGCTGTACAACAAGAAGCCACGGCTGCCGTCGTTCAGCATCGAAGTGGAAGACCTCGTCGCTGGAAAGCCGCTCGACAAGAAGTGCTACTTCTTGAAGCTACCGTCGCTGAGGTCGCAGAGCACGTCGTACCGGCATACATTCCCGCGCCGCGGTCGCTACACCTTCTCCGCGTTCCGGCTCTCTACCAAGTTTCCGTTCGCGCTGTTTCGCAAGTCGCGCCTCATCGACGCCGACACCACCGTGCTGGTCTATCCCGCCGTGCGCCCGGTGCCGCTCATGGCCGAGCGTCGTGCGCACCACCTGGGTGACAACATGCCGCTGCCACGTGGACGGCGTGGCGAGTTCCACGGCCTGCGCGAGTTTCGCGACGGGGACGATCCGCGCGACATCCACTGGCGCTCCACCGCCCGTCGGGGTAGGCGCCTGGTGCGGGAGCACGACGACGAAGCCTCGCGCCGGGTCGCGATCTTCCTCGACAACGTGAGGCCCGCTGGGGACGAGGCGGTCGCCGACGATCTGATCGAGAAGGCCGTCAGCCTGTGCGCCTCCATCGTGGTCGACCATCTCGAGCGCGGCTGGATGGTTCGCCTCATCACACGCTCCGGGTCCATCCCGTGGGCGCAAGGGCGCGGCAGCCAGCAACAGTTCCTCGAGCACCTCGCTTTGCTCCCGGTGCTGACCGAGTCCACGCCCTACTTCGGTGAGCCCGACGCCAGCGCCGAGCCGCTCTACATCGTACCCGGCCAGGCTGCGCCGCTGACGCAAGCCGCGGCATGAAGTTCTCGGCGATACACAAGGTCGTCTCGTACCTCATGTGTGCTTCGGCTTTTCTTGCGCTGGCGCTCTCGCGTGAGCTCACGCCCCTGCAGATCAGCCTCGTCTCGGGCTTTGGCGCCGTGTCGTACTTCGTCGAGCCGGCACGCTGGTCGAACGCTTCGCAGGCCCGCTGGACGCTCGGCTGGAACATCCTCACGCTCCTCTTCTTTTCGCTGAGCGTGCTCACGGCGATCCGCGGCGAGCTGCTCACCGCCGGCATCGGGCTCATCTGTTTCCTCATGGTGAACAAGCTGCTCAACCGGAGAGCGTCGCGCGACTACCTCCACGCCTACGTCCTGTCTTTCCTCATGCTGGTCGCCGGCGCCGCGCTCTCGACGGAGCTGACCTACGCCCTCTGCTTCCTCCTCTATGTCGTGTTCGCCACCTGGACCCTCACCCTCTTCCATCTCCGACGAGAGATGGAGGACAACTTTCTGCTCAAGCACTCGGACGACGCCCAGTCGGAGCGTGTGGAGGTGGAGCGGATCCTTGCTTCGCGCCGCATCGTGCGTGGCTCGTTTCTCGCCGGCACCGCGCTGGTCTCGCTCGGCGTGTTCCTCGTGTCGGTCCTCACGTTCTTCCTCATCCCGCGCTTCGGGTTCGGCTTCTTCTCTGCCCACGGTCGCAAGCAACAGCCCACCGTTGGCTTCAGCGATCGCGTCGAGCTCGGAGAGTACGGCCAAGTGAAAGACAATCCGATGATCGCGCTGCGCGTGGAGCTACCGGCGGGCCCCACCATCGAGCCGCTGCACTTCCGCGGCGTCGCGTTCGATCACTATCAAGGCGGCCACTGGACGCGCACCTCGCAGGTCGCGGTCACGCCGATCCAGCGACGGGGTCGCGTTGCGTTCGTCGATCCACCGAGCACCCATCTCGACGGACCGACGCGCGAGCGCATCCTCGCGGGGGCGATCCAGCAGAACATCTATCTCGACCCGCTCGACACGTCGGTGTTGTTCGGTGCCACGAAGCCCGTCGCGTTCGAGCTGCCGCCTCCCGGCCTCGGGGGTGGCGTCGAGATCGAAGGGCGCCGCGCGGGTGAGGTCTACGCCGTCGAAGCACGCGTCGATCTGCGCGGGCGCATCGCCTACACCGAGCGCAAGAGCGCGATGCGCTACACGGTGTACTCGCAGGTCGGCATCAAGGACCTCGGCCGCATCCTCGCCGATCCGGGCTACACGGAGGACGCGCCGGGGCAGGCGCTCGCGCCATATCTACAGCTCCCGGTGCTGCCCGCGCGGGTGATCGACCTCGCGAAGAAGCTGGCCGAGGGCACGCACACGCGCTTTCAGATCGCCCGCGCCGTCGAGAAGTACCTGCAGACCAAGCTGCGTTACACGCTGGATCTGCACCGCGACGACCGCTACGAGCCCATCGAAGACTTCTTGTTCGTGCAGAAGGCCGGCCACTGCGAGTACTTCGCCTCGTCGATGGCGCTGATGCTGCGCTCCCTCGGCATCCCCACGCGGATGGTAAGTGGCTTCCTCAACGGTGAATGGAACGAGTACGGCAAGTACCTCGCGGTGCGGCAGAGCGATGCGCACGCGTGGGTCGAGGTGTGGCTCGGTCAAGCCGGCTGGGTCACGTTCGACCCCACGCCGTTCGCGACCCAAGGTGCCATCACGTCGTCCATCGCGCAGCGCCTGCGCCAGGTGTTCGACACCATGGAGCTGGCCTGGTTCAAGTACGTCATCGAGTACGACCTCGGGAAGCAGGTCGAGCTCGCGCAAGGCGCGCGGGCCGCAGTGTCGAGCGGTATGTCCACCGACAAGCTGCGGAGCACGTTGCGACGAGGCGCGCCGTGGGCCGGCGGGGCCGCATTCTTGTTCGCGTTGTACTGGATGGTGCGCGGCGGCCCCCGTGGCTTCTCCGGCAAGTCGCGCGCAATCGATCCGATCTTGGCCCGCGCGATGGACGCGCTGGCGAGCCGTGGTCTGCAACGGGGCATCGGCGAGACGGCGCGTGAGCTCGCACGCCGCGCCGACCTCGCCGGCGATGCAGGCGCGAGCGCGTTCTCGGAGCTGGTCGATCGGTGCTACGCGCATCGGTATGGCGACGAGCCCGTGGTGAAGAAGGACATCGACCGGCTCCTGCACCTGGTGGTCAGGCTGCCCGTGAACAAGAACGTCAGGGCAGCGTCTTGAGGACGACCGCGAGGGCAATTGCCGCGCGCCCTCGCGAGCCGTCTTCACCCGCGAACAGCAGTGGCTCGACGAGCCCGCCGTAGCGTTGTCCGTCGCGCTCGCCTGCGAGCCACAAGCGCATCGGCAGCGCCGTGCTGTCGGCCTCCAAGCGATGCGGCGTGGCATGCTCGGTGTTCCAGACGTTCTCGCCTTTGGCGATCGTGACGAGCGGCGTGCAACCCGCGCACGGCGTCCCATTCGAGATGTCCTGCGGTCGGTAGCCGAGCACGTCGAAGGACGTGCTGAGCGGAGCCGGGCCCGCGGTCACGTCCACGTCGATACGAATCTTCTTGTCGCCGGCACCTGCCAGGCGACGATCGAGCGCGATCTCGAACGGTCCGCGGTTCGCGCTCGCAGCGAGCCCACAGTTGCCATTGGCCTCTTCCCACGCGGTGGGTGGATGGCTCGCGACCCAATCACCCGCGCCCGGACGTGCCTCGTACTCCCAATTGCCTTTTTCCGGATGCAGCGAGCTGCCATCGACGTCGGCCCAGGCGACGATGCGGGCGGCGCGCGGGCAACCGAGCGTGCTGTTATGGAACGACAGCGGCTGGCTCACGGACAGAAGGCCGCCTGCCGAGAGCGCGAAGAACGGCGTGGCACCCGCGATCGGCAAGCCGGTTGCATCCACGTCGGCCGCGCCGTAGGCCTGGACGATAACCGGCGCGAAGTCGAGCACCTCGGGCGAGGTCACCGTGCCACTCATCGCAAACCCCGGGTCTCCGATTAGAAAGGAGCGGTGGTCGCAGGCGACGAGACCGGCACCGAAGAAGGGCAGTAGAAGAACCAGCGTCTTGGAGGAGGTCATGCGCCTGCCTTCAGCACCTCCCGTGCCATCAGTAATACCAACTGCCTAGGCCGCGTATGGCGACACGACCCGGACGCACTTGTCGCGGCACCTCTGTTTTCAGTCAATGAGTTGACAGCTGGAAAGCCGTGGAGATAGGTTATGCCCCTCTTCCGGCAGTGCCGGAGGTTCAATCGAGTCCTGCAAAGCAGGTTCACCAAAGTTTTTTTGGTCGCTTTTGGACTCTCAAGTCAGGGGAATGACGTCATGCCGTACCGCACCGGAGTACTCGGAAAAAAGCTGGGAATGACCTCGGTATTCACCGCAACCGGTGATCGCACCGCCGTCACCGCGATCCACGCTGGTCCTTGCGTCGTCATCGACAAGATGACGCCCGACAAGCACGGCTACGCCGCCGTGAAGCTCGGCTTCGGTGAGAAGCCGTTGCGCGTCGCGACCAAACCGGAGATCGGCATCTTCAAGAAGGCCGGCCTGCTCCCCCACCGCTTCGTGCGCGAAGTTCGCGTCGACGCAGCTGATCTTGCGAAGTACGAAGTCGGTCAAGCCGTCGCGCTCTCGACCGTGTTCACGCCGATGAGCTACATCGACGTCACCGGCACCACCAAGGGCAAGGGCTACCAGGGCGTGATGAAGAAGCATCACATGCCCGGCTTCAAGGCCTCGCACGGTACCCACGAGTTCTTTCGTCACGGCGGCTCCATCGGCTGCCGTCTCACGCCAGGCCGCGTCCACAAGGGCAAGCGGATGTCCGGGCAAATGGGCAACACGAAGCGAACCGTGCAGAACCTCGTGTTGATGGAGATCGACTCCGAGGACAACATCCTCCTCGTTCGCGGCTCCATTCCGGGGTCCCGCAATGGCTTCGTCATCGTGCGCAACGCCAAGAAGAAGGCGGGCATGAAGGTGAAGTTCAAGGGTCAGGGCGAGGTTCAAGAGAAGTCCAAGAACCCGATGAAGGCCTCCAAGGCGGGCGGCGGCGCTGCCAAGCCGAAGCCGGCTGCCAAGAAGTAATCGTTCTCACCGCTCTGGCGGTGCAAACAAAAAGGCCGGCCGCTCGGGATCGGGAGCGCGCCGGCCTTTTTTTACTTCGACAACGTCGCCAGCGACTTCTTCACGGACTTTGCCCGGTCACCATCGGGCTGAAGCTCGAGGAACTTCTTGTAGGCGGACTTCGCGCGGTCCGGCTGCGAGGTTTTCATTAGGTCGCCCACCAGCGCGAACGCGTCGGCATAGCTGTCGTCGAGACTGACCGCCCGCTCCGCATGGGTGCGGGCCTTGTCGAGGTCGGCGCGTTCCAGGTACGCGCGCGCCAGGTAGAAGTGCGCCTCGGCCGAGGTATCGTCTTTCTCGACGGCTTGCTCGAGGATCGTCTGGGCCTCCGACGACGCCTTGCGCGCGAGCAATGCGCGACCGAGTCCCACGCTCGCTTCGGTTTGATCGTCGATGGAGAACGAGCCCTTTTGCGTCGCCTCGAGCGCCGCGCGGAACGAGTTTTCGGCGTTGGCGAGATCGTTCTGCTGCACCCGCAGACGCGCGATGCCGAGGTTCGCGTGCAAGGCATCGCCGAGCAGTGCCTCGCGGTAGAGGTCGCCTGCTCGCTTGGCGTCGCCCGCTCGACGGTATGCGTCGGCCGTCGCCAGGGTCAGGCGCGTCTCCTTCGCCGCGGGGCCCTTGCGCTCCTTGTCGAAGGCTTTCGCCGCCAGCGCAGCTTCCTTCGGGCCCTTCCATGATTGCAGCTCGAGGCGCAGCCGGGTCATGCGCGTCGCGGGCACCCCGGCCTCGGTGGCCTCGGTCAGCGCCTTTTCGGCTTGATCGACGACGCCGAGATGAACCAAGGACTCCGCGTACGCCAGGCGATCGTCCAGCGTCGGGCTGCCCCCGTCGATGACGGTGCGCAGCTCCGTCCGGGCATCGCGATCCCGACCGAGATCGAGATAGATGCGGCCGAGCGCCGCGTGCACGGGCAGCAACGCAGGCGCTTCCCGCGCGACGCGTTGCAGCTCCGTGAGCGCTTCGTTGGTCTTGCCCAGCTCACGCAGCACGCGGCCGAGGAGCGCGCGCGCGCGGAACGCTTCGGAGTTCTTGCCCGCGAGCGACTTGTCGAGCTCCGTCCGGGCACGGGTCAGGTCGCGACGCTCGAAGGCGAGCAAGCCGAGCCCGTAGTGCGCCGTCGACGACGTGAGGGCGGTCTTCTCGAGCTCACGCACGGCGCCGGCGGCATCGCCCAGGTGCGCCCGCGCGATCGCACGATACGTGATGGACACGGCATCCCCCGGCCGCTTGGCGAGCGCGCCGTCGAGGGTGGCAGCGGCTTCCTTGTAGTGGCCGGTCAACGCTTGCGCACGACCGAGCACGGCGAGCTTGCGCGGCGTTTGCGCACCGCTGGTCAACGCCGCGACGACCTTGTCCTCGTAGCCCTTCGCCAGCGCGACCTCGGCGTCGAGGACGCTCACGTCGCTGTCATTCGGGTTGAGCCGCTCGGCGATGCGCATCGACTGCTCGGCTTCGGTCACCTTGCCTTGCATCAGCCGCGCGCGACCATAGAGGAGCGCGAGCCTGCCATCGTGGACGATGCCCTTGCGCGCGAGATCGAGCTCGACGTTCGCCGCTTCCAGGTTGGCGGCACCGATGACCGGGCTGTTCATGAGCACGAGGCCTCGCGCCAGGTGGAACCAGGCCTCGGTGCTGAGCCCGAGGCGCACGGCACCCGCGGGTGCGTCGGAGATCTTGGGTAGCTCGCCGCGCTCGATCGCGACGAGGAGCTTGCCGACCATCGCCCGTGGGTGGCCCGGATACGCCGTCAGGATCTTGCTGTACGCAGCATCGGCGGCGTCGAGGTCGCCGGCGCCGAGTTCGAGTGACGCCAGCGCGATCAGCGCACGTGCGTTCTTCGCATCGCCCGTTGCCTTCAACGTGTCAGCGAGGATGCGACGAGCGCCGTCGGTGTCGCCACGTTGCAGCGCGCAGCGGGCCGCGATGTCGCCATCTTCTAGTGGCTTGTCATCGAGCGCCGGACAGGTCTCGCCGCGCGCGAGCGCCAGGAGCCCACGAGCCTGACGCAGATCGCGATCGGTGCGCGCGTCGGGCTCGGGTTTCTTGCGCAGCGCTTCCCGATCGGCCCGATGCAACATGGCCCAGCCGGCGGAGTCGGTGTCCTCACCATGATCGGCAGCGAGGCGCGAGGCGGCCAGGGCCACCATCGCGGTGTACTTGCGCTGGCGCGGCTCCGCGCGAAGAGCACCTGCATAGGCATCCCGGGCCGCGAAGTCACCGTCGGCAGAGGCCTCGAGGACGCGCGCATCGGCGCGTTCTACGGCAGCCGCGAGCAGCGCGGCGCGCTGCTTCGCTCGGTAAACGTAGCCACCGGCGATGCCCGCACTGAGCAGGACCAACGCCACCCACAGCCAGACGAATGCGCTCCCGCGACGAGAATCCCACGCGCGCGTCATCTCGTCAGGCGGAGGTCGCGCAATGACATCCTCGACGGCCGGTGCGTCGGAATCATCCTGCGGACCGAGCAGCAATCGCGCGACGCCTCGCAGATCCACGGGGCCCTGCCGAACGGGCGCCGCGACGGGTGCCCTGTCCCTGATCGGGCGCACCGGCCTCACCGACACGGGTGGCGCAACCACCATCGGCATCGGCGTGGGGATCATCGGCTCGATCACCGGCGGATTCCGCGAGGTCGCGTCCTCTTCCTCTATCGCCGGTTGCTCGTGCTCCGAACGCGGTGGGCCCGCTGCCCACTGGCGCGCTTCCAGAGGTGCTCGCTCCGGCAGCGTGGTCACGCGATCACTGCGACGACCCGCCTGCTCAGCGGGCGCGCGCGGCTCGGGTGCGCGCGTGGGAGGCGGCGCTTCCACGGGCGGTCGGGCCGCCGTCGGTGTGCGGGCGGGATTTCGCGCGGGCAACGTCGTGACACGACCAGGCTCCAGCGCGGGGGACGGCCCCGGCTGTGCTGCCAGCCGCTGCGGTGCAGGACGCGGCTCGGGCGTCGCGCGACGGGCTCGCTGCGGGCCGTCCGCCGCGGACGCGATGCTGGTCGGCACGTCCTCGTCGAAGCCACGGCCCTCCATGGCATCGCTGTGGTCGCTGCGCGCGCTCTCCGCGATGAGCGCCGCAGGCGCGTCACCCACTCGGGTCGGGAGCTCGATCATTTCCTCGATCGAGGGATCCTGGATGACGGGACCCGAGTCGCCGCGTGTCGCTTCGTCGCTGGCTGGGTCGTCGAACAGCTCTCCGCCTCGCGCAGCCGGACGTGCCCCCGACTCCTTGGCCGGCGCGCCACCCTTGCTTCGTTGCTGCCGGGCGACGGCGTCGAGCAGCGTGGCGCCCGCCTCTTCGAGCAACCCTGCTGCCGCCTGCGCACGACCGAGCGCGAGGCGCAGCGGGATGTCGTCCGGTCGCTGCACGAGGCCCTTCTTGCATGCCTGTATCGCTTCTTCGGATCGCCCCGCAGCGACCAGAAGGTCGGCAAAACGAACCAGTTGAGTCGGGTCCTTCAGCGCGGCCTGTCGGACCCGCTCGATGTCGTCGGCCATGAGCCCCAAGAGCATATGTCATCCCGTGGCATTCCCGCCAGTCCGAGAGGACCCACGATTCGCGTCGCTCGACGCGCTCCGATTCCGCGAATGCCTGCGAGGATCCGGACGGCTTCGGACCTTCGCGACAACAGCAGAGGCCTTAGCGCGTGCAGCCGAGCGGCCAACGCAGGCCCGATGTCGGGCAAGGCCTCGAGATCGGCAACGGTGGCGTCCGCGAGCGAGAGCGTTGCCCCGATCAGCAACCGCCGCGGCGCGCTCACGTGGCCGCAACGTACCGAGCCGCAGATCCGCGCGAGCGCTTCGTGCGTTCGTGGTGCGACGCACGCGAGCCCGCGCCCCACGCGCTCGATCGCGACCCGATCGCTGCGCTCGTTCCACACCGACGATGGCTCGAGCGGCGTCGGTCCACGCACGCTGCACCATGCGTGGTGCAGATAGACGCCCAGCAGCACGGCCACGCCGAGCACGAGTGACCGATCGATTGCGGTGTGCATCGTGACGGGCATCGTCGGGACAGAGCCGAAGTTGCTACGGTCACTCCAGTAGTCTGGCACATGCGATGCTCAGCGCATGTCCGCGGCGCAGGCGGTGATGTGGACGAACCACACCGCCCCTGTGGTGATCGATTCGCAAACTGCGTATCCGCAGTCGCTGTCTCCCTGTGCGTGGCTGCAGATGGGCGAGCCCAGCCGACAGGCCTCTTGGACGCGCCCATCATGCTGGCCTCCGCGTTGACTGGCTGCGCGCGCGTACTCAGCGACGATCTGCAAAGTGGCATGGTGCTCGACGGCGTGCGCGTGGAAAATCCACTTTGACCACGTCGGCGATTCGGTGCCCATTCGCCACTTAGAAGAACCGCGAGCGTGCGCGGGGTATACTAAGCACCATGACCGCCGCCGAGCTCGATGAGATTCGGTCCCGCGCCGCCGACTATCCCGACGCACAGCTCGTGGTTTTGTTCGGCTCGGTGGCCCGGGGAACGCCGGCCCCCTGGAGCGACGTCGACATCGCGACTCTAGGCCTATCGTTTTGGCGAGGGGTCGCGCTCGGGTACGCGCTCGGGTCCGCGTGCGGACGTGAGCCCCACGTTGTCGAGTTGGAGACGAGCTCGGACTGGTTGCGATTTCAAGTGGCACAACAAGGCTTGCTGGTCGCCGGTAGCATGGAGATGTGGACGCGTTTCCGAGCCGAGGCGGCGCTGCGTTACTTCGATCTGGCGCCGATCATCGCAAAGTGCGCTGACGGCGTGCGTCGTCGTCTCTTGGAGCCCGAGCGTGGGTGAGCTCCTGTTACGCAAGGCTCTCGCGATCCGCGCTCGGATCGCGAAGATCCGCGCCTCGCTCCCCGCGTCGCCAGACGCGGTTGCGCAAGACGAGCGTCTAGAGTCTTTTCTTGCCTTTCAGATCTTCCTTCTCATCCAGGATTCTCTCGACCTCGGCACCCACCTGGTCGTCGCCCAGGGCCTCACGATTCCCTCGACACAACGCGAGGTCTTCGAAGCGCTGGCCAGCGCGCGGATCACCTCGAGCGAGAGTGCGCGCGCGATGGGCGCGATCTGCTCACTACGGAATCGCATCGCGCACGCGTATGGCGAGCTCGATCCGATTCGCATGGTGCGTGAAGCGCCGACTGGCCTACTCGGTATCGAAACGTGGCTGGAAGAGCTCACACCCACGTTGACCGCAGCGACGTAAGGGCAAGGTCGAGCCCCTCGTCACATCCCTCGTCACATCCCTCGTCACATCCCTCTGCTACTTCCAGCGTTTCGCGGCGCTGTCACGCACGGCTTCGATGAGCTTACGGTTCTCGGTGACGAACTCGCTCGTCGAAGCACTACGCAATGCACAAGCCCGCGAGCCCACGCTCATCGAGCGGCTGAACAAGGCTCGGAGGCTCGCCGCTGAACCAAGCGTTGCGGACTACGGCAGGTCGCTCAAGCAGGCGGTCGTCGTCGATCCGCACATCGTGATGTTCGCGTTCGATCCGGAGAGCGAGCAGTCGGCGCTCGAGGTCGAGCTGCAGGCGTAGCCGAAAAGGCGCGCGAGCGCGTCGGTGAGGCACTGCCTGCAGTCCTTCGTGCCGGTGTTGCCCGTGGTCGGATCACCCGCGGCGATCGTCGTGCCGTCGAGGTTGACGAGCGAGGTCATCGCTGCGTCGAGCTTGCACTTGTAGTGTTCGGGCGCCGTGCCGAGGCAGTAGGTCTGGCCGCAGCCAAGCGCGGCCAGGTAGGCGATCGGCGCGGCGGAGCTCGCTTGCGGCGAACACATGCTGGTGCAGATCGCGGTGGTCGAGCCCGCGCCGGCGAAGCAGCCGCTCATGCAGCTCGCGTAGCCGTTGCAGCCGAGCTTCGACAACGAGAAGTCGACGCTGGTATTGCTATGCGCCATATCGCTGGACATGTCTTTCGGACCCGCGGTACCGGCGTCGTCGTTGCTGACGAACGGGCCGTTCTGAACGACGTCGCATGCCGCGGTGAGCTGCGTCTGGGCGTTCGCACAATCCGAGCACGACGCGCACTGGAACTTGCGCGCGCGCAGCGCGAAGCTGCAGCTCTTGCCGTCCGCGGACCCGCAGGCTTGGTAGACGGTGCCGTTCGGGCAGCTACCGCCCACGCCGCAAGTCTCAATGGGGACTCCGCTGCCCGAGCCGCAGCCGGACAGCGCCAGGAGGACAGTCACGAAGCGCCCCACCAAACCGAACGATCCCTGCTGCGTCATTCTGATCCCCCCGTTTTGAAAAACCTCACTACAGCTACCAGCGACGGGGGGACCGGATCAAGCATCGTTATGATCACGTCATCAAAAACACGAAAACCCAGAAGGAAACTCAGCGGCGCCGGCTGGCCCGGCTGAGGAGAATGGCAGCCAGCGCGGCGCCGCTTGCCATCGCGGCGAGCCGACGAAAGTGCCCGCTCGGACCGCGCTCGCTCATGCGCGCTGGCGCCGGCGCGCTGAACCGCTTCGCCAGCTCCGCCACGGACTCCGCTTCGCGTAGCGCAGCGAGCGCCGCCGTGGCCTCGAACGGACGTTGCGGCCCGACGTCCCGAGCTTTGCATTGAGCGACGCCTGCTGCTCGAGCAGCTTGTCGAGCGTCGAGCGCTTGCGCCTGATGATCCAGGCGTCCGCATGCACGGACCGCGGCGCTTCCAGCCACAAGCGGCACAGGTGTGCTTCGCGGCACGCGCGGCAGACGAGCCCTACTCTGCGCCGTGAATCGCGAGCGACGGGTCACGTGGCGTACGCAGACCGACCGTGACTTCGAGCGGATGCGGTGCCGGAAGCGGCTCATCACTTGCGTCGACGAGCTGTCCGATCATCGAGAACTGATGGACTCCAGCATAGCGCAAGAAGCCGTGGCCGACCTGCTCCATGCGAGGATCGACCACCCCGGTGTGAACGCCATCGGTGCGCGAGGTCTGGATGGTCTGGCTCTGCCCAGGCTCGACGTGGACCCAGCCACGTCCCGGGGCGTAGTACTCATTCTGGTAGTGCATGTTCTGCACGTTCCCGCCACGCTGAATGACCGTGACTACCCGGGTCGGAACCCCATTTTTCCGCATCAATGCCGCGAACAGGTTCGCATGCGCGGTACACTCGCCGACCCCGGTCTCGAGAAACGACAACGCGTCGTTCTGAAAATCTGAAATCGTCAGCATCTGCTCGAACGGCATGCGCCGGCGTCCGATCTCGAGCAGGGTCTCCTTAACTAGCGATTGAAGATCGTGGGCTCGCGCGCGGATCTGCTGTGCGGTGACCGCCATTGCAGGCGCATCGGTCTGGATCATGGGAGCGTGCTTCAGCCAGCCATGCGTATCTGCGGGAAGCGCCCGGCGTGACGGCAATGGAATGGAAGCGGACAGATCGACCTGCACGTCCCGGGCATGGGTCGCGACCGACCATCCGAGCTGCGAGACCTCGGGCATCGCGGCGAGGTCGAGGCGAACGCGCAACATCTGCTTAAGTGGATTCAAACGCCGATCGACGCGCTCGACTTCCTGGACAGCATGGTGCAGCGGGTTTCCGGATACGTCGAGCAGCTGGAACGTCAGCGAGCGAGCATCGACCGTCTGGTGTCCGCCGTGAGTCGGAAACGGCAACAACAATGTTGCGCTGCCAACCGCTGCTCGACGAACAAGGCGCATACCTCCGTACGCCGTCACGCGCCTCCCGCCCCATGAATCGGCGGCGGCGGGCACTTCAGACAGCCCGAGGCAGGCGAGGATCAGCGTGAGGCCTACTGCGGCGGTGACGAAAAAAGACGAGCGCATGACCAGCTACACAGCAAGCATCGTGCCATTTCTTGCTTTGCCCAAGTCATCAGAACCCGGGTCGGTCGCTAGCCGGAACATACAAGTCGCCACGGCCGCGCGTTCGGAGCGTGGGGCTCGCAAACCTCAGCTGGAAAGTCGAACCTGCAGCGTGGCACCTCGCCCGGCATGGCCTTGTCGGCGCGCGCCAGGACATGCACTGGGCGTCGTCGCGGCTGCCCGGCGTGCAGATCTGGAGCCGCAGCGACGGCACCGGCGTCGCGCCGCCGATCTTCTGCGCGATGTATTGGATCTATTGATCATCGATGGACGGTCCAGCGACGACGAGATTGGAGAAGCCCTTGTCGACGCACTTGATGCCGGTCATCCCGGTCACGTTGTGTGTCCAGGAGCCAACGAGGGCGCCGCCGTTGCGTTTCCGCGCCGCCCCCGCTATGCATCGCCGATCCAAATGGGCGCCGCCTTCGATCGCACGTTCTTCTTCCTCCTCGACGGCGCGCGCGTCGATCTGTTCGCCGAGCACCTGAAGAACGGGGACCTGCCCAACATCTCGCGCTACCTCGTGGAGCCAGGCGCACACACCACCGCGGTCTCCGTTTTCCCATCGGTGACCGGCGTTGCGTACGTGCCGTACCTCACCGGCATGTTCCCCGGGCGCGCCAATCTCCCCGGCTATCGCTGGTTCGATCGCGAGCACTACCACCGTCGCCCGTTGTCGATGATGCGCTTCCGCAACTACAGCGGCCTCGGCAGCTACCTCATGAACCGCGACCTCTCGAAGGACGCGAAGACGTTGTTCGAGCTGGTGAAGCCCTCGTCGAACATCTTCTCCGGCATCTCGCGCGGCACCGGCTTTTACCGCAACGCAGCCTTCTTCCGTCGCATCCCGGCGGCCATCAAGTTCTTCCGCACCGGCTCGTGGGATCACATCGACGAGGCCGGCGAACGCTTCCTCCTCCGTGCCGCGATGCGCAAGCGCGAGCGTTTCACCTTTCACACCACCTACTCCATCGACGAGTACTCACACCACCACGGCCCGTTCTCGCAACGTGTGCGCGAGCGCTACCTCGACTTCGATCGCGTGATCGGCCGCCTCGTCGCCAAGCTCCGCCTCACCGGTCAGCTCGAGCGATCGCTGCTGATGATCGGCGCCGACCACGGCCACACCGAGGTGAAGTCGCACTTCGACCTCGAGGGCTTCATCGAGCGCCGCGGGCTCAAGACGCTCTATTTCCCGAAGAAGTTCCGCAACTGGATCGGCGCCAAGGCGGCGGTGATGGTGGCGGGCAACGGCATGGGCCACGTCTACCTGAAGGGCCCGTCCACCTGGAGCGAGCGCCCCACCGGTGACGAGCTGCTCGCCGAGGACCCCACGCTCGTCGACGAGCTCCTCGAGTCGCCAGCGATCGACCACATCATGTTCCGTCCAGAAGAATGCGGGACCGTCGAGGTGCGCTCTCGTCGCGGTCGCGCCCGCATCAAGCTCGAGAACGACCTCGTGCACTACGAAGTGTTCGGCAGCGATCCCTTCGGCTATCCCGCCCTGCCGGCAACGATGACGCGCAAGCAGGTGCTCGAGCTCACGAGCCACACGGACTATCCCGACGCGCCCCTGCAAGCCGCGCAGGTCTTCGACTCGCCGCGCGCAGGCGACTTCATCTTGTCCGCGAGCTACGGCTGGGATCTGCGCGAGCGCGAAGGCCGCATCGACATGAAGTCGAGCCACGGCTCCTTGCACAAGGAGCACATGAACGTGCCGTTCCTCGTGAACCATCCGATCGTCGACGGTATCCCTCGCTCGGTCGATGCGTTCCCCACCATCCTCGACTTGCTGGGACGCCCCGTGCCCGCCGGCGTCGATGGTCGAACGCTGGTCCGCCCGTCGTGAGCGACGCGTTGCTGTCGCCCGAGAGCACCCGCGACCGCACGTTCGTGGTCACGGGTGGCTGTGGCTTCATCGGCTCGCACCTGTGTCGTCGGCTCGTCGAGCTCGGCGCCAAGCGCGTCGTCGCCATCGATAGCCTGCGCTACGGCGACCTGTCCAACCTAGGTTCGGCCTCGCAGGTCGAGGTGGTGAAGCACGCGCTCGGCACCGACGATCCGACTTCGCTGCTCACGGTCCTGAAGGGCGCCGACGGCCTCTTTCATCTCGCGGCGGAGAAGCACAACCAGTCGAAAGACAGCCCGGCCGCCGTCATCCGCGCGAACATCGAAGGCACGCACGCGTTGTTCGCCGCCGCGGCCGAAGCCGCAGTGCCGCGCGTGGTGTTTTCCTCGTCGCTGTACGCCTACGGCCGCATGGAAGGATCGCCGATGCGCGAGGATGAGGTGCCGCGGCCGCACACCGTGTACGGGATCTCGAAGCTCGCGGGCGAGCACCTGCTGTCGCACTTCGTGCAGCAGGGCGCATTCTCGGCCCGCGCGCTTCGCTACTTCTTCGTCTACGGCCCGCGGCAGTGGGCGGGCATGGGCTACAAGTCGGTCATCGTGAAGAACGCAGAACGCCTGCTCGCAGGCGAGCGTCCGATCGTGTTCGGCGATGGTGAGCAAGCGCTCGACTATGTCTTCGTCGATGACGTCGTCGATGCCACGATCCGCGCGCTGGTGGTGCCGGCCGCCACGCCGCGTGCGCTCGAGACGCTCAACATCGGCTCGGGTCACGCCACGAGCGTGACCGAGCTCCTCACGCACCTGAGCGCGGCAGCCGATCGCCCATTCGAGCCCCTGCACGAGCCTGCAGATTGGACCGCGGGATCACGACGCGTCTGCGACCCCGCACGAGCGCACGAAGCGCTCGGCTGGCGCGCCACCACGTCTCTGGCAGACGGCCTGCGCCGCGTCTGGGCGTGGGTCCAGCACCCTCGCTAGCACTTCGCTTAGCCAATCGCTAGCCAGCCGCGGACCCTCCTGCCGTGGTTCATCCCCGGCGCGGAGGGTGCGCCGACAAGGCTAGCGGAGGATTTTCTCGCTGAACCAGATCGCGGTGTGCGCGATGGCATTGGCGAACAACGACCCGCCAGCGAGACACATACCGAGCTTCATGTTGGACGAATTGTTTGTGATCGCGGTCCAGGACGCCCCGGTCGCGAGCACAGCACTCGCAACGGCGATCTTGCCGGAGTGGCGGACCTGCGCGTCCATGAGCTTGTCCACCACGCGTTGCGTGGCAGCAGAGACCTTCGCCTTGGAGGAGCTCGCGAAGGCAGTGATGCGACCCGCTTTCGGCCCACGCTCCGTTGCGGCCTGGGACACGGTCCCGAGGCAGAGTGTCAATGTGACGAGGCTGGCTGCGATGATCTTGTCCATGGCCCCTTTCTAAACAGGGGCCGTGCAAGCCGCATCTCACTTATCGCCTCGATTGTACTCGTGCGTGAGCCGGGCTCAGTTGTCGCTCGGTCTTCGGGGCTGAGGACGTCTGACCCCGGGCGCTCGCAGAAACGCGGAGCACTTCGCTAGAACGACGTCTTGCCGTCCTTGCCGGTGGCGACGAGCTCCACGCGGCCCCCTTCACCGTCGACGAGGCGCACCATGCCCATCGGAAACACCTTGTCTTCGATCCAGAGCTCGGTGGTCCAGCTGTCCACTTTGCGTCGATAGTGATCGGCGGTGTACTTGCCCGCCTTCACCACCACGTCTTCCCGGGCCACCTTGTCGCCGAAGGAGTCGTCCTTGCCGAAGCTGCTCATCGCGCCGTCGGGCAGAGCGATCTCGCGCGGAGGGTTGTCGCCCATCTTCACCTTCGCGGTGGAGAGCCTCCAGCGTGACTCGCCGTTCGGCGCGAACTCGAGCCGCATCGACATGCGTCCCATCGGCGTGGTCGAGTCCATCTCCAGCACCACTTGCTTCGCGTCGCGCTTCACGAGCGTGTAGCGAGCGCGCACCGTCTGCGTCTCGCCTTCCTTGCTCATGATGTACTCGGCCCACGCGCCGACGGGCGCCTTGGTGAGCGCTTGGTAGGCGATCTGCGTGTTCGGAGTTTGCGCGGAGGCGGTGGAAGCGGCGGCGCACCAGACGGCGACAACGGCCAGAGTGGCGGCGCACCGGTGCAAGGTCACTTCAGAGACTCGATCTTCTGCGCGATGACTTCGTTGATCTCGGTCCTCAGCGCGTCGTCGCTCACCTTGTCCACGATGCGTTGCAACAGCTCAACGTCGCCTTGCTCTTGCTTCCGCAGCGCCTCGTGCGCGCCCTTGAAGTGCTCGAAGAACTCCACGAGCTCGTCGCCCTTGCGCAGGTTGTAGACCTGGCCCAGTTTGCCATCGCGGATCTTGTCCAGGTACAAGGAGACCTTGAACAGCGGGCCCGCCACCTTGTGCGTGATGATGATGCCGTACACCGTGAGCACCGCGCTCAGCGCCAGGCCGAAGCCCACGAGCAGCAAGATCAACATGCGATCGTTCGCCGCGAACTGCTGCACCAGCTCCGCCGCGATGGTGTCGGTGGGATCCATCGCGCGCACCTCGACCACACGCGACGCTTCGTGCGCCTTCGACATGATCACGTAGCCGAGCGCCGACGTCAGCGCACCGGCGATGGCCACCATCGTCAGCGTGAACTTCATCTGGTAGCGCAGGTCCAAGATGAAGTTCTTGACCTTGCGTTGACTCTTGCCCGACGGCCGCGGCTGCTGCTCTCCGCCCTGTGCTTGGTCAGCCATGACTTGCTCCCACGTCCCTCATTGGACTGTCCTCACTGCACCGTCTTCAGATACTTGCCGACATCGTCCTTGATCGCTTCCGCCGCAGCCTGAATGCAATCCTTCTTGGCGCTCTCCCGTTCGTTCGCGCCCACCTGCAGCGACGCCCCTTCGGTGGTCATCATCTTGATGCTCTTCGCTGGATAGGTGGCGACGAACGCCTTCAAGTCACAGTCGATCTGCGCCTGTCCGCCCGCCATCGTCGCCGTCAAGCGCTGGATCGTCCCATCCACGACGAAGCCCTGCAACTTGTGCTGTGACAGCGTGGCCGCGGTGGGGTCGCCGGTGCCGACGGTGAGCGTCACGTCGGGCAGTTTTTGCAGCTCCTTTGCCAATGCCTCGCGGATCACCGTCGCGTATTCGGGCCCGGCCTTGCCGACGGTCTGGAAGCCGATCGCCATGTAGAAGCGTGCGCCCTTCCCCGTCGGTGGCTTGGTGGTGGTGCCCGTGCCCAGCATGGCCAACGCCTTTTGCGCCTGGCCACGCACGAAGCCGTCGACATCCTGCGCCGCGCCCTCGAGCGCATCGCGTGCTGCTGCGTTGCCGATCTGACCGAGAGCCGACGCTGCGGTGCCGCGGACCGTCGCGTCTTGGTCACGCAGGGCTTGCGACAACGCAGGGATCGCGCGCGCATCTTTCAGCTTGCCGAGCACGAGAGCAGCCTGAACGCGGACCTTGTAGGAGGGGTCCGAGCTCAAGGACTTCACGAGGTCGTCCATGCGATCGGCGAACGCAGGCGTCGCGCCGAGCACGAGTCCAAGCCCAAGCCCAAGCAAGACCGCGCCGCGGAGTGCAGTGGCGAGGCGCGCCCAGGGGCGGCGCATGAGCGGGAGGCGCATCACAGTCCTCTTCCACCCTAGCCTGCGGGGATTCATTCCGTCAAACCCGTACCGCTACAAGGGTGCCTAACGGAGACGGGGGTCTCTCTCCGGGATCTGGTTGTAGGCTTCGCGGGGATCGAGTGTGGCACGGACGACCTGGATTCTGAGGGCGAGG
>JAYUBF010000177.1:0-42079 GCA_043741435.1 Myxococcales bacterium
TTTGCGTCCGTCATCCATCTGATCGAAATCATCCGGTTCTTTCTTTCCAGGCTTGTTCCGCGGTCCGCGCTATCGCAGGGGGGGGTGAACGACTACGAAGAGGCCGGTCCGCTGACCATTGACCAGATTGTCATGTCCGCGGGCACGACCCACGTGGCGCGCGGTCAGCTCAACGTTGGTGACGCGAAGCCCGAGTTCTACAAGCCCTGAGGCGCGGCCATCGCGAGCGAAAAGAGCCGTCGATGGAAGATCTCACGCACCGGCTCTCGCAGCCGGTGTACATCGGTGGGCGTTTCGGTACGCGTGATCAGGTCCGGCGGGAGGATGCGGTGGGACAGAGCGAGAGGCCGAAGCGCCGCGCGGTAATTGCGAGTCGCCTCGGCGTCTTCGCGATGGACGTGGCAACCTAGGCAACTTCCTGTAACGCCGCCTGCAGATGTTCGGTGGTGACCGACTTCGACTGCTCGCTTGCAGATTGCACTTTGATCGCGCCGAGCAATTCCCGTTCGAATAGCAGGATCCCGTCCGGCGCCGCGCTCTCTTCCGAAAGCTTCCTCCCCGGATCTCGGGGATCCTGCCCGGTACCTCGGATGGAACGGCTGCGCGAGGCGCGGCGGTGGCGACCAGCGAGCAAGATTCTTCAGTGTCACTCCCGGCGTGACACTCATCCGGGTGGCCCCCACCCCAAAGCAGGTGCTGGCCGCGCGCGGCGCAAGTCAAGTTATGGAAATCAAATAGAAATAAAGCTGGTCCTGCGCTTGCTCTACAGGCAGGCATGACCGACGCCCCGGAGCCCCATCCCTTCATTGACGAGCGCACCCGCACCGGTCCGAGGGAGGGCGCTCGCCAGCGCATCCTCTTCGTCGGCGAGGCGGTGACGCTGGCTCACGTCGTCCGCTCTCTCGCGCTGGCGCGCACGCTCGATCCGTCGCGCTACGAGATCCACGTGGCGTGGGACGGACGCTACGACGCAGTGCTGGGACCCGTGCCGTTTCATCGGTGGCCTCTGGCGTCGATCTCGAGCGCGCGGTTCGCGACTCGCATTGCGCGCGGGGTTCCGCTCTACGACCGCGCCACCCTCGAGCGCTACGTCACCGACGACCTCGCGCTGCTCGATGCGGTGCGTCCCGACCTCGTCATCGGCGATATGCGGCTCTCGCTCGCCGTGAGCGCTCGACTGGCCGGCGTGCCCTATGCAGCGATCGCCAACGCGCACTTCAGCCCCTTCGCCGACGTGCGTTATCCGGCGCCGCTGCACCCGAGCACGCGGCTGTTCGGGCGACGAGCGACGGAGTGGTTCATGAACCGCTTCCGTGACCTCATCACCGGCATCCACCTCGGACCGATGAACCGCGTCCGCGCCCGTCATCAGATGTCGCCGCTCCCTGCAGGCTCGTTCCGTCATTACGCCGATGGTGACCACGTGCTCTACGCGGACGCGCCGGGCCTCGTGCCGATGCAGCCTCTGCCCGCGCATCACCACTTCCTCGGGCCGGTGGTCTGGTCGCCCTCGATGCCGCAGCCCGCGTGGTGGAACGAGCTGCCGGTCGGCCGTCCGGTCGTGTACGTGAACCTCGGGAGCTCGGGCAAGGGCTCGCTGCTCCCCGTCGTCCTCGAGGGGCTGGCCGATCTACCCGTGAGCGTGGTGATCGCCACCGTCGGCGCGACGCTCCCCGTCGCGCGCGACAACGTGTACGTGAGCGACTATCTCTCGGGACACGAGGCGTGCCAGCGAGCCAGCCTCGTCGTCTGCAACGGTGGCAGCGGCGCGGTGCAACAAGCCCTGCTCGCGGGCACCCCGGTGCTCGGGGTGACCGGCCACTTCGATCAACAGCTCAACATGCAGGCGCCGGTGCGCCACGGCGCAGCGGTCGAGCTGCGGGCCGACCAGGTCACCGTCGCGCGCGTGCGTGAGCTGGCCACTGCCGCGCTGGCGAGCCAGGCGCTCTCCACCCACGCCGCTCGTCTCTCGCATCACCTGCGGGCGCACGACAGCACCGAGCGCTTCCCGGAGCTCGTGCGCTCGATGCTGGGTGGCGCCGCGGCACGCAAGCACGCCGCGTGAACGCCGCCCGGGCTTGCTCTGCTTGACAGCTCGGAGCGACGAGACGGACACTCGTTTGGTGCAAACCGTCGTCACCGGCGCATCACGCCAGGTGGTGTGCGCGCGCCTGAAGGTCGTCCGTGGGCCGGACCGCGGACGGACGATCGAGCTCGGCGAACGGACCTCCGCGCTGATTGGAACGCACCCATCCTCCGATCTCCAGCTCACCGACCCCAGCATCTCGAAGCGCCACGCCGAGCTCTGCGCGGAGGAGGACGGCTACCTGCTACGCGACCTCGGCAGCACGAACGGGATCCGCATCGGCGCGCTCAAGGTTCGGGAGGTCGTGCTGCAGCACAAGCCCCAGACGCTGTCCCTCGGGACCACCGACATCGAGTTCACGCCGCTCAAGACTTCGGTCGAGCACCAGCTCAGCACCCTCGATAGGTTCGGTGCGCTCATCGGTCGCTCGCCTTGCATGCGCGAGCTGTTCGCGCTGCTGGCCCGGGTCGCACCGACCGATGCGACGGTCCTCGTGCAAGGCGAGTCGGGCACCGGCAAGGAGGCCGTGGCCGAGAGCCTCCATCTCGAGTCGGCGCGCGCCAAGGAACCGTTCGTCATCGTCGACTGCGCCGCCATCGCCGGAGATCTGTTCGAGGCGGAGCTGTTCGGTGTGGAGCGCGGAGCGTATACCGGCGCGGAGCGCGCGCGTCGCGGCCTGGCCGAAGAGGCCAATGGCGGTACGCTCTTCCTCGACGAGATCGGTGAGCTGCCGCTCGAGCTACAACCGCGCCTGCTTCGCCTCATCGAGAGCCGCGAGCTGCGGCGTGTCGGTGCGGCGAGCGCGACGGCCATCGACGTGCGGCTGGTGGCGGCGACGCACCGTCCGCTGGCCGCGCTGGTCGAGGCGGGCTCGTTCCGCTCCGACCTCTATCATCGGTTGGCGGTGATCAAGGTCGGGGTTCCGCCCCTGCGTCATCACCGCGAGGACATCCCGCTCCTCGTCGAACACCTGGTCGACCAGATACGTCCTGGCATCGCGGCCGATCAGCTGCTCACGCCGGCCATCGCGGCCGCGTTCTCCGCGTATCTGTGGCCCGGCAACGTGCGCGAGCTCAAGAACGTCCTCGAGCGCCTGCTCGCGGCGGGCGAGCTCGCGAGCGTCCTGCGCGGCGACGCGGCGCAGCCTACCGCGGGGTACGCCGAGGCGCGGCGGGCCGCGCTCGATCGCTTCGAGCGCGACTACTGCGTGATGCTCCTGTCGGCGAGCGCTGCGAACGTGTCACGCGCCGCGGACACCGCCGGCATCTCCCGGCAGAGCTTTCACCGGCTGATGCAGAAGCACGGCGTCCATGCCCGCTGAAGCCACCGCGCCGTCGCTGCGCTACCAGGTGCTCGGCACGATCGCGCGAGGCGGGATGGCCGAGATCCAGCTGGCGCGCGCGTTCGGCATCGAGGGCTTCGAGACCTTGATGGCGATCAAGCGGATCCTGCCGCATCTGTCGAGCAACCACGAGTTCGTGCAGATGTTCCTCGACGAAGGTCGCATCGCCGCGACGCTGCACCACCCGCACATCGTGCAGGTCCACGGCATCGGTGCCGAGGCCGGTGACTACTTTCTCACCATGGAGTTCCTGCACGGGGAAGACGTCCGCCACATCGTGAAGGCGACGCTCGAGCGAGGCCTGTCGCTCCCGCTCGAGCACGCGCTCTCCATCACGCTCGGCGTCGCCAGCGCGTTGCACTACGCGCACGAGAAGGTCGGGCTCGGTGGCACGGCGCAAGGCCTCATCCACCGCGACGTCTCGCCGCAGAACGTCATCGTCACCTACGACGGCGGCGTCAAGCTCGTCGACTTCGGGATCGCCAAGGCAGCCAGTCGCATCACCGAGACGCGGGAAGGCACGCTGAAGGGCAAGGTGCCGTACATGTCTCCCGAGCAGTGCCTCGAGAAGCCGCTCGATCGGCGCAGCGACGTCTTCTCCTTGACGGTGATGCTGTGGGAGCTCCTGTGTGGCCGGCGGCTGTTCACCGGCGCCAGCGAGTTCGAGGTGCTGAAGGAGATCGTCGAGCGCGACGCGCCCCTGCCTTCGCAGGTCTGGCCCGCGTGCCCAACCGAGCTCGATCGCATCGTCGCGCGAGGGTTGTGTCGTGATCCCGACGAGCGATACCCGACCGCGCGGGCGCTGCAATCGGACCTCGAGGCCTTCGCGCGCGATCAGCGGCTCCCGGTCTCGTCGATCGGTCTCGCGACCTACATGGCCGATCTCTTCAGCGACAAGCTGGAGCAGTTCCGCGCAGCGAACGCGGCGGGCGCGCCGGGGCTCAAGCGATACGTGGAAGGACGCCGCGAGCTCAACAAGACGCTGGCGGCCTCCTCGATCGCCTCGCTCCCGGGCCCGGCGACGATCGTGGACAGGGGCTCGGGGCGCCAGACGCCGAACGCCGAACGCGATGACGAACTCTCCGTCGGCACCGGCGGACCGCGGACCAAGGCGCTACCCCCCGCGCTGCCGCCGACCTCGCGCCATGGCTGGTACGTCGTGGCGGTCGCCGCCGCGATCGCCGGTGGCGCGCTCACCATCGGCGCCTACCGGGCGCAGAGGGCGATGCCGGCGCCACCGCAACAGCCCCACGCGGGTCCGATCGACCCGCCGGGGGTGGTCGCGACGCCGGCGCCGGGGGTCGTCCTTCCCGGCGCGCCGACGATGCCGACGCCGACGCTCCCACCGCAGGCGGCGCCCCGAATCGAGCGCGGCGGACACCGAGGCGTCGTGCGACGCAGCCGCGTCGCGAACGTCAGCGCGCCGGCGACGGCGACCGCCTCCGCGCACCCGGCGAACAAGGCCGAGCCCGTCACGCCTTCCACGGTGCTGCTCGACCCATGATCGTGCGTAGCCTCGTGCAGACGTGCGTCCTCGCGCTCGTCCTCGCGCTCGCACTCGTCGGAGCCACGCGGGCCGATCCGCTCGATCCGCGCGGTCGAGCGAAGGTGCTGAAGGACGAGGGCGCGCGCGCGTTCGAGGCCGGCGATGCGGCGACCGCGCTCTCGCGGTTCGAGGCGGCGTACCGCACCTTTCCGTCGCCCAATCTCAAGTACAACATGGGCTTCGCGCTCGATCGCCTGGGCCGGTCCGCCGCCGCGATCGAGGCCTTCGAGCTGTTCCTCGCCTCCGCCATCGACGCGCCCGCATCGGCCGTCGAGCGCGCGCGGGAAGAGATCGCGCGCATCGATCGCAGCCTCGGACACGTGCTGGTCGTCGCCCAGCCGGGCGCGAACGTGCACCTCGACGAGCTGCTGGTCGGTCAGACGCCACTGCGGGCGGCGCTGCGGGTGCCGCCCGGGGCGCACGCGCTCGAGGTGACGCTGCCCGACCACGTGCCCTACCGAGCCCGCCTCGACCTCGCGCGCGGAATGATCTGGTCCTCGGAAGTGGCGCTCGTGCCACGGCCGCGTCGTCGCGTAACCAATCTGGCGCCGATCCTCATGGGCAGCCTGGCGATCGCGCTCGGCGCGGTCGGTGCCGGCCTGCGGATTCACTCGCAGCGCGAGTTCGACCGGCTCAACGGGAGCTGCGCGCCCGATTGTGCCGTTTCGGATTGGAGCGGTCTGCCCGCCCAGCAAGGCGCTGGCAATTCGCTGCTCGGCATCGCGGGCGCGGCGCTGCTGGTCGACATCGGCCTGTGGACGGCCTACGGGCTCCACCGGTGAGCGCGTCGCGTCTCGTGTTGGTGCTCGGCCTCGCCGCCTGCAACGACTTCGAGGGCCTCTCCCGCGGGCACGATGGCGGACCGCCACCGCTGCCCGTCCATTGCTCGAGCGGAGTGCTCGACGAGGACGAGAGCGACGTGGACTGCGGCGGCGCGTGCCTGCCCTGCGAGCTGAACCAGGCGTGCCGCAGCTCGACGGACTGTCGGACCCGAACGTGCCTCGGGGCGGGCTGCGGTCTGGCCTCGGGGCCGCCCGGCTGGATCCACGTAACCGACCTCGCCCCCGCACGGTTGGGCTTCAGCCTGGTCGCGGGCGTGGACGGCAGGATCTACGTCCTCGGCGGCCAGCAAAGCTTCCTTCACACCGTGGGGGATCCGTTCCCGGTGCCGGCGGTGTACGACGCCGAGGCCGGTACCTGGGAGGAGCTGCCAGCCATGGTTCCCCGGCGCGCCGGTGCCGGCGCTGCGCTGGGTGCCGACGGTCGGATCTACTTCGCCGGGGGCAGCCAATCGGACGGCAAGGCCGTGACCGATCTCGACATCTACGATCCGTCGACGAAAACCTGGTTGAAGGGACCGCCGATGGGCTCCGCTCGCGTCGGCTTCGCGCTGGCGCCGGTCGGCGCGGGGTTGATCGCCTTGGGCGGCGTCACGTCGGATCTGATCGCTGCGATGAAGCAGGACCTCGAGCTCCTGCCCACCTTGCAAGCGAGCTGGAGCACGCAGGCGGTACCGGCCGCGCTGCAGGTTCGCGACACAGCGGCGCTGCCCCTCGAAAACACGCTCTTCGTCCTCGGAGGGTCGGCGCAGGTGGGTGGCGGGGTCGGGATCGCGGCGACCCACACCTATGCGCTCGGCGAGTGGCACGACGCGCCAGCCTTGGGCACCCCGCGGACGCGACACGGCGCCGCGATCGGGAGCGATGGCCGGGTCTATGCCCTGGGTGCCAGCAACGTGCTGACGGTCGAGGCCTACGATCGACAGCGCTGGACCGAGGTGGCGCCGCTGCCTCCGGACTACTTGCAGCCGAGCGCCGCGCGCGGCAGCGATGGTCGGCTCTACGCGATGGCCGCCGGAGGGCTCGGCAACCCGCTCGCTGCGTACGGCCCGGTGCTGGCGCTGTCCGCGCGCTCCATCGCGGCCGGCGCCGTACTGACCGTGCAGGGCACCAACTTCGCGACGAGGGCTGCGGTGAAGCTGTCCTGGGACGACGCGACGAGCGCCATCGCCACCGGACAGACCGACGATCAAGGCCGCCTGTCTCCGGTCTCCGTTCCGGTGCCGGGCACACCTGGTCGTCATCGCCTGTACGCCGAGGACGATCGCAGCCGATACCGAGTGAGCGCGCCTTGCACCGTCGAGTAGCGCTGTGGAGCGAGGGAAGCACCGCTTGCTCGCCGTCGACGATCGCAGCCGCTACCGGGTGAGCGCGCCGCTGTCGGTCGAGTAGCAACCCGCAGCGTTACACCTGGGGGAGACGCCCCCACGGCTTCGCGAGCGCGTCGCCCGGCAATCCTCCCACAATCCCACTGTTTACCGGACGACCGAGAAGGCATGGCGCTTGCTCTTCACGGCGTCATGCGCCAACGACCTGCTTCCAGCTCCAGGTACGCCCGATGAGAAAGATCAGCTCGGGCCAGATCGCCCTCTTCATGACCCTGACTACGCTGATTCTCTCCGCCGCGTGGTGGACGACGAGCCGGGTGGTGAGCGCGGGCATGCTCGGCGACCTGCGCGGCGTCGCGCTCGTCGCTGCGATGGCGTTCTTCTCGGAGGCCTACGCGGTGCTCGTCTATCGAGCGATGCTGTGCGTGACGCCCTTGCCGGAGGGAGACATTCCACTCGCGTCGTCCCTCGAGTGGGTCTTCCACCTCCACGTGCTCTTCTTTCTCGTCTTCTTCAACCCCGTGCTCTGGTCGAGCCTCCTGCTGGTGCCGTTCCGACGGCTGTGCCACATCGCGCTCGGCGCGCGCATCGGTGACAACAGCCACGGGCCGGGAATCGTCCTCGACCCGCTCTTCGTCGAGATGGGCGCCAACTGCATCCTCGGGTTCGGGTCCACGCTCATCTCGCACGAGATCGAGGGGAGCCACGTCGCGATGCGCACCATCCGCATCGGAGATGGCGTCACCATCGGTGCCGGCGCCAAGATCCTCGCGGGCGTGACTATCGGCGACGGCGCGGTGATCGCGATGCAGGCGGTGGTGAAAAAGGGCACCCGCATCCCGCCACACGAGATCTGGGGCGGTGTGCCGGCGCGTCGCATCGGTTCGACGTTGACGCCACGGACGAGCCAGGTCGCCGAGCTCAAAATCCGATGCGAGTGCTAATTGGGGTGAGCGACGGGGTTTGAACCCGAAGTAGGGCAGGGAAGACAAACTGAGGCGCGGCGCTGGCTCGTGTCCGTTTCCTCGATCTTCCCGTCGGTGAGCCCTTGAACTCGTCGCCTCCTCCACCTCAGTGAACAGCGCGTTCGACCGCTCGGCGACGCCGCCTCGCGACGGTAACGCACGCCGATCCAGGATAGCCAAAAGAGTGGTGACATGAAGGACGGCGAAACGTCCGCGAGGAAGTCCGACACCAACCTCGAGAAGGCCGAGCCGATCGAGGAACTCATGGCTGCGGACCGGGCTTGTCTTCTGCACCCGTCGGGTGTAACGGTCACAAGTTCGGCGGGACCCACTCATCGACCGCGCCGCGGCTCCGGGTGACGTCGTGTAGCAATTCAGGCGCGATGCGAGGGGGTAAACGGGATGGATGGGCGCAGACACGAGCGTTTGGCTCGGCACCAACCGATCGCGTCCCTCCGACGGACTCCCAACGGACAAGTCGTAACTCGGTGACCGGATGCTGATCGGACAGGCCGGCCCCGTCGGATACGACGGGGGTGCGTGCAACGACGGCGGACATGCCGCCTTTGTCGACGCCTGGCTCGAACGATCTGGGAAGGACCTGCCGCCGACTGCTCTTTGGGAGCTTTTCGAGGCGGCGCTCAACGCACTGCGGGCCCGGACCAAGACCACACTGGGTGAGGTCACGCTCTCCGGGATCGCCGAGCGCGTGTTGTGCAACGCCTCCGAGAAGTTCCCGCTCCTCGCGCTCCGCGAGCGGGCGAGCGCCGTGCATGACTCCGCTGTCCTGGAAGGAGGCCGCTTCGTCCTCGTGGAGTTCCTCAGCGTGATGGGCAACCTGACCGTCGAGATCTTGACGCCGGAGCTGCATGCGGAGCTCGGAAGCGCCGCGCGGCCGGACCCCTCGCCGCCGAGGGAGCGCATATGACAGCCGGCGCTGCCGAGTCGTTCGCCAAGCTCGAGCACCAGCGGCTGGAGAACCTGTACGAGATCAGCCAGCTGTTCGCGAGCTTCGAGACCATCGAGCGCAGCTTCGATCCGGCGCTCGCCATCGCCGCGAGGACGCTACCGCTTCGGAGCGCGATTCTCATCGAGACCGAAGACGACCGTTCGAGGAAGATCGTCTGGTCTTCCGAGGGCCAGAGCGTTGAGCACATGCGCGGCGCCAGCGAGCACCTCGAGGTGGCGTACGCTTACCTCATTGGAGCTGCCTCGACCGAAGCCCTCGATATCAGCGAGCAGGTCGGCATCACCCCACTGCCCCGGCGAGCCGACCCCCGAGCGAACGTCGCGAACCGGTTCATCGTCATCCCGCTCGTCGTGGCCCATCGCCCGCCCTTTGGCGCTTTGCAGCTGGAAGGGGATCGGCTCCTCGACAAGTCGGACCTGATGTTCGTCAACGCCCTCGCCAACCAGCTCGCGATCGCGCTCGATCGGGACCGCGCGCGGCGGCGAGACATCACGCGGCGAGAGCACGCCGAGGAAGGACGAGCGGAGGCAGAGGCGAGGGGCGACACGGCCGAGCGAGGGCGCAGCATCGCCGAAAGATCGAGCGACAAATACAAGGCGCTCGCGAGCGAGAATGCCAGGTTGCACGAGCACGCGCAGCAAGCGGTGCGCGCGCGCGAACAGATCCTCGCGGTCGTCTCCCACGACCTGAGAAGTCCCCTCGGGACGATCTTGCTCGTCACCGACATGCTTGCGCAGGCAGAGGAGACCGAGGACCTGCGAGGAGAACTTCCGCGGGCGATCGGGAAGATCAAGCGCGCGGCCGGACGCATGTTGCGGCTCATCGAGGACCTGCTCGACTTCTCGAGCATCGAGGCCGGACAGCTCTCGATCCGGCGCCAGCCGCACGATTCAGGCTCCATCATCCAGGAGACGGTCGTGGCCATCGAGAGCGTCGCGCAGGCAAAGGAGCTGCGGGTGACGGCGGAGATCGATCCGGATCTACCGAAGGCCTACTGCGACCGCGATCGTATCCTTCAGGTCCTCTCCAACCTGGTGGGTAACGCTATCAAGGTCGCGGCCAAGGGCGGGAGGATCACCCTTCGAGTCTCCTCCGAGACGGGCACGGAGGGGGCACCAGGGCACGAGCTCTTGTTTGCGGTCTCGGATGACGGTCCGGGGATCAGCGAGGAGGATGTGAAGTCTCTCTTCGAGCGGTACTGGCGAAGCGGCGAAGCAACGTACAAGGGGACGGGCCTCGGGCTCCCCATCGCCAGAGGCATCGTCAGCGCGCACGGCGGCCGGATCTGGGTGGAGAGCGAGCTCGGGCGTGGCGCGACGTTCCTCTTCACGGTTCCCGCGGCCGACGTGACGCTGCTGTTCGCGGCCCCTACTGCTGACGCCGCGTCTTCGGGCACAGGGCTTTGAAGAACGCCGATGCAACGCGCGTCGTCGAGCAGACGGCGGCCCTCTTGAGAACAGAGACCCTGCAAAACGCGATCTTCAACAGCGCCCAGTTCTCGAGCATCGCGACGGACGCGAAGGGAGAGATCCAGATCTTCAACGTCGGCGCCGAGCGCATGCTCGGCTACACGGCCGCCGAGGTGATGAACAAGATGACGGAGGCCGAGCTCTCCGATCCGCAGGAGGTCATCGCGCGCAACAAGGCGCTGAGCGACGAGCTCGGCACCCCGATCACCACAGCCCTCGAGGCGCTCGAGTTCAAGGCCTCGCGCGGGGTCGAGGACATCCACGAGCTGACCTATGTCCGCAAGGATGGCACCCGGTTCCCGGCGGTGGTTTCGGTCACGGCGCTGCGTGACGCCGAGGCGGCCCTGATCGGCTATCTACTAATCGGCACCGACATCACCGCGCGCAAGCAGTCGGAAGAGGAGCTGGCCCACGCAGCTTTGACCAGTGCCGCCGAGCTGGCGGCGATTCAGGGCGCAGTCTCCGAAGCCGCCATCATCGCGGTCACGGATGTGACCGGCAAGATCGAACAGGTCAACGACAAGTTCGTGCACATCTCCAAGTACTCGCGCGAAGAGCTCATTGGCCAGGACCACCGCCTGTTGAACTCCGGCTTGCACCCCAAGTCTTTCATCCGAGACCTGTGGGTGACGATCGCCAACGGCAAAGTCTGGCGAAATGAATTCCACAACCGCGCCAAGGACGGCTCGCTCTACTGGGTCGACACCACGGTCGCGCCCGTCCTCGACAAGCGCGGCAAGCCGGTCAAGTACATCGCCGTGCGTTTCGACATCACCGCGCGCAAGCAGGCGGAAGAGGCGCTGCTCAAGGCGGGGGCCCTCCAGAACGCGATCTTCAACAGCGCCAACTTCTCGAGCATCGCCACGGACGAGAAGGGCATCATCCAGATCTTCAATGTCGGCGCCGAGCGGATGCTCGGCTACACGGCCGCCGAGGTGATGAACAAGATCACGCCGGCCGATATCTCGGATCCGCAGGAGGTGATCGCGCGCGCCAAGGCGCTGAGCGTCGAGCTCGGCACTCCGATCACACCGGGCTTCGAGGCGCTGGTGTTCAAGGCTTCGCGCGGGATCGAGGACATCTACGAGCTGACCTACTTCCGCAAAGACGGGAGCCGGTTCCCGGCGGTGGTGTCCGTCACCGCGCTGCGTGATGCGCAGGACATCATCATCGGCTACCTGCTGATCGGCACCGACAACACCGCGCGCAAGCAGGTCGAAGAGGAGCGGGGGAAGCTCGACCAGCGGCTGCGCGACCAGCACTTCTACACGCGCTCGCTCATCGAGTCCAACATCGACGCGCTGATGACCACCGATCCACGCGGCATCATCACCGACGTCAACAAGCAGACGGAGGCGCTGACCGGCTGCACGCGTGACGAGCTCATCGGGGCGCCCTTCAAGAACTACTTCACCGATCCGGGCCGGGCCGAAGCGGGCATCAACCGGGTGCTGACCGAAGGCAAGGTCACCGACTACGAGCTCACCGCGCGCGCCAGGGACGGCAAGCAAACAACTGTGTCCTACAACGCGACCACCTTCCACGACCGTGACCGGCGGCTACAGGGTGTGGTTGCCGCCGCGCGCGACGTGACAGAGCTGAAGCGCTACGAGCAGACGCTGCACCAGAAGAACGTCGAGCTCGAGTCCTCGAGCCGTATGAAGTCCGAGTTCCTCGCGAGCATGTCACACGAGCTGAGGACGCCACTCAATGCCATCATCGGCTTCTCGGAGGTGCTCCGGGATGGCCTGCTGGGCGAGCTCACCGATCAGCAGCGAGGGTTCGTCGGCGACATCTTCTCGAGCGGCAACCATCTGCTCTCCCTGATCAACGACATCCTCGATCTGTCCAAGGTGGAGGCCGGCACGATGACGCTCGACCTCGAGTCGGTGCAGGTGTCTTCGTTGTTCTCGAACAGTCTCACCATCATCAGGGAGAAAGCCGAGGCCCGTCACATCCGCCTCGGTATCGATGCCCCCGAGGCACTTGGTTCGTTCCAGGCGGACACGCGCAAGGTCAAGCAGATCGCGTACAATCTGCTCTCCAACGCCGTCAAGTTCACCGTCGAGTGCGGCGAGGTGACCCTGCGCGCCAGCCGCGTTCCGCGCGCCGAAGTCGGCCAGCTGACCGGCCGCTGGGCGGGCCGGACCTTGCCGCTGGCCGACAACGAGTTTGTGGAGTTCGTCAAGATCAGCGTCACCGACAACGGCATTGGCATCTCGCCGGCGGGACTCGAGCGCCTGTTCAAGCCGTTCAGTCAGATCGACAGCGGCCTGGCGCGAAGATACGAAGGCACGGGACTGGGTCTAGCCATGGTCAAACGCCTCGTCGAGCTGCACGGGGGCGCGCTGGCGGTGGAGAGCGCCGTGGGCGAGGGCTCTTGCTTCACGGTCTGGCTGCCGCTCCGGGCGCCCGAGGAAGGGGGGAGCGCGTCGGTCCGCGTGCCGGCCGCCGCCTCGATCGAGGCGGATTCGGGAGCGCGCACCGCGCTGGTGGTAGAAGACGACTTCAAGGCCGCTGACCTTATCCGCGTGCAGCTCGAGGCGGAGGGCTTCAAGGTGCTGCACGCCGCCTCTGCCGAGGCCGCGCTGGTGCTGGCGGTGCAGCAGCCATTGTCGTTGATCACCCTCGACATCATGCTTCCCAACATGGACGGCTGGGAGCTCCTCAATCGTCTCAAGCAGGTGCCGGCGCTCGCACGAACCCCGGTCGTGATGATCTCGATCGTGGCGGATCGCAACAAGGGCTACGCGCTCGGTGCCGCGGCGGTGCTGCAGAAGCCAATCTCCCGACAGGAGCTGGCCGAGGCGCTCGGAGCGCTGGGGCTGGTTCCAATCGCGCTAGGGCAGAGCCTCAGGATCCTCGTGGTAGATGACGACCCGAAGGCTGTGGAGCTGATCGCGAGCCATCTGCGGGGCCTGGCCAGCACCGTGCTGCGCGCGTACGGCGGACGCGAGGCGATCGAGGTCGCGCGGCGGGAGCTGCCGGACCTCATCGTGCTCGATCTGATGATGCCGGAGCTGAACGGCTTCGATGTGGTGGAGGCGCTCAAGAAACACCCGGGCACGGCGCTCATCCAGATCCTGGTGGTCACCGCCAAGGACATCAGTGCCGAGGACCGCGCCAGGGTGAATGAAAGTGTGGCGGCGTTCATGGAGATGACCGACTTCAACCCGGAGCGCTTCGCGGCCGAAATTCGGCGAGCGATGTCGCGTCGCCAGCTGGTGATCTGACATGGCAAATATCCTGATCATCGAGGACAACGCCACCAACATGACGCTGGCGACCTTCCTGCTGCAGTCGGCAGGGCATGTCGTGCTCAGCGCCACGGACGCCGAGACTGGGCTGACGCTGGCCCGCGACAAGCGACCCGATCTCATCCTCATGGACATCCAGCTTCCCGGCATGGACGGCCTCCAGGCCACGGCGCTGCTCAAGCAGGACGAGGCGACGCGCGCCATTCCGGTGGTCGCTCTCACCGCCCTGGCGATGAAGGGCGACGAGGAGCGTATTCGAGCCGCAGGGTGTGACGGCTACATTGCCAAGCCAATGCGCTATCAGGACTTTCTGACGACCATCGCGGCTCAGCTGGCCCGCACATGACGCTGAGCCCGCGATCACGCTCGTGCGATGTCGCAAATCAAAAAACTGTGGTCCGCCAACAAGGGCGCGCCCGCCGCGAAGAAGCTCGATGCACTCTTGACCCTCGTTGAAGCCTACGAGGCAAAGCACCACCGCATCGGTCCACCCGATCCGATCGAGGCCATCCGCTTCCGCATGGAACAAGAGGGGCTGAGCCGCACCGACCTCGAAAAGCTGATCGGCAGTAGGGCTTGAGTCTCGGAGGTGCTCAACCGCAAGCGACCGCTCACCGTGGCGATGATCCGACGGCTACGGGATGCGCTGGGGATCTCTGCCGATGTGCTGATCGGGCGAGAGTCGAGCGCCGCATAGCCCTAAGCCCCCTCGTCCGCGTCTGATGCGCTGCTGCTGCGGTACCCGTCACGGCGATCTGGGTCATGACTTGCCAGCCAGCAGGCACGCCGTGGACCCGCTCTGCCGCCGTTCAGGGCGACGATGCGTGGGCATCTCGTCGGCTCCATGCGCGACCCACGAGCTTGCGCAGTTCGCTGTACCAAAGCACCCCGCTGGCCATGCCGAGGCACAGCAGCCACTGCTCGAGAGCCAGCGGCGCGGTGCCGAAGGCGACGTTGAGGAAGCCGAGGTTGACGACCGCCACCTGCAGCAGCGCCGACAGCGCGACAGCACCCCACAACCACGGGTTGACGAACAGGTGCGTGAACGCGCTCGTCGTGTCAGAGCGCGCATTGAAGCACGTGAACAGGCTGGCGAAGACGAGAACGGTGAAGCCCGCCGTGCGCGCATTCGTAAGGTCGTAGGTTCCCTCGATCAGCCCGCCGGGCAGGTAGATGTCGATCGTCAGCAGACTCAACACCGCGGTCACCAGGCCGATCTGCACCACCCCGGCCCACATGCGGGCGTCGATCACCCGCTCGCTCATGTGCCGGGGCTTGCGGGCCATCAGGTCGTCGGTCGCCGGGTCGACCCCCATCGCCAGCGCCGGTCCCGAATCGGTGACCAGGTTGATCCACAGGAGTTGCGTTGCGAGCAGCGGCAGCACCACGACGTCACCGGCGCCCTTTAGCCCGAGCACGCGAGCGCCGACGACGCCGAAGAAGACGGTCAGCACTTCGCCCAAGTTCGACGACAGCAGGTAGCGCAGGAATTTGCGGATGTTGTCGAGGATGCCGCGCCCCTCGCGCACAGCCTCGACGATGGTCGCGAAGTTGTCGTCGGCAAGGATCATCTTGGCCGCTTCCTTGGTCACCTCGGTGCCGGTCACTCCCATCGCGATGCCGATGTCGGCCGCCTTAAGCGCCGGCGCATCGTTGACGCCGTCGCCGGTCATCGCGACGACATTGCCGTCGGCCTGGAGCGCGTCGACGATGCGCAGCTTGTGCGTCGGCGACACCCGCGCATAGACCGACGTCTTGCGAACGGCGTCGGTGAATGCGGCATCGTCGAGGGCTTCGAGCTCGGAGCCGGTGAGCGCAGGCGCGCCGGCCTCGACGATGCCGAGATCCGTGGCGATCCGTGCCGCGGTTCGCGGGTGATCGCCGGTGATCATGATCACCCGGATGCCGGCCCGGTGCGCTTCTCGGATGGCCACCGCCGCCTCCTCGCGCGGCGGGTCGATGATGCCCACGGTACCGACGAAGACCAGGTCGTGCTCGAGCGACTCCGTCGCTTCCCGGTCCTCGCCCGGCGCGAGGGGGCGGTAGGCCACGGTCAGCGTGCGCAGCGCCGCGTCGGCCAGCGTGTCGACGTCGGCGAGCAGCCGCGCCCGCAGCGTGTCGTCGAGCGCGACGGTCTCCAATCCGACGCGCGCCCGGGTGCAGCGGTCGAGCACCACGCCCGGAGCGCCCTTGGTGATCACCACGACCTCGTCGTCGTGTTCATGGTCGAGCTCGATTGTCGACATCATCTTGCGTTCGGACGTGAACGGAATTTCGCCGATGCGCTCGAAGCGCCGCTCGCGCCGCTCGGTGACACCGAGCTTGCGCTCAGCGACCAGGAAGGCCGCTTCCGTGGGGTCGCCATGGATCTCCCACTCGCCGCCCGCGCCCTGACGCAGGTCGGCGTTGCCGGCCAGGCTGCCGCCGCTGAGCACCACCACGTTCTCGTCGCGCAGCGGCCCGGCGGCCAATTCCGCGCCTTCGCTTTCGACGCGCCCCTCGGGCACGTAACCCACGCCGGTGACGTGGGTCTCGCCCGACGCCGTCATCACGCGCTCAATCGTCATTTCCGCACGCGTCAGGGTGCCTGTCTTGTCGGAAGCGATGACCGAGGCCGAGCCCAGCGTTTCCACCGAAGACAGCTTCTTGACGATCGCGTGGTGCTTCGCCATGCGCCGTACGCCGAGGGCGAGCACCACCGAAAGAATCGCCGGCAGCCCCTCGGGCACGGCAGCGACCGCGAGGGACACGCCGAGCAGCAGGACGTGGGTGACCATGGCGGCGCTGCGAATGTTCGACATCAGCAGGACGGTCGCCACCACGACCGCGGCAATGATGACGACGGCGATGCCCAGCATGCGCCCGATATGCCCGACTTCCTTTTCCAGCGGTGTCGGCTCCTCGACCGTGGCGTCGAGCATCTCCGCGACACGTCCCATCTCGGTGTCCATGCCGATGGCAGTCACCACAGCGCGACCGGTACCCTGCGCGACCGCCGTGCCCTTGAAAACCATGTCGAGCCGGTCGCCGAGCGCCGCCGTGGCCGCCAGGGTGGCTGCATCCTTGAGCACGGCCTCGCTCTCGCCCGTCAGCGAGGCTTCCTGGACGCGCAGCGATGTGCTCTGCACCAGGCGCGCATCTGCACCGACCGCGTCACCTTCGCCAAGCACGAGCACGTCGCCGCGCACCAGCTCGGCACTGGGCACTCGCAGCACCTGTCCGTCACGCATAACCGCCGAGGTCGCCGTGATCATCCGGGCCAAGGCGGCGACGGCGTCTTCTGCCTTGGCCTCCTGCACGAAACCCAAGACGCCGTTGAGCAGGACGACGGTCGCGATGACGACCGCATCGACCGGCCAGCCGACGCGGCCCTCGATCACCCAGGCGACGAGCGCGACGGCGATCGCCGCAATCAGCAGGTAAATCAGCGGATCATGAAAATGCGCGAGAACGCGGCGCCAGGCGGGCCGCCGCGGCGCAGAGCGGAGTTGGTTGGGCCCGTCTGCCGAAAGTCGGCGCGACGCCTCCTCTGAAGTGAGCCCGCTGTCGATGTCTGCGCCGAGAGCCCTTGCCACTTCGTCAGCACCCTCGACGGAAGGATCCTCGAGGCTGCCTGTCCTTGCCCTGGCACGTGCATCGGTTGGAGGCGGCGCGTCCGGCGCCGAGTGGCCCGTGTGGTCGTCGAGTTCGGGAGCGGCCGTGGAAGTTTTCGACACAGAAGGCACAGGCGTTGAGGGTTGCGCTCCCGGCTCCGCCTGGCCTTCTTGGCCGTCGACTGCGGGAGCGACGGGCGCAGGCCCGGCGGGTACGACGGGCGTCGAATCGGAGGCCGGCGCTGCTCCCGGCGTCGGTGCTAGAGCCTGCTTCTGTGCGGGCTCGTGTCCGCTCACGTGCTTGGATCGGGGTTCGTCCGCGGACTGACGCCCGCGGTGGTGCACGATCACCTTGATATCGGCAACTTCGAGTCTGGCTTCGTCGTAGCGCACTGTCGCGTTTCCCGCAGCGTAGTTCACTGTTGCGCTCTCGACACCCGGTACCCCGCCAATCCGCCTTTCCACTTCGTCAACGGTCAATACCGACAGCATGTCGTGCACTTCAATAACGCTCGTTTTCATCGCACTTCCTTAGATGCCAGATGCATCTCATCGCGTAACCCGACCCGATGAGACAACCAGGCCAGCGGGATCTCGCGCACGAAGAACACGAAGAAGATGAATGTGATTGCGGTGATTTGCAGAAGTCATCCAGGATGCCCCTTCATGGCCAACGGCAACGAGGCTACGGGTATTTGATCAAGTCCCGTCGCGCGACTGCTTGGCACGGCAACCGCAAACTCACTCAACCGCGACGTATCCGCGCACGATGCGAGCCAGGCGCGGGGTTCGATCAACGATGGCTGCAGAACGCTCAAACCTTCAGGCGACTGCTCCCGCAGATCCGGCGGTCGCTTCCACCTGTACCGCAAGCTTCGATGTGGTGGCGCCGCTCAGGAAACATCAAGGCACGGCTCTCATTCAATTCTCGCGGTCACCGCAAGGACGTCAGTTCGAGGACATGCCCAACCCAATGCGCGATGAGGACTTTCTGACAACCATATCGGCTCAGCTGGTGACGCCGCGGCAGACACGTCGGCTCAAAGGGGCGGCACGATGACGTCCATTCGCTTCCTGGGCGCGGCTCGTGAGGTCACGGGATCGATGCATCTTGTCGAGGCGCCTCAAGGTCGGATCCTCATCGACTGCGGCTTTTATCAGGGCCGACGCCAGGAGGCGCGGGAGCGCAACCTCCACCTGCCTCGCGAGGCGATCGAGGCGGACGCCGTCATCCTGACGCATGCGCACATCGATCACTCCGGGAGCTTGCCGACGCTCGTGAAGCGCGGCTACCGGGGCTCGATCTGGGCCACCCCGGCGACGCGAGACCTCGCAGCCCACATGCTGCGCGATTCGGCGAGGATCCAGGAGGGCGACGCGAGGTGGTTGAACCGGAAGCGCGCTGACGAAGGCGACCACCAGCCTGTCGTCCCCATCTACGATGAAGAGGACGCCATTGCGACGCTCTCGCGCATCATCGGCGTCCCCTACGGGACGCCATTTTCACCGTTGCCCGGGGTGACCGCGCGATTCATCGACGCCGGTCACATTCTCGGCAGCGCGCAGGTCGTGCTCGACGTGCCCGACGGCGACCACGGCGCGCGCCGCCTGGTGTTCTCCGGTGACCTCGGTCGTCGGGGCATCCCCATCCTCCGCGACCCGGAGGTCCCCGAGCGCCCCGACTATCTCATCATGGAGAGCACCTACGGCGATCGGGTTCACGGCACGATCGCGCAGATGCACGACGACCTTGAACGCGTGGTCAAGGCGACGATCGCGAAGAAGGGCAAGCTCATCGTGCCCGCGTTCGCGCTCGGCCGCACGCAGGAGTTGATCTTCGTGCTCCACCAGCTCCACCGCGCCGGCCGGATCCCGGAGCTTCCCGTCTTCGTCGACAGCCCGCTCGCGACCCACGTCACCGAGGTCTTCAAGCTCCATCCCGAGTGCTTCGACGCGGACATGCGCGCGTTCGCCGAGCGAGTAGGCGAACCGTTCACGTTTCCGTCGCTGCGATACGTCGGGTCGGCGGAAGAGTCCATGCGCCTCAACCACCTCGAGGGCTCGGCGATCATCATCTCGGCATCCGGGATGTGTGAGTCGGGGCGGGTGCTCCACCACCTGAAAAACAACGTCTCCGACGAGCGCAACACGATCCTCATTGTCGGCTTCATGGCCCAGCACACGCTCGGACGACGTCTGGTCGAGCGCCGCCCGCGGGTGCGGATCCTCGGCGTCGAGCGCGACCTTTTCGCGCACGTGGAAGTCATGAGCGCCTTCTCCGCCCACGCCGACAAGAATGATCTTCGCGACTACGCCCTCGCCGCGAGAGGCTCCGCGCGACACATCTTCCTAGTCCACGGAGAGCCCGAGCAGCAGGAGATGCTGCGAAGCGCGCTGATCCGGGAAGGCCTGCGCGTGACCAATCCGGCGCGGTTCGACGTCGTCACGCTCGATTGACCCGTGGGGGCCGCGCGTGTTTCGCGGCGCGATGTCAATCCGCTCCGCGACCGGCGCCGCATCGCGGGGATGCGCTAGCCCTTCGAGGACCCTTGAACCAGGAGCGCCAGTGAAGCAATTGAGCGAGCGGCGAATGTGCGTCCGGATCGTCTCCTACAACATCCACAAGTGCATCGGTGGCGTCGACCGGCGCTACCGGCCTGATCGCATCGTCAGCGTCCTCCAGCACCACCGCCCCGACATCGTCCTGCTCCAGGAGGTCGACGCGCACGCTGCCCGCAGCCGGGGCGATCGGCAAGTGGATCTCCTAGCCGATCGCCTCGGGTTCCGCCACCGCAGCTACTTCGGGACGGTCGCCGTGCGCGGCGGCGGAGAGTACGGCAACGCGGTCTTGAGCAGATTTCCCATCCTCGACTCGCGCAAGATCGACCTGACGATCGCATTTAAGAAGCCGCGAAGTGCCTTGCACGTGCGGGTTCGCGTCCGTCTGCCCTCCGGGCATTCACGCACGCTTCACGTCTACAACCTCCACCTCGGACTTTCGGGCTTCGAGCGAAAACTGCAGCTCCGACGCTTCTTCGCCAGCCATCCGTTCAACGGGCTCCACGCGCGCGCGCCCATCGTGGTCGGCGGGGATCTCAACGATCTGTGGGGCACGCTCGGCGCGAAGCTCTTCGGGCCGGCAGGCTTCCGCACCGGTGCGTCGATCGCCACATTCCCCGCTTACGCACCGCTGCGAGCGCTCGACGGGATCTACGCGCGGGGCGATGTTCAGCTCCTGCACTTGGATCGGTCGCGCCTGGCCCTCGGCCGTTCCGCATCCGATCACCTCGCGCTCGTCGCAGATCTCGAGCTCGGGCGTTCAGCATGAGCTCGTCGCGCCTACATCGCGAGCGCCCTGCAGGACCGCGCCCCGAGCATAGCGAACGGATGCGTCTCACATGCCCGCTCTCGGACTCGCTCGCGCATCGAGGGAAAAAGGGCCCGCGGGAACATGATGTCCCGGCCGCGGTGCTCGCCGATGTCTCCTCGTCTCAAGCCGCGCAGGGCTTGCGCGAGGGCGGCCGGCGAGGCGCCGAAAATTCGCGAGACCCCGCGCAGGACGCGCGGATCCGCATGGCACGGGTCTTTCATGGTGACCGTCCATGGCTCACACTTTCGCCCGCGTGCCGGGGCGACGATCGCTAGAGCGGCCGCGCTCACAGCGTCCGAGGGCGTGCACCAGATCACCGTTGGGCCGAGCGAGAGGTCTATTTCCACATGTCACGCGAGGCCATCCGCCACTCCCCGGAGTGGAAAGCGGACGCGGCCGTCAATCGCGAGTACGAGACGCGGCTCTACGACTATTACGGGGGCCCCGCCTACTGGGACATGCCCGAGCTCCCGATCGCGGAGCAGCCGCCCGTGCCTACGGCGTCGACCCGGTAGCTCAGACGGAATCTGGCTCCTTCGGGGCGAGCGCGACAAGCTGTGGCGCGAGTGTCCACGTCAACCACTGCGCCTCCTGCGGAGAGAGCAGGAACACGCGGATGGAGACCTCCACGAGCTGAGGCAGGGCGGATGGTGGCCGACGTCGGAGCCGGGCCTTGATCCAATGGAAGGCCTTCGATAACGGCGTGGCGAGTACGAGTGCAGTGGTCGGTGGGGTCATGGCAGATCTCCTGTCGCGAATGCGCCGTCAACCAACGCCACTCGCACTTTGAGAACAGACGAGCCGTGGCCTCTGTTGGAGCGCCGCGACCACGACTCATCTACGTCACCGACGACAAAGCGCTGCCTAGTAGGACGAGACCGTTAGCCGATCGACGACCTGCGTCACGCCCGGTGCGGCCCATGCGGCACTGGTCGCGTCACCGATCATTGCCCACGATGAGGCATGACCGGTGAGCGTCACCTTGCTCCCGGAAGTGTCGACGTGGATCGAGTTTGCATCCTTCGTGGCCTGGCGTTGCAGGGCTGCCTCGACCTTCTCTTTCACCTGTGCCGCGTTCGCTTCCGGCTTGAGCATGATGTCATTGATGATGGTGGTGACGCCCATCAGGTACCGACACGCTCGATCGGCGGCGTCGCGCTCGTAGTTCCAGGTGACCTGACCCTCGAGTGTTACCATTCCACTCTGCACCCTCGCGGTCACGGTGCTCGGGATGTACACGTCCCATTTGAACGCCCTCAGCAGGGCGGCCGCGATGTCGCTATCGCTCTGCTTGTGGTCGTTCAGAACCTTCACCTTCAGATCCTGCGCGACGATGCGCACGCCGAATACGCGCTTGGTGGCATCCTCGGCGGCCCACTTCTCTGCGTACGTGTCGATCGTGCCACTCAGCGTCACGGCGCCTTGGTCGACAGTAACGCCGATCTTCGCCGAGTTGACCTTCGGATCCCAGCGGAGCTCTTCTTCGACGTCCTGCTGTAGCTGCTTATCTGTCTTGCTCATGGTGATCTCCTGGTTCGTTGAAAAAGGGATGAGACTCAACACCGAGCTGCCTCGAGACAGAGCGGCTATCAGCACACACAGAGCACGATGTGTGCCGCAGTGTTCTCTGATGAGCGCCGGGACTTCGTCGTGTCCGGAACGTCTCGTTCGACAATTTGTCTCGCACGGTGCGGACGGCTCCGGTTGACGACGGCGCGACACACTTCGGGTGGCATCCCGAGTGCACGGGTGGACGCCATGTCGAAGCGCATCGCTCAGGAGTTGCTGATGCGACACACGGCGGCCCACGAGCGAGCGAATCGCATTCCTGAAACGAGGTCCCATCATGTCCAATCACGTCGCTGTCTGGATCGATCAACGGGAAGCACATGTTTTCCACATCACGACAGACAGAATCGATGAGGAAACCGTTCGCGTTCCTCAGCACATGCACCGCAAGCATCCAAATCTCTCCCAAGGAGCCAAGGAGCATCCGGACGACGCCAAGCACTTTTTCCACGCGCTCAGTCGCTCGCTCGACGGCGCAGAGAAGATCCTCGTCGTAGGGCCCTCGACCGCGAAGCTCGACTTCGTGCGGTATGTGCACAAGAACGAGCACTTGATCGAGCCCCACATCGTCGGGGTCGAGACCGTCGATCATCCGACGAACGGTCAGCTCGTCGCGTACGCGAAGCAATACTTCCGAATGCCGGTGCGATTGACAGAGCAATAGTTCCCATCGCGTGCCAGAGACAGCGCGTGTGGCGGAACGCGTTGCGCGGGACATATTGTCGGCCGAGACGTTTGGGCTGCGCGCGCGTAGAGCACGGTGTCGGTACGAGGAGTGCAATCCGGTCGGCCATGGCCGACCTCACTGCTTGTGCGGCCCGTCCAGACACGAACTTCGCGTGCCGCCTGTTGGCGCTAACTTGCGTGATGGCCGTTGGCGTCACAGCGCAGGCCGATGAGCGGTGCGCCGCGATTCAGGGAGGCGATGCGGCACTCGCCGCGATTGCTCCAGCCGAGCGGCTGGCGTTCATCCAGCGCAGGGTGAATGAGGACGCACAACGCGTGCGCATCTGGACGTGGAGCTGGACGGGCATCTACTCCGGCCTCATTGCTTTCAACGCAGTACGACTCGGGCTCGCTGATTCGCGAGACGCTGTGGTCGACAGCGCGTTCGGCACCGGCGCCTCGATGCTCGGGCTTGCCTTCGTGGCGATCATGCCGCCAGCGGTGCTCCGCGATCAGCCGCGCCTGGCCCGGATCGTCGAGCGCTCGCGCTTCGAGACGGATCGATGCGGGCTGGTTGCCGCCGCCGAGCGGATCCTCGTACGCGATGCGGTATCCGAGGCCTTCGGCCGAGGCCCGCTCGTGCACGCCGGGAGCTTTGTTTTCAACATGGGCCTCGGCATCTTGCTTGGCGCCGGCTTCGGACGCTGGCAGACCGGCGGGATCGTGACGGCGACCGGCATCCTCGTCGGCGAGCTGCAGCAGTTCACCATTCGGACGCAGCTCGACAAGACACTTGCGCGGTATCGGCGTGGAGACCTCGCCGGTGTTTCCGTAGCCAAACCGGTCCCCTGGACGCTCGTGCCGGTGCTGGACCTCCACCACGCCGGGCTCTCGGCAGGCTTCAGCTTCTGAGCGTGGCCGAGCGCGGGCTCGATCTTGCAGCCGGGTAACGCATGCTCCAGGCCGCAGTTCTCACGACCATCATCGCCGCGGGTTCCTTCGCGTTCGTGACGAGCGCGCACGGCGTCCGCGTGTCGCAGCGATCCGATACCCGCATCATCGACTTCGTCGCCGATGGCACATTCGCTGCGCCGCCGGAGCGAGTGCTCGCCGTCATGCTCGACTACGAGCACAGCACTGAGTGGCAGAAGAACCTCGCCGAGAGTCGCGTGCTCGAACGGGGAGAGCATGCGCTCGATGTTTACCAACGCCTCGACCTCCCGCTCGTTGCCGACCGGGACTACACGCTCCACGTCACCTGGGCCGAGGACCAGCATGGCATCTCTATTCGCTTCTCGCTCGCCAACGACCACGGCCCTGAGACGAAGAAGGGCGTCGTGCGCGTCGCGTTGAACGAGGGCGCGTGGCGGCTCGAACGGTCAGCAGACGGTCGCAGCACGAGCGCGCACTACGAGGTGCGCATGGATCTCGGTGGCTCGATGCCCCAGGGCATAGCGCGGCATCGAGCGGCGATGAATGTGCCGGACTTCTTCGAAGGGCTGCGCCATCGCCTCTGACCAGAACAGAATGCAGGAGCCCACGATGAAGCACGCCTACGTGACGATGATGTGTGGAGGTGACGGATATCTCCCCGGCGTCGAGGCTCTCGGGCGCTCGCTCGTTGAAACCGGCAGCACCGTACCGCGCTGCGTGATGGTGACGCCCGACGTCTCGGCGATCGCTCGAGACCGTCTTGCGTCGCAGGGCTGGCGCATTCGTCCCGTCGATCCGGTCGAGGGCCAGATGAAAGAACAGGCGATCTACGCACGTTTCGCCATGAGCTACACGAAGCTGCGCGCGTTCGAGCTTGTCGAGCTCGACAAGATTGTCTTCCTCGACGCCGACACCGTCGTGCTGTCGCGCATCGATGAGCTCTTCGAGCGGCCCTCGTTCGCAGCCGCGCCAGACTTCTTCATGCCTGATCGCTTCAACTCGGGCGTGATGGTGCTTGCTCCGTCGACAAACCTCTACACCGAGCTTGCCGCGCAGCTCGGCCACCTCGCCAGCTACGACGGCGGCGATCAGGGCCTGCTCAACTCGCACTTCTCCGACTGGTGGTCCATGCCGGTCGAGCATCGCCTCGGCGCCGGCTACAACCTGCACCACTTCGTCTACCAGTTCATGTGCTCACACCCCGCGCTGCTGCGCAGCTTCACCGAGGAGATCAAGATCATTCACTACACGCTCCAGAAGCCGTGGCAGCAGTTCAACCTGAGCGGCGCTTCGCAGATCTGGTGGAAGAAGTTCTACGGTGCGCACCCGGAGGCCAACACGGGGTGGCGGCGGCGGCTGCACGCGCTGCAGGATCATACGTTCGACCGCGTCGTCAGAATGCTCGGCGGCTGAGCATGGCTGCCGAGCTCCCGTGGTGGAAGCGCACCACCGTCTACCAGATCTACCCGCGCTCGTTCGCCGACTCCAACGCGGATGGCATAGGCGATCTTCAAGGGATCATCGACCGGCTCGATTACTTGCAGTGGCTCGGCGTCGAGACGCTGTGGCTGTCGCCGTTCTATGCGAGCCCGCAAGCCGACTTCGGCTACGACATCAGCGGGCATCGCGAGGTTGCTCCCGAGTACGGAACGCTCGCGGATCTGCGACGGCTCATCGACACGATCCACTCGCGCGGGATGAAGATCGTCCTCGACCTCGTCCTCAACCACACTTCGGCGGAGCACCCGTGGTTCGTCGCGTCGCGCAGCAGCCGGGACGATCCGCATCGCGACTTTTACCTTTGGCGCGACGGCCGTCGTCCGCACGGACAACGTGCCCCCAACAACTGGCGCTCGATGATCGGCGGCTCCGGGTGGCACTACGACCCGACGACCGAGCAATGGTACTGGGCCACGTTCTTGCCATTCCAGCCCGACCTCAACTGGCGCAACGCCGAGGTCAAGCACGCGATGCTGGGCGTCGTTCGCCACTGGTTGCAGGAGGGCGCAGACGGGCTGCGCCTCGATCTCTTCAACTCGCTATTCAAGGACGATTCCTTCGCCGACAACCCGCGCTCGCTTCGTCCGTTTCCTTCCGAGAGCAACTCCGACGGGTTCTTCCAGCGCGCACTGCACACCCAGAATCATCCAGACACGATCGCGTTTGCCCGCGAGCTGCGGGCCGTCGTCGACGAGTTCCAAGGGCCAGTCCGCTTCGTCGTGGGCGAGGTCTTCGGCACGACCGCGCTGTTGCGTCGCTATTGCGGCTCCGCGAACGATGGGCTGCATCTGGTCTTTCTCTTCCAGACGCTGCGCACGCGCTTCTCCGCGAAGGCCTTTCGCGCACTCACCGCTGAGCTCGAGGCGTCGTTCGCGGAGCCGCTGTATCCCACCTACGTCTTCGGCAATCACGATCGACCACGCGCCATGCTCCGGCTCGGCGACGATCCGCGACGCGCTGGTTTGCTCGCGGCCTACCAGCTCACGGTGCGCGGAGTGCCATTCATCTACTATGGTGAGGAGCTCGGCCTTTCTCATCCGTGCTCGCTCGAGCTCGCGAACGCGAAGGACCCGATCGCCAAGGTCTACGGCGCTGTTCCCCGGATCTTCCATCCCACGCTGCGCAAGCTCGGCATCCTCCTCAACCGGGACGAGGCACGCAGCCCGATGCCGTGGGATGCAGGCGCTCATGCAGGGTTCTCCCCGGCGCACGCGGAGGAGACCTGGCTGCCGACGCACCCGCAGGCCCAGCACACCAACGTGGCGGCCCAGCGCAGTGATCCCACCTCCGTGCTGTCGACCTATCGCCGGTTGCTCGCGCTGCGCCGAAGCAGTCGCGCACTCTCCGGCGGTCGCCTCGAGCTCCTCGATTTACCCGGCGCGTCGTCCTGCATTCTCTCGTACCGCCGCACCGAGGGACCCGAACGCGTCACCGTCGTCCTCAACTTCTCGTCGAGTGTTGCGGTCGTCGATCTGCGTGGGCAAGTCGGCGGGGCGCTCCATTCCAGCCTGCACGACGAGGTCGGCCGAGCGGCCGAGCGGCACGCGCTCCAGCTGTGGGAAGCGATCCTCGTTTTCCAACAGGACAATTCGGCGTAGCGACAGGCTCGACCGTGCGCATAGAGGAGAATCCTCACACGACCCGGATTCTGATCACTGCAGGGTCGGGGTGGATCAGCGCAATCCGTTGCTGAGTGAGCACATGCTGCTCGGGCGCTGGGCACGACACCGGGGCAGAACTTCATCTACGTGCGGCACCTCAACTGAGTCATCAAGAAGTACGACCTCGACATGATCTACGTCTCCTAACAACCTGTCACAACCGAAGCTCGGCACACGTAGACGAAGAGGATGTCTCCACCCCAGGTTGGCTCGGTGAGATCGAGCGTGATGCTCAACATGTGGCCAGGGGCGTCTAGACTCGCAGTCGAACGAGCGCCCCTGGTGTTCGTTGGAGCGTCCGACGCGCCCCAGGTTATCCATGAACTTTCTCCGGATGTCGTACCGTCAAGACGGGGCACGTCGCTCCACGTACTACACCCTCGGCGGTCGCGGCCAGGATGTGTTTCATGTCCATGACAGTCTGTAATGGGGCGGCACTCCCCAGCGCGTAGCGCACAGTAGTCCGACTGGGCTACTTCGAGAGCGAGCGCGCAGCCGTTGCGTGTGGGGGGGCAAGGTGCGCCGTTTCTGCGCTCGGCTCCTCGTCGTGCACAAGGGAGTCCAGGGTTGCGCGGACCGTGAGCACCGGGCAGCTCGCGGAGCGCACGACTCGCTCGGCGACGGAGCCGATGAGCAAGCGCTTGAGTCCGGTGCGCCCATGGGTGCCCATGACGACGAGATCGTAATGCCCTTGCTTGGCCTTCTCGGTGATTCGGAGCGCCGCCGGGCCCACCGCCAGCTCGCACGCAATCGCGCCGGCCGCGCCCTTCCAGTGACGGTGAGCCTGTGCGGTTGCTTCGTCTAGGCTGGACTGCGCCTCGCGCTCCATGGCCTGGATCATATCGCCGGAAAGATAGGCGCCCGCTTCCATGGTGACCGGGATAGGCCATTCGTAGGTGTGCAGCAGCGTCACGCTCGCTTCGAACACACGCGCGAGATCGAGTGCGTGGTGGAGTGCCAGGCCCGCATGAATCGAGAAATCGGTGGGGACGAGGATCTTCTTGAATGACATGTCGAGCTCCTGTGAAGAGGACTCATGCGCAAAGCAAGATGTGGTCCGCAGCGCCATCCCTGCTTGGAACGACGCTTGCGTAGGGGCGGGTCGTGATCGCAACGGAGCAAGCACGAGCGGCCGAGACTGCGTCCCGCGATGTGGAGCGCGCGATCCGTGCGATCCGTGCCGGGCAGCGTGTGCTCATCGGGTCCGGCGCAGCCGAGCCGGTGAGCTTGGTGCAGGGCCTCGTGACATACGGGGAGCACCTCTCGGGCAACGAGATCGTTCATCTGGGGTCGATCGGTTCGCGAACGGGCCATGGCGCTCGTCGCCGTTGCACACCCCGACTTTCGTGCCGAGTTGTTCAGCAAGGCCGTGCAGCGCCGCTTCATCGCGGCGCCGGCGCTCATCTCATGAGCCCGCGTGTCGGCGTACGAAGGCGGCATTTCTTGCCCGCCGGTATCCGCAACCATTTCGCGCTTGCGGTCGCCGATGGACTAGCATCGCTGGCAAGTTACTCGCTACGCCGAGGCTATTCATGGGCGCCCAAGGTCGTATCCTCGTTGTAGACGATGAAGTGAACGCACGCACCGCTCTCGGTGAGTTGCTCCGCAACCAAGGCTACGCGGTCGAGATCGCCGCCGACGGGTTCAAGGCGCTCGGCAAGCTCGATGAGTTCGCGCCCGACATCGTCGTGACCGACCTCCGCATGCCAGGCTTGTCCGGTGTCGAGCTCATGGAAAAAGTCCGTGCGCGCGACGCCGAGTGCGTGGTCATCGTGATGACCGCACACGGCGCGATCGGCAGCGCGGTGCAGGCGATGCGCCAAGGCGCCGCCGACTACCTGAGCAAGCCCCTCAACTTCGACGAGCTCGTGCTCGTGCTCCGTCGCGAGCTCGAGCGCAAGCGCCTGCGCGCCGAGACCGGCGACCTGAAGGCGCGGCTGTCTGCCCGCGATCGCGTGTCCAGCATCGTCGGTTCGAGCCCCGCCATGCAGCTGGTGTTCGACACCGTGCTGCAGGTGGCACCATCGCGCGCCTCGGTGCTGCTCACCGGCGAGAGCGGGACCGGCAAGGAGCGGGTGGCGGCCGCGATACACGAGCACAGCCCGCGTGCGAAAGGCCCGTTCGTGAAGCTGCACTGCGCGGCGCTCGCAGAGTCCCTCCTCGAGAGCGAGCTGTTCGGTCACGAGAAGGGGTCGTTTACCGGCGCTGCTGCGCGGCGCGAGGGCCGGTTCGAGCAGGCGCACAAGGGCACCCTATTTCTCGACGAGATCGGCGAGATCGCGCCGAGCATCCAGATCAAGCTCCTGCGCTTCCTACAAGAGCACGAGCTCGAGCGCGTGGGCGGCAACCAGACCGTCAAGGTCGACGTACGCGTCGTCGCCGCCACCAACCGCAACCTGCTCGAGCGCGTGAAGCAGGGCCTCTTCCGCGAGGACCTGTACTACCGCCTCAACGTCGTGGCGATCGAGATGCCCCCCTTACGCGCAAGGCCGTCCGACATTGCACTTCTGGCCTCGTTCTTTCTCACCAAGTACGCAAACGAGAACGAGAAGAAGATCACGGGCATCACCGACGCGGCGCTGGAGCGTCTTGCTGAATACAACTGGCCCGGCAACGTACGCGAGCTGGAGAACGCGATCGAACGAGCCGTCGTCGTGGCGCGAGGCGATCAGATTCGTCCCGAAGACCTCGCGCCGTCGATCGTTCCCGCCGGTGCGGGTGCCAAGGGGATTCCGCCGATCCCAGGTGCGTCCATGCCCGAGCTCGAGCGCTACGCGATCTTGCGCACTCTCGAGCACACCGGTGGATCGACGTTGCGCGCAGCCGAGATACTGCAGATCTCGACGCGCAAGATTCAGTACAAGCTTCTCGAGTACCAAGACGGCGTCCCCGCCAAGCCCGACGAAGAAGTCGATGTGGACGAGGTCGTGGACGCGGAGCGGCTCCCGCGCTGAAGCCCCCACCGGTCGCACGACGGTGGACTCGTACTTGCTTCATATCGATTTCATGTTTTCAAAGGCGGGCGTTCCCAAGATTCTAGTCGTCGATGAGGATCGCAACACCCGCGCTGCGCTCGCCGAGCTCCTCTGCGCGGCGGGCTACAGCGTGACGACGGCTGGCACCGACCGTGAGGTCGCCCTGGCGCTCGAATCGTTCCAGCCTACGGTGATGCTGAGTGATGTTCGGACGCGCGGGAGCTCGCTGGTCGACAAGGTAGCCGACCAGCGCGATGCCAGCCGTGGACCGCTGCAAGTGCTCATGTCGGCTGCCCGGCTGCCGCGCGACGTCGGTGTTCCGTGGATCAAGAAGCCCATCGACCTCGATGTGTTGCTCGACTTACTGAGGCAGATCACCGGCGGCCCGGGGTAGGTGCACCACGAAACGCGCACCGCCCAGGGTACTTTGCTCGATGGCGATCGAGCCGCGGTGTTGCTCGATGATGCTGTACACGAGGGGCAGGCCAAGGCCGGCGCCTGTCGTCTTGGTGGTGAAGAACGGCTCGAACACGCGTTCACGCAGGGGCTCGGGGATGCCGGCGCCGCTGTCTTCGACGACGAGGCACACCTCGGAGGTAGTCAGGTTGGCGCCGATCCGCACGACCCCTCCCGACGGCATGGCTTGAATCGCGTTGCGAACGAGATTGAGGATCACCTGGAGAAGGCGCTCTTCTTCTCCGAGCACCATCTGCGCCGACGACCAGTCCCGCTCGAGCAATACCGAGGCCTGTTGCGCTTCTTCCGAGAGCAAGTCCGCCACGCGACCGAGCAGCGTCGCCAGGTCGACCGGCACGGCGTCGAGCTCCCTCGGTCGGGCGAAGGCCAGAAAGTCTTCGAGCAGGTGATTGAGTCGGACGATCTCGGCTTCGACGAGCTGGAGCGGATCGCGAAGAGCGGCCTGCACCTCCTCGGGAAATCGACGCAAGCGGCTGTCCACCACCAGCAGCTGCAATGTGGCCGCATTGAGCGGGTTCTTGATCTCGTGGGAGAGACCCGCGGCGAGCGTGCCGATCGCGGCCAGCTTCTCCGCCACATGTGTGCGTCGCTGGAGCTCGCGCTTTTCCCCGAGCACCCTCACCTGACGTGCGGCCTGATCGATCGCTCGCAGCAAGTCCGCTGTCGCGCAGGGCTTCACCAGGTAGGCCCAGGCGCCGGCACGCACTGCGGCGGCCGCCGTCTTCACAGAAGCGAACGCGGTGAGCAGGATGACCTGCGCATCGGGCACCAACTCTCGAAGCCGACCACCGAGCTCGATGCCTCCGCCGTCGGGAAGACGCAGATCGACGATCGCGATGTCGAATCCACCACGACCGACGCGCAGCGCCTCCGTGCAGGTCGAGGCCAACAGCACCCGATACCCCGCCTCGTCGAGGACTTCGTTCAGGTTGTCGATGAAGGCGCGATTGTCGTCGACGCACAGGACCGTGCGTCTAGGCATGCTGACTCAGATACACGCGCTCGACCGCCGCGACGAGCGCAGCGGTCTCGATCGGGCTGTGGCAGATGGAGTCGTGGCCGGCGGGACGCAGTGACGCTGCCGGTGCGGTGATGACGATCACGGGGACGTCGGGGAACCACTCCGCGACGCAACGCATGGCGATACCATCGGTACCGTCAGGGCTTCCAAGGTCGACGAGCGCGACGAAGGGCTTTACGGCCGCGATACGCTTGGTCTCGACCACCGACCCTGCGGTCACCACTGAAAAGCCATGCGTGCGCAGCGCGTCGGTAAGGTTGTCGAGCAAGGTGGCGTCGTCTTCCACGACGACCACGATCCCGTCGCGGCGCGCCCAGGCGATCGATTCCTTGAGCTCCGCGAGCGGAGCCGGCTTCGGGAAGACGGCGAGAATCCCTTCGCGCAGAGCCGCGTCGAGATCGAGATCGTTCGTGTACGCTGTGATCAGGACCGCCGGAAGCCCAGGATCGAGGCTCCTCATCTGGTGTAACAGCTCCGCGCCGTCCATCAACGGCATCCGCATATCGGAAATGAGGGCATCGTACTGCGTGTGGGTAGCCTTCTGGAGCGCATCTCGTCCGGACGACACGACGTCGACGCTTGCGCCCGACTCCTCGAGGATCTCGGCCAGGTTGTCCGCGAAGGCCGGATTGTCGTCGACGATGAGGTACCTACGCGGACTGGACATCGTTGATTCCGAGAGGAAGCCGAATCACGAAACGGGCGCCTCCGCTTGCAGGTGGCTCGTAGCGGATGGTGCCACCGTGATGTTCCACGATGCGACGGACGAGCGGCAGACCGAGGCCGATGCCTTGCGACTTGGTGGTGATGAGCGGCTCGAACAAACGGACGCGAACGCCCGCTTCGACCCCGGGGCCCGTATCCTCCACCGACACCGTCAGCTCCGTGGCGTCGACGCTGGTCGCGATCCGGACTTCACCGGCGTCACCGACTGCGTGTACCGCATTCTGGATGAGGTTCATGAAGACCTGTCGCAGCTTGCTCGCGTCGGCGTCGATCGTGGGCAGCGACCCCACACCGCTCGTGACGATGTCGACGCCGCTCGGGCGCGAGATCGAGGTGATCACGCCATCGAGCAGTGAGCCGAGGGTCACAGCTTCGCGCTCGAGCGGGCGGTCCCGGATCATGTCGAGTAGGTCAGAGATGATCTGGTTTGCGACCTGGACCTGCTCGCCGATCCGATCGATGTGCTTGGTGATGCGCTCCTCGTGCCCCACTCGCCCGCGAAGCAAGTAGAGTGATGAATCGATCACCCCGAGCGGATTGCGCAGCTCGTGACCGATGGAACCGACCAGCTGACCGAAGGTGGCGAGGCGCTCGGTCTTCTCCTTCTGAGCGATCAGATCTTCGCGGTAGGTGTGCAGCATGATCGCGAGCTCGAGGTCGAGGATCTTGGCGAGCGCGATCCGCGCCAGGCGGGCCTGCTCCGATTGTGCGTCGAGCCCTCGGTCGATGACCTGTGCCAGCTCGCCGTGGAGGACATTCATTGCGCCGAACATGTAGTGCTGCGGGAGCGCGATGCGGACGTGCACGCGACCGATGCGGGCGCGGCGCTCGTAGTAGGCCTCGTCCCACGGTCCGGAGAGGAGGCTCTCCATCCAGACCTGTAGAGTGACCTTGAGCCGACCGACCTGGCTTTCGCCGCCCTCGAGCGCCTTGCGCGCCTCGGTGTGGTCGAGGATCCGCTGGTAGAAGACCTCCGCGATGCGCTCGAATTCTGGAGCCGCGATGGGATGGAGGGCCCGCAGGGATGCTTCGTCCATCGCCGCCCAACCCACATACCGCTTCAGCTCAGAGAACAAGGTCTCCATGACACGCGCTGTATAGCTCGGCGGGTCGCAACTGCAAAGCTCGCTGCATGCGAGGCGTATTGTCAGCGCTGGGAGAGATACGCGTCGTGGCAAGCGACGCAGGTCTCGGCCACGCCTCCGTACGCCCGCGCGACCCCGGATGGGTCACGCAGCTGCGCTGCGACCTCGAGCTGCTGCGCCTTGGTTCGCAGCTGATCTTGTAGATCGAAAAAGCGCGGGGCCAAGGCCGCGTTCAGCTCCGTGGCATCGCCGGAGGTAGGTCGCGCGATCCGCGGCTCGAGCGCCAACGCCTTGGCCAGCTCGACGGTGCTTCGGTAGTCGAGCAGCACCACTGCCCAGACCAGCTCGGTCATCTGCTTCGAGTGGTTCGCCATCTTCTGATGCACCAGCGCGCGTGCCACGAGAGACAGCGGCGGAACTGCGAGCCGACGATCGCCCGCGAGCGACATTGCAGGTGCGAGCACGAGGAGGGCGAGCAGGGCGGTCTTCATGATTCGGGACTTTGCAGCATGCGTGCCGCTGAATGGGCACCCGCTCGAGCGCGAACGTACGAAGGCGCGCAATCTCCGCGCAGCGTGGCCCAGCGGACGCAACGCCTGCGCGTTCGCTTTGCCGCCAGGCAAGAGACTCTCATGCGGGGGCGCAACCCCGTCCGAGCCTTGGTGGGCGGAGATCTGCGCCACTGCAGCGATCGGCGTCCGGCACGCGAAGTGCTAGTTGCGCACACGAAGAGCGCGGCAAGTGCGCGCTGCAATCGCCGACACCCCACTAGGAGCTCACCAATGGACAACACGACACCGCAGGCCGCTCGTCCCGTTCACATCGCCCTTCAGACTCGACTCGACACCTTGCGTGTGAAGCTGCACCTCGGCGGCATGGACGCGCAGGACGAGTTCGACAAGATCAGCCACGACGTGCGGCAACTTGCTCATGAAGCGATGAACGCCTCGAAGTCCGCCGCGCAAGCGTTGCTGACGAGAGTCGAGACCCTAGAAGCCAAGCTCGCCAGGCAAACCTGATGGTTTTTTTACGTCGCTTCGCTCCTTTCTTGCCCGTGCTCGTCGCCCTCGCAGCGTGTACGAGGCCGGTACGTACCGACGACATGAGCATGCAGGCCCATCGTGGCGAGGTGAGCCGCGAGCGCGCTGCCGCGGCTGCGCATGCGCACGAGTTCGATCCGGATGCGAAGGCCGTGCGCACAGGCGGTCCTGCGGCTTCCATCAACACCAACGATACGTTCTCCGATTACAACCCGACCACCTGGCATTTGAAGGCGGCCGATCGGCACACCGCGCACGCGCTCGAGCACGAGCGAGCCGCGGCGGAGCTGGGTGCGTCCGAGGACCAGGAGTGCCGACGGTTCTCACCTGCTGTTCGCGCTGCCTGTCCGTTCATGGGGCCGATCCGTTCGGTGGAGGACATCGAGGGCGGCGTCCGCGTGCACCTCGCTGCAGGCGCGCCCATCGCAGCCGTTGCCGCCCACATGCGCTGCCACTTCGCGTTTGCTCGCGGTCGCGCCTTTGCGGTGTCTGACTGTCCACTGACGCTGCGGGGGACGGACGTCCGCATCTCCGCCGATGGGACTGGGATCGACGTGACCAGCCGTGACCGGAAGACGATCAGCGAGCTCCGGCGACGCGCAGGGGCGCTCGTCGCAGACGCAACGAGCTGATGCAGGCGTGTGCTTCGGGCGCTCGCTGGTCACGGCGTTGCTGGTCATGGCTGCGCTCGCGTCGGAGCGACAGGCCGTAGCGAATGATCCCGAAGTGGCGGAAACGCTCGATCCCTTCGAGGGGATTGCGCCCGTGCAGCCACCCGCGGCCGAACCAGCGCGGCGGTCTTGGCTGAAGCGGTTTCTCAGCGACAATTTTGGCTTCCGCAAGGAGCTGATGTCTGAGTTCGGGCTCACCCACGACGGCGCAGCATCGAGCAGGCAATCCGTTGGGTTCGAGCTGGTCAAAAAGTTCTCGTCGCGGACGAAGACCCTGGTCGGCATCGACTTCCAGGGGCGCTTGGTGCGACGTGACGGATTTGTCGGCTCCCTCAACGATGGCGAGGGGATGAACCGGCCGGGCTGGTTCTTCGAGTACCACAACGCGTATCTCGAGCTGTACAACCTCGTCGACGGGGTCAACCTCCGCGTCGGGCATTTCTACGTGCCGTTCGGGCTCAACCTCACCACCGACACGCACGGCACGATCCTCCAGCTCTCGAACGAGCGGAACTACGGCTTCGATCGCGACTGGGCCGTCGGCCTGTCAGGGAGTCTCGGCAAGTCCCTGCGCTTCGATGCGTACTACCTCGTTGGATCGGGCTATGCGCCGGCGTTTCACGGGCAGAAGGGCCTAGGCGTTGCTCGCATCAGCCTCGGCAACCGATACCAGTATGAGCACGGGCTGGAGGCGGGGGTCTCCTTCATGGGAGGCGAGCGACTCGCGCCCGGTCGCGTGGAGACGGTGCGCGGCGGCATCGACGTGCGCTACCGCCGCGCGGTGCCGTCCGGCCTCCTGACCTGGACCTCCGAGCTGAGCGCCGGTTGGGACGACGCCGACTCCGTGTTCACGCAGCTGCATCAGCTCGACTACCTGCACGGCTCGCGTCGTTTTGGGCTCTCGTCCCAGTTCCGCTGGTTCTGGCAGCGTGGGGCCACCGACTCGTCGGTGTTGGCGGAAGCAACCTGGTACTTGGCGAACGACGTCGCAGGCGGGCACTTGCACTGGCTCAAGCTCAACGCCGAGGTCAAGACGCAGACCCAGCTCGGCGGCCGGAATGTGGTCTGGACGTTGCAGTACTACCGGTACTGGTAGGGAGATCCTGTGCTGAGACTCTTGATTGCATCGTTGCTCGTCGCACTGCCGCAGCAGGCGCTCGCGGCGATCGGTTGCACGCTGACCAACCCAGCCGAAGACCTGAAGTATCTCTACCCGGTGATGACTTCGTACAAAGAGGACTTGAAGGAGTTCACGCGTGTGAGCAATGGCGCAGCGCTGTTCAAGTCACTGCGCGAGCGCATCGGCAGCGACCTCGATCCGATCTACGAGACCTATGAGACTCCGTACACGATCTACAGCGTATTCCAGGGTGAGACGAAGATCGGCGTCGTCCATGGCGTGAACGTCCCCGGCAAGGGCGGCGTGATCCAGGTGTTCGTCTCGACCGACCCGGCGAGCGCGGAGATTCGTCAGCTCTTCTTCCAGCGCATCGAGAGCGCGGCAGCCCCGCAGCTTCGGAAAAAGGAGTTTCGCGCCCAGTTCGAGGGCTTGTCGCTCGCAGACTTCTACAAACACGACTACTACGCTGCGCTCCAGCCGGGCGCCGCGGCCGACAAGGTCGGCAAGATGACGACGCCTGCGCTCGACGCGAAGAGCCGACCTGATTACGAAGCCGCGCTTCGTGGCATACGTAAGAACCTCGTGCTCCTCGACTTCTTCGTGTACGGCCGACGGTTCGAGCCCTATTTCGCGAGGTCGAGAGAAGCGCTCAGCCCCAAACAGTCAGCGAGGCCGCAGCCATGAAACCGATCCTCATCCTCTGCGGAATCGTCGCCGTGCTTGGTGGCGCGCTCCTTTGGTACAAGTTGCGTCCAGAGTCGCGCTTCGGAACATTCATCGAGGCACCGAAGGTCGAGGTCGCCGATCTGATCGAGCGCCCGAAGGACTATCTACACAGGACCGTCACCATCGAAAGCACCGTGCGGGAGCAATGCACGACGATGGGCTGCTACTTCTTCTTTCTTCTCGACAAGCGTCGCCTGCGGGTCGACCTCGCCGACGTCGCGATGAACGCGCCGCGCCGGAACGGACACCGGGCGCGAGTCGAGGGACAGGTCGTCCCCTACGCCGACGGCTACCAGTTTTGGGCGAGCGCAGTCGAGTTCGAGTGAGGGAGTTGCGATGAAACCAAAGAGCGGACACGTATTTCCGCTGGCGCGATACCTCGTGCTGGCGATGAAGAATCTGCGCAGGCGGTTGGTGCGTACTCTGCTCACGGTCGCGGGCGTCTCCCTGGCGGTCGCCGTCGCGGTTTCCCTCGGCGGTTTCATGCTCGGGTACCGTGGCGCGATCGACAAGAGCATCGAGATGCTGGGCTTTCAGGTCATGATCATGGCCAAGGGCTGCCCCTACGAAGCGGCCACGATGATGCTCAAGGGGGGGACGGGGCTCCTCTATCTGCCGAGCGACACCTACGAGAAGGTGAAGAGCGATCCGGACATCGAGAGCATCACCCCGATCTTCGTCGGCGTGGCGCAGAAGGAGGGCAGCTCGATCCGCGACGAGGGGTCGGCCAAGAGCTTCACCATCATCAGCGGCATCGACACCCCGAGCTTCCTCGTGATGAAGCCGTGGCTGAAGATGAAGAGCGGTCCCGGATATGACGGCGGCCGCTGGTTCGCCCCGGGCAGCAAGGAAGAAGTCGTGATCGGGTACGAAGCGGCCGAGTACGAGCAGCGCAAGGTGGGCGACACGTTCTACGCATCGATCACGCCGAACGGGAAGGTCGATCCGGTGCGCCGCGAGCTGAAGGTCGTGGGCGTGCTCGAGCGGACCGGCACCCAGGACGACGGGACGGTGTTCATGCCTATCGACACCGCACGGGAGTACTTCAACCGCCCCGAACAACTGACCATCCTCGGTATCAAGCTGAATCAGTTCAGCGCCTTCAAGATGCGCGAGTTCGAGACCCGCTGGCTCAAGCTACCGGAGGTGCAGGTGGTTGGGCTGCAGCAAGTGAAGAACACGCTGGTGAACTTGGTGGCGACCGCGCAGACGATGATCGCTGCGGTGGCGGTGATCGCCGTCATCGTCGCGTTCATCGGCGTCATCAACACGATTCTCATGAGCGTCTACGAACGCACCGGCGAGATCGGCATCATGAAAGCACTCGGGGCTCGGCGCGGAGACATCTTCCAGCTCATCTGGCTCGAGACGCTGATGATATGTCTCCTCGGGGCCATCGTCGGCTCAGCCGTCGCCGTGGTGGGTGCGGGTCTCGTGGAAACCGGTATCAAGTCGCTGACCGACCTCGGCGTGTCGGGCTCGATCGTGCGAGTCACGCCGGGTGTGGTCGGTTACGCGGTACTGGGTGCGGTCGTGCTCGGGTTCTTCGGAGGGCTGTACCCGGCCTGGCGCGCTGCCTCGATGCGACCGGTAGATGCGATCCGCGAAGGAGGCGCCTAGATGGACACGCCACTCATCGAAGCCCATGGTCTCAAGCGCTACTATCTACGCGGCAGCGAGACCGTCAAAGCACTCGACGGAGTCGACCTGACGATCCGCGCTGGGGAAATGGTCGCGATCCTCGGCCCTTCCGGATCGGGCAAGACGACGCTGGTCAATATCCTGTCCTGCCTCGATGCCCCGACCGAAGGAACGCTCGTCGTCGCGGGCAAATCCGTGGCCGGTCTCTCGGAGCACCAGCTCGTCGAGGTGAGACGTGGCGTGCTGGGCTTCGTCTTCCAGCAGTTCCATCTGCTGCCCACGCTGACAGTGACCGAAAATGTAGAACTGCCGCTCATGTTCCTCGGCCGCAGGGTAGACCCGGAACGTACCCGCGACGTGCTCGCGATGGTGGGCCTCGCGGATCGAGCCAAGCATCGCCCTCGCGAGCTGTCTGGAGGCCAGATGCAGCGGGTGGCGATCGCGCGTGCACTGATCGTCGACGCGAAGATCTTGGTCGCGGATGAGCCCACCGGCAACCTCGATAAGGCAACGGGGGAGACCATCATTGCCCTCTTCAAGCGCCTCGCGGCCGAGAAGGGGCTGGCGATCCTCATCACGACGCACAACACCGCGTTCGGGTATCAGGCCGATCGTGTCATCACGATGGAGGACGGTCGCATCGTCAAGGAAGAGCGCCCATCACGGACGATCGAGGCGGTTCCGGAGCGCACCCCGGTGGTGACTGCGGCCGGACCTCCATGAGCCACTGACACTGAGGGCCCCGGGTGACCATACCGAGCCGACCGCCGTCGTGGCGGATGTGGTGCCACCACTCATCGAGGACGAAGCCTCGGCCTTTGTCATTGCGATCCTCGAACTCATCGGAAACGCGCTCGACGCCATGAAGTCCGTTGGCGCGATCACACTGCGCACGGGCAAGGCGAGATAAACGCGCTGGCGCGGAGGCGTCGCGCGATAGGCTCGCCACAGTCGCGCATGCCCCGTCCCCAATCTGCCATCCTTCCGAAGACCCTCCTCGCGAAGAGCCACGAGAAGCGGTCGCTGTACGTGTCGCAAGCGGTCGTGGACACCGTGACCCTCGACGCAGCCGGGGTATATGCACGCCTGTTGACGCGCCCCGCGGGGCTGACCACCGAGGAGGCCGACGCGCGTCTCACCGAGCACGGTCAGAACGTCCTCGCGAAGGACCAGCGTCCCGGATTCGTCACGCTGCTCTGGCGCGCAGTCCGAAACCCTCTGGTGATTCTTCTCGCCCTGCTCGCAACGGTGTCCTTCGCGACGGGCGATCCCCGCGCCGCGACGATGATGCTGCTCATGATTGCGCTGAGCGTCGGTTTGAGACTGGTCCAGGAGGCCAAGGCGAACAGTGCCGCCGCAAAGCTCAAGGCGATGATTTCCGTCAACGCGACCGTCCTCCGTGGCGGGACAGCCCAGGAGATTGCGGTCGCGCACCTCGTGCCCGGCGACGTGGTCCAACTCGCCGCAGGCGACATGATTCCCGGCGACGTGCGCGTGGTTCAGGCCAAAGATCTGTTCGTGATCCAGGGATCGCTCACTGGGGAGAGCTTCCCGGTCGAGAAGTTCGCCGTCGAGAAAATGAGTGATACGACGTCACCGCTGGAGCTCACGAGCATCGCCTTTCTCGGCACGAGCGTGGGGAGCGGCGCGGCGACTGCTGTCGTCGTGGCTACCGGCAAGGACACCTACCTCGGCGGGATGGCCGAGGCGCTCCAAGAGCACTCGGCCCCAACGGCGTTCGATCGGGGCATCTCTCGCTTCACGATGCTCATGCTCGGCTTCATGGCAGTGATGGTGCCGCTCGTCTTCGTCATCAACGGCATCACGAGAGGCACCTGGGGAGAGGCCTTCTTCTTCTCCGTGGCGGTCGCCGTCGGACTCACGCCCGAGATGCTCCCGATGATCGTGACGATCTGCCTCTCGAAGGGCGTCGTCGCGATGGGCAAAAGGAAGGTCATCATCAAGCGGATCAACGCGATCCAGAACCTCGGGGCGATGGACGTGCTGTGCGTCGACAAGACCGGCACGCTGACGAAGGACGAGATCGTCCTCGAGAGGCACTGCGACGTCCTGCTGCGCGAGAGCGCCGACGTGCTCGCTCTCGCGTACATCAATAGCCACTTCCAGACCGGCCTCAAGAACGTCCTCGATCGCGCGGTGCTGGCCCACGAGGAGAGCCATTCGCACGCCCGCGTCCCGGAGCTCGCAAAGGTCGACGAGATCCCATTCGACTTCGAACGGCGGATCATGTCGGTCGTCGTCCGCACACCCGAGGGCAACGACCGCATCATCTCCAAGGGCGCCCCGGAAGCCATCTTCCTCGAGAAGTCGCTGCTCGTGCTCGACCTTGGCGTACTCGAGGGTCGCAAGGTCTTCTCGAACATCATCAAGTACGTGCGCATGGGGGCGTCGAGCAACTTCGGCAACATGTTCAGCGTGCTAGGCGCCAGCTTCTTCGTGCCATTTCTTCCGATGCGACCGATCCAGATCCTCGCCAATAACATGCTCTACGACATCGGTCAGGCAGCGATCCCGACGGACTTGGTCGACCTCGATCGAATCCAGAAACCACGTACGTGGGACATCAGTGAGTTGACACGCTTCATCCTCTTCATCGGCCCGTGCTCGTCAATCTTCGACTATTCGACGTATTTCCTGATGCTCTACGTCTTCAAGTGCTGGGACGTCTCGACGCCTGCTGCAGCCGCGCACAGCCAGAGCCTCTTCCAGACGGGCTGGTTCGTGGAGAGTCTTCTCACCCAGACGCTCATCATCCACGTCATCCGCACGAACAAGATCCCGTTCCTCCAGAGCCGACCGTCTGCGTTCCTGTTGGCCACGAGCGTGACGACCATGGCGATCGGCGTCGCGCTGCCGTTCACGCCTCTTGGTCGCTACCTCGGGTTCACCTCGCTTCCGCCGGCCTACTGGCTGTACATCGCCGTGACCCTGTTCTGCTACGTGCTGCTCACGCAAGCGGTCAAGACGTGGCTCCTACGCCACCGGTGGATCTGACCCCTCCAGGCGCGATCCAGCATAGCGGGACAATCTGTCCATCGAGACTGAAGTGCACTCGACCGCGCGGCCAAAGCGCGCGTGTGCACGCCAGGCGTGGCATGCCGTCTGCACGGGAATCGCCTGTGTCGGCGAGCCTCGCGTGCCTTTCTTGAGTGCCCGACTTATCGCTGTTCTCTGGTGCGCGCTACCGCTCTGTGGTCTAGCGCGCGCGGATGAGCGGTGTCCCGTCCTGCAAGGCGGCCCAGATGCGCTCGCAGCGCATTCCCCGGCGGAGCGGCTGGCATTCATACAACGAAGGCTGAACGCTGACGCGACGAGAGTGCGAGTGTGGGCATGGAGCTGGTCCGCGATTTATTCAGGACTCGTGGTGCACAATGGGATCCAACTGGCTGAAGAGCTGTCGATCAATCGACTCGCCGAACATCACCCAGATCGAAATTACTGATGAATTTGCTCCGCCGACGCACTTTGAAGCCGATTGATCG
>JAYUBF010000178.1:0-16857 GCA_043741435.1 Myxococcales bacterium
CACGGCGGCTACTGCGGCCCGGCGGTAAAGCCCATCGCGCTCTCGATGCTCGCCGAGGTCGCTCGCGATGCCGATGTGCGCATCCCCATCTCCGGCATCGGCGGCGTGCAGAGCTGGCGCGACGCGGCAGAGTTCCTGCTGCTCGGCGCGAGCACCGTGCAGGTGTGCACCGCCGTCATGCACTACGGCTATCGCATCATCGAAGATCTCTGCGACGGCCTCTCGAACTATTTAGACGACAAGGGGTTCGCGAACGTCTCCCAGCTCGTCGGCAAGTCGATCCCCAACTATTCGAAGTGGGAAGATCTCGACCTCAACTACAAGGTCGTCGCCGAGATCGATCAGTCGAAGTGCATCGGCTGCGGCCTCTGCTACACGGCGTGTGAAGACGGCGCGCACCAGAGCATCTTCGCCAAGCCCGACACGGCTCGTGGTCGCACCCACTGCGAGATCAACCAGGCCACCTGCGTGGGCTGCAACCTCTGCAGCCTCGTGTGTCCCGTCGATACCTGCATCACGATGAAGCAGATCGACACCGGCCGGCCGAAGCTCACCTGGAAGGAGTACAGCCAGGACCCGAGCAAGCACCCGCACCTCGGTCCGCACAACGCGCACTAGCGGTCTACTCCCGGCAGGTGTGTGCGCCATGCTGGGCCAGCCAGCCGTCCCACTGGGCGCCGCAGCAGGCGAACGACGCGGTGCGCGAGTAGAAGCCGATGCCGCTGTCCATGCCCGTGACGCTGACGCAGGTACGCGGCGACTCTTCGAGGAGGCGCGCTTGCTCGAGATCGTCGTGTGGTGAATGGATCACCTTGGCGAGAGCGTGGAGGGGCGACGACGCGAGCTTTGCGTAGCTCGGGATGCTGATGCCGAAGAGCAACAGCGCCGCAACGTAGCCGTACACCGCCGGCAGCTCCAGCTCGGCGAGCAACACTGCCGCGAGCGGAAAGCACGGGCCGAAGTAGCGAGGGAACCCGTCGCCGCGCCAGGCCACCGCGTGGTAGCCCGCGAGTATGAACGCGAGCGTGAGCGCGACGGGTGCGAGCGAGGCGGCGCGGCGGACGCGCAACAGCAAGTAGAGAAGCGTGAGCCCCACCGTCGCGTACAGCGGCCACAGCATGCCGACGTTGGTCCGCGCATACGTGATGACGCGCGCGAGAAGCGGCGCGGGCGCCGCTTGTTGCATGTCCCAGTAACGCGTCACGAGCGTGAGGCCGTAGGTGAAGTTGGTGGGATCGATCGTGCGCCATCCGAGCTCGCCGCCGAGGAAGCCGAGCACCACGAGCAACGCCATCCGGAGCCGACCTTGGAAGAGGTGCGACAATCCGAGCGCGGCGAGCACGGCCAGCGCGAACTCGATCTTGCCGAAGCTCAGCACCAACCCGGCAATCACGTGCCACGCGAGCTGACCGGTGCGGGTGCCTCGCCGATCGAGGTAGAGCGCCGAGACCACGAGCAGCGTGGAGATCGCGCCGTCGTAGTTGACCTGCACCGAAGCAAGGACCGGCAAGATGGGCATGGAGAAGGCCGCGAGCAATGCGACACCCCCAGCTCTGCGCTCCTCGTTCAACAGCGCGAGGGCGAACAACAACGCGCATCCGTAGAGCACCGCCATGCAGACGCGAAGCCACGCGGCCATGCGTCTGCGCTGGTCGAGCGATGAGAAACCGACGACGCGCATCGCGGGGAGCAGCAATGCGGCAGGCAGCAAGTAGCCACCGAGGTTGTGACCCGCTGGGATCTCGAACTCGTTGCCATGCGGCGTGCGCGCGATGATGCCGCGCGGCAGGTGGCCTTGATCGATCATCACCACCGAGCGACCGAACTCTCCTTCTTCGCCCGCGAGGGTCATGGAGACGAAGGGCGCGCGGGTGATGCCCACGATCGCGAAGACCACGAAGAACAACAGGAGACGATACCCTCTGGCGCTGCGGACTTGATCCCGTTCGCTTTTGTTCGCAGTTAAGACAGCGCCCATCCGTTCGGGCAAACTACGGTAACCTGCTCTGCGAGGCAAGATACCGTCGGTGGCGCCTATGTTGTGGCGCTACGGATTGGGGATGAAGGTTGCGATCGTGCCGGGCGGAAACACCTGGCCGTTCTCGCACTGCACCTCGAACTTGATCTTCTCGATGCCGCCGCCCCCCCACGCCCAGACGAGGTTGCTGTAGAGCAGACCCTCGTGCACGTTGTCGGCGCGGCAGGCGCCCAATGCGCCGGCGTGATTGCACGACGTCAACGCCGTGCCGCCGATGTTGCTGCACTTCTGCGCGGCTTCGGCGGTGGGGTCTCCTGACTCGCCGCCACTCCACTCTATGTCCGTGCACGTGTGCTGTCCGAGAGACACCACGTCACAACTAAACTTTCCCGGTGGCGTCGTGCCACCACCGCACGCCACCTCAGCTACGAGCGCGGCTCCATGTTAACGCACCAACTGCACGAGCCGGAGCGCGCTTGCGCGCATTGGCGCACGCATCGTCGCGCGTTCCCGCAAGGACGCTACGAAGACGAGATCGCGCGCGCGATCGCCGAGCTCGGCTGCACGCCGTAGCGCGCCGCGGTTTGACAGCGACGCCGGTCCCGTCGTATCGGCCCCCTAGGAGCCTGCCCACCATGCACAAGCCCATTGGCAACTTCATCAACGGCGAGTGGTCGACCGGAACGCTCAAGACCATCGACAACATCAATCCAGCGACGGGAGATTCGCTCGGCAAGGTGGTGCTCAGCAGCAAGACCGAGGTCGATGCGGCGATCGCAGCCGCGAAGGCAGCGTTCCCCGCGTGGAAGAAGACGCCGGCGCCTAAACGTGGCGACATCCTCGCCAAGGCCGGGCTCGAGATGGCCCGCCGCAAGGACGAGCTCGCCTGCGCGATGACGCTGGAAGAGGGCAAGACCCTCGGCGAGTCGGCTGGCGAGATCCAGCGCGCCATCAACAACATCGAGTTCCAGGCCGGCCAAGGTCGTCGCTTCGGTGGTGACGTGGTGCCGTCGGAGCTGCCGTCGACATTCTGCTACACCCAGCGTGAGCCCCTCGGCGTGGTCGCGCTCGTGACGCCGTGGAACTTCCCCGTTGCGATCCCCGCGTGGAAGCTCGCGCCGGCGCTCGTGTGTGGCAACACCGTGGTGATGAAGCCGGCGTCGTCGACTCCATGGACGGCGCAGATCCTCGCCGAGATCTTCGCCACCGCGGGGCTTCCGGCCGGCGTGTTCAACGTCGTCTACGGGCCGGGCTCCGTCGTCGGTGACACGCTCGTCACGCACCCCGACGTGAAGGCCATCTCGTTCACCGGCTCGACCGAGGTGGGCTCTCGCCTCTACGCGCTCGGCGCTTCGCACATGAAGCGCGTGCAGTGCGAGATGGGCGGCAAGAATCCCATCATCGTCCTCGAAGACGCCGACCTCGAGCTTGCTGCAAGCGCCTGCGTGCAGGGTGCGTTCGGCGCGACCGGGCAGCGCTGCACCGCGACCTCGCGCGCTGTCGTGCACGAAAAGGTGGTGCAGAAGTTCACCCAGCTCGTCGTCGAGAAGTGCAAGGCCATCAAGGTGGGCGCCGGCGTCGAGACTGGCACCACCATGGGCCCGTCGGTGGACAAGGGCCAGTTCGATACCGTGCTCAGCTACATCAAGATCGCGAAGGACGAAGGCGCCAAGCTCGCGTGCGGCGGCAATCGCATCGGTGACAAGGGCTTCTTCTGCGAGCCCACGGTCTTCGTCGCGGTGAAGCGCGACATGCGCATCGCGCAAGAAGAAGTCTTCGGCCCCGTGCTGGCGATCCTCTCGGTCGCCGACTTCGACGAAGCCATCGACGTGGCCAACGACGTTCCCTTCGGCTTGTCGTCGTCGCTGTTCACCAACGACATGACCAAGGTGTTCCAGTACAACGAGCGCATCGAGACCGGCATCACCCACGTCAACTCCGCCACCGTCGGTGGCGAAGCCCAGATGCCATTTGGCGGCATGAAGGCCACCGGCGTGGGCCAGCGCGAAGCCGGGACGCTCGCGATCGATTTCTATTCCGAGTGGAAGTCGGTGTACGTCGACTACACCGGCATGAAGCGCACGACGAACATCTATTAAATCACCGAGCGTGATTCGAGATAGGTCCTAGGCTAGGACGGTGGAGTGGCCGAACAGCGGCGCGGTGGATGTCGATGATCTGCCTTGACGCTCGATATGATAATATATATTATCATATGCATGCCGACGGTTCTGGAGATGGATTTCGGCCGCATCAAAGTCGTCATCTACTTCAAGGACCACGATCCGCCGCACGTGCATGCCATTGCCCCGGGGTGCGAAGCCCGATTCGCGATCGAGTCACTTGAGTTGCTATCTTCGACGGGTTTCACGCGAACGGCTATAGGCAAGATCAAGCGGTACCTCGGCGCAAATCAGTGGGCACTCATGGAGGCGTGGAATGTCTACAAAGACTAAGGGCAAGATCGTCTACGGGAACGTCAACATCCCAGACGAGGCTTTTGCACCCGCCGCTACCCGCGTGCGTATCTCCATCATGGTCCCCGGTGATGTGATCGCGAAGCTGCGCGAGCTCGGTGAGAAGTTGGGCAAGGGCTACCAGACTGTGACCAACGATATCTTGCGGGTGGCCGTGATGGGCGACGACTCGCTTGATAGTCGAAAGCTATCGAAGCGAATCGACCAGCTCGAGACTCGAATGAACGCGGCGCTGGAAAAGCTTGAGGCCGCCACGGGGAAACAGCCAGAGAAGCGACGCGCGCGCGCTGGCGGCTAGCCCGCTGAGCCATCACTACCATGGCCGCCGTGTGCGAATGTGAAGCGCGCGTAAAGGCGTTCAGTGCGCGCAGCGCACGCTCGCGACACCCCGCAGCCGATCTTTGATTGGCAGCGTGTGCGGCTCGAGCGCGACCAGCGTTCGAGGAACGCGGATCCTCGTGGGCGAACCGGCGCCGCTCAGTGGATGGCCGCCTGACAGCGCGCGCACAGGGGCGTGGTGGGGACCCACTTCCAGCAGCGCTCGCACTTGTTGCCGGTGGCGTCCTCCACCGTCGCGCCGGTCTCGCCCGCTTGCCCGTGTCGCAGTGTCACCTTCGAGACGATGAAGAGATCGGCCAGCCAGTCCTCCGGCATCGCTTGCAGCTCAGCGAGCAGCTCAGCGAGCAGCTCGGCGGGCGCCGTCAGAGTCACGTGCGCGTCGAGCGAGCTCTTCTTCTGCGCGCGGAACGGTTCGAGCGCCTTGTTCGATACGTCGCGCAGTCCGAGGATCCGCGTCATGCGCTCGGCCAGGGCGGTGTCGAGCGGCTTGCCGAGGCCCGCCAGCGCGAGGTGCACGGAGTCCGCGTCGTCGGGAAGGCGCGGCATGTGCTGCCACACCTGCTCGGCGGTGAAGCACAGGATCGGCGCCATCTGCGTCACGAGCACGCGCAGCGCGCGATAGAGCACGGTCTGCGTCGCGCGGCGGGTCGCCGACTGGGTGGCATCGCAGTAGAGGCGATCTTTTCGCACGTCGCAGTACAGCGCCGACAGATCGACGGCGCAGAAGTCGAGCAGCGCTCGCACCACGGTGTGTAGCTCGTACGCCTCGTACGCCTCGCTGCAGATGTGCTCGACCTCGTCGGCTCTGGCCATGAGGTGGAGATCGAGCGGATCACTTAGACCGCCCACCTCCGCAGCCACCGAGTGTACCGCGGGCTCGAAGCCGTGCAGGTTGCCGAGCAGGAAGCGGATCGTGTTGCGCAGCTTGCGGTAGTGCTCCCCGAGCTGCGTGAGGTGAGCACGCGAGTAGGCGACGTCAGAACGGAAGTCGCACTGCGCGGCCCACAGGCGGAGCAGCTCGGCGCCCTGCGTCTTGATGACGTCATCGGGTGGGATGTACTCCACCTTCTTGCCCTCGGCCTTGGCCTTCGCGATCTCGCTCTTCGAATAAGGGCGACCATGCTCGTCGAGGACGAAGCCGTGGGTGAGCACCGCCTTGTACGGTGCGAAGCCTCGCGTGGCGCAACCCGCGAGCAGCGCGGAGTGGAACCAGCCGCGGTGCTGGTCGGAGCCCTCGAGGTAGAGATCGATGTACGGGCCCTTGGTCTCGTCACCGTCGCTGAGACCGGGCTTGCCGGCGCACACCGCGGGCGCGGACACGCCGGACTCGAACCACACGTCGACGATGTCGGTGCGCTTCTCGCAGTTGGTCGCGAACGCGTCGTCGAGCCCCGCGAGCTTCGCCAGCTCGGTCGCGGACTTGTCGAACCATAGATTCGAACCGTGCTCGGCGAAGTGCTTCGCCAGATCCACGAAGCGATAAGCCGGAGAGTCGCTCTCACCCTTCTCGTACAGCACGGGGATCGGCACGCCCCACACGCGCTGGCGCGAGAGCACCCAGTCGGGGCGCTTCTCGATCATGCCGCGGATGCGGTTCTTGCCCCACGGTGGGATCCACTGCGTGGCCTCGATCTGCTCGAGCGCGATTTTGCGCAGGTCTACAAGGGGGGGACGTTCCCGTCCCCCCTCGCTCGGCAGAGCCTCGCGAGCCTCCCCCCACCGCGCGTCGCTCGCGCGCGTTTCCGCACCTTCATCGACTTGATCCATTTTCGCGAACCACTGCCACGTCGCGCGGAAGATGATCGGGTTCTTGCAGCGCCAGCAGATGGGGTAGGCATGGCTGACCTTCAGCTCCGGCGACGAGACCAGCGCGCCGAGCTCGTGCAGCTTCGCCACGATCTTCGGGTTGGCCTTCCAGATGTGCTCGCCCTTCCACGGGCCGTCGTTGAACACGCCACCGTCGTCGACGGGCGCATACACCGCGAGGCCGTGCCTGCTACCGAGGGCATAGTCGTCCGCGCCGTGACCCGGCGCGGTGTGCACGAGGCCAGTGCCCGCCTCGAGCGTGACGTGATCGCCGGCCAGCAGCACCGAGTCGCGATCGAGGAACGGATGCCTCGCCGCGCGCAGCTGCGGGAAGCGCGCGACCTCGAACGGCACGCGCGGCCCCTCTTCGGTGAGCGCGCACGCCTTGACGAAGGCGTCCGCCAGCTCGCTGGCGACGAGGTACTTCTCGCCCCGCGCAGCGACGGTGACGTACGACAGCGCTGGGTTGTACGCGATGGCGAGGTTGGCCGGCAGGGTCCACGGCGTCGTCGTCCAGATGACGGCGAACAGCTGGTCTTCGGGCAGCGCGAACTTCACGTAGATGGAAGGCGAGACGTGCTTCTCGTCGTACTCGATCTCCGCCTCGGCGAGCGCGGTGCGATCGGACATGCACCAGTGCACCGGCTTCTTCGCGCGAAAGAGAAGGCCTTGCTGCGCGAAGCGCAAGAGCTCGCCCACGATCGTGGCCTCGTAGCTCTTGTCGACGGTGAGGTACGGCCGATCCCAGGTTCCGAAGACCCCGAGGCGCTTGAACTCGTCGCGTTGCACGCCCACCCACTTCATCGCGTACGCGTGGCATGCGGTGCGGATCTCCGTCGCAGAAAGCCCCTTGGCTTTGTCGCCGAGCTCGCGCAAGACGGCGAGCTCGATCGGCAGGCCGTGGCAATCCCAGCCCGGCTTGTACTCGACGTAGCGGCCCGACATCGTGCGGTACTTGCAGACGATGTCCTTCAGCGTCTTGTTGAGGATGTGGCCGTAGTGGATGTTCGCGTTGGCATACGGCGGCCCGTCGTGCAGAACATAGGGCGGCGCGGCCTTGCGAGCGGCGAGCACGCGGTCGTAGAGCTTGTTCTGCTTCCACGATTCGAGGAGCGTGACCTCGAGCTTGGCGAGGTCGGCCTTCATCGGGAAGTCGGTCTTCGGGAGATTGAGCGTGTCTTTGTAGTTCACGGCGGCGGTTCCTCGTGGCGGGCCGCGGACAATAGCACCCTCGTCAAGGAACGGTCGCTGTGCGGGGAATGGCCGCGAGCGGACGGATCGAAAACTAGTCGTCGTCGGCCTGTGCTTCTACCTCGTTGTGATACTCGTGGAGCGCACGCGCCGGCGTGAGGCCCTTTGCAATCCTGGTCCACTCTCGTCCCGCTGCGCTGACCGCGCCCGTGGCAGGGTTGTAGTCGAAGCTGGTGTGCGCGCCACGCGGGTAATCGATCTTCATGTGGATCACGCCGCCGGTCACGTCGTACTTTGCGGTGTAGGCGTCATCCTTGCGCCCGCCGCCGCTCAACTCGCTGACCATGAGCCGGCCACCTTCGAGCTCGGTGATGCGCCGGACCTGCTTCGGCCCACTGTTCGAGATGCGAAAGATGCGCAGCGTGCTACCGCGCTTGTGCGGCGTGGTTTTGAGGATCTCGGGCTGGCGATCGGTGTAGCTGCTGCTGATACCGTGTGCGCGCGAGCTGGAGAACTCCGTCTTCTCGCCTCCCGTGCCCACGATCGCTTTGGTGAGCTGCCGATTCGCGGCTGCTTGACCTGCCGCTTGCGCGCTGCCGCCGAGCGTCATCAACACTACAACCAGAGCTAGGTATCGCATCGTCGATCCTCCATTTCATCTCTTCGTATAGCAACCTTTGGGCCGGCCAGTGGCCTCGCAACTTCAATGAGTTGAGGCCCATGTCATCCCGCCATGGGGACTGTTGACCACGGAGAGCTCGGGCTCGACACACCCCGCCGACCCACCTCGCCCGCGAGCGATGCCGTTGACAGAGACGACCGTGGGTCGCACGTTCCGCCCCCATGCCCTTCGACAGCAACGACATCCCAGATCAGACCGGCAAGATCATCGTCATCACCGGTGCCAACGGTGGCATCGGCTTCGAGGCGGCGCGCATGCTCGCCGGCAAGAACGCGCGCGTCGTGCTCGCATGCCGCGACGAGAAGCGCATGGCCGACGCGGCCGCACGCCTCGTCGCCGAGGTCCCAACCGCGCAGATCGACCAGCTCGTCCTCGATCTCTCGTCGCTGGCTTCGGTTCGTGCCGCGGCGGAGAAGCTCGCCGCGATGCAACCGCGCATCGACGTGCTCATCAACAACGCCGGCGTGATGGCGATCCCGCTGCGCACCACCACCGATGGCTTCGAGATGCAGATGGGCACCAACCACTTCGGTCACTTCGCGTTCACCGGCCTCCTGCTGCCGCTGCTGCATGGCGAAGGACGCGTCGTCACCGTCAGCAGCATCATGCACAAGTTCGGCAAGGTCGACTTCGACGCGTTCCCGGTTCCGGTCAAGTACAGCCCGCGCAAGGCGTACAGCATGAGCAAGCTGGCGAACCTCCTGTTCATGTACGAGCTCGATCGCCGGCTGCGCGCGGCGGGCGCGCAAACCCGCAGCCTCGCGTGTCACCCCGGCTACTCGGCGACGGGACTTCAGGCCGTGGGCCCGACGATGTCCGGCTCCAAGCTGAGCGGTTGGATGATGAACGTGAGCAACAACGTGTTCGCGCAGTCGGCGCACATGGGCGCGCTGCCGACGGTGTACGCGGCCACGGCGCCCGACGTAAACGGCGGCGAGTACTTCGGTCCGCGAAGCTGGTTCGAGACGCGCGGCTATCCGGAGAAGGTCGGTTCCAACGCGGCATCGCGCGATGTCGTGGTGGCGAAGAAGCTGTGGAACATCTCGGAGCAGGCGACGGGGGTCCACTTCGCGTTCGCAACCGACCACGCGTGATAGCGAGTCCGGCCACTCGCCAAGGCCGTCGGACGGTGCGCCCGCCTCAGGTCGCATCGCGACCGGTACTAGGGCCAAGAGGCACCACGCACCACGCATGATTGTAGCCTGAGCTCAACAATCTCCAGTGTTTGTGCAATACAGAGCCGTGGCATCGGGATTGCTCTACTCCTGGCCATGCGCCGAATCATCATCACACTCGCCTCACTCCTCGCCCTGCCTGTCGCGGCGGCCCCATCCCGGGAGTCGGGCGCGCCCGACGTCACTCGGAAGGTGGCCCTGCAGGCGGCGCGCTGGCTCCTCAAGCAATCGCCGGCCGAGACCACCGAACCCTCGCTACGTCGCGTCTCCATCGGCGCGTCCCACCACGTCTCCGTACTGCACGAGCATGAGATCGTCGGCGAACACCGGGACCGAGCCATCTCGGTGGAGCGCAGCTTTTTTCTCGCACCGGCGCTTGCCGAGCGCATTTCCACCGGCGCGATTCGTGCGGAGGTGCTCGCCGAGAACCTGAGGCTCACCAATGTAACGGTGCAGCCGGTGGGCGGAGGCTCTTTCGTCGACAAATTGTCCAACTGGGTCCACATCTACGGCGTTCAACACACGAGCTCGGGCGGCGTGATCGAAGGCAAGGCGCACTCACAGCTTCAGCCCGGTTGGTACGCGCATCACCACCCCAACTTCTCGAAGGAGCCAGCGCGTAAGGACGAGCCAAGCTTCACCTACGACTCGAAGAGTGGCGCGACGATCATCCGGCGCCCTTCCCACCTGGGTCAGTGGGAAGAAGCGGCCGTCACGCTTCCTCCCGGCCTGAAGAGCGGGTCGAGGCTCTTCAGTGCGGTCGACGAAGCTTCGCATGCTGTGCGCGATTCGCGGTCCTGGAAGCGTATCGCCCCGCCAGCGAAGTAGGCCTTTCTGCGTTTGGGGCCCTGGAAGCGCGGCCGATTGCGAAGTAGGCTCCGGTGCTCGATCACGGAGCGAATCACATGTCGCGCATCGTCAAGTCCGGTCTCATCCAGATGTCGAACCCGATCAACGACGAGAAGGTTCCCGTCGCCGACATCAAGAAGGCGATGTTCGACAAGCACCTGCCCCTCATCGAAGAGGCCGGCAAGAAGGGCGTCCAGATCCTCTGCCTGCAGGAGATCTTCGACGGCCCGTACTTCTGTCCATCAAAGGACAAGCGCTGGTACGACGCCGCCGAGCCGTGCCCCGGTCCCACCGTCGAGAAGCTTCAGGCGGTGGCGAAGAAGTACGGCATGGCGATGGTGGTGCCCATCTACGAGCGCGAGATGGCCGGCGTGTACTACAACACCGCTGCCGTGCTCGATCACGACGGCACGTACCTCGGCAAGTACCGCAAGAACCACATCCCCGACTGCAACCCCGGCTTCTACGAAAAGTTCTACTTCAAGCCCGGCAACCTCGGCTACCCGGTGTTCACGCTGTCCTCCGGGATCAAGGTCGGCGTCTACATCTGCTACGACCGCCACTTTCCCGAGGGCGCGCGCCTGCTCGGCCTGCACGGCGCCGAGATCGTCTACAACCCGTCAGCGACGGTGGCTGGCCTATCGCAATACTTGTGGAAGCTCGAGCAACCCGCGCACGCGGCAGCGAACGGCTACTTCATGGGCTGCATCAACCGCGTGGGCACGGAGGCGCCGTGGAGCATCGGCAAGTTCTACGGCACGTCGTACTTCGTCGATCCGCGCGGCCAGTTCGTCGCGACGGCGTCGGAAGACAAGGACGAGCTGCTCATCGCCGACCTCGACCTCGACGTGATCGAAGAGGTGCGTCGCGTGTGGCAGTTCTACCGCGATCGCCGTCCCGACTCGTACGAGGACATGGTCAAGCAGCTGCCGTAGTCGCGCGATTGACCGGTAGGCGACCCGCGGACACCCTGTGGTAGAGCCGCACCCAAACGCGGTCGCAACGACCAAGCCGCGTCTCCCGCGCGTGGTCATCTGGCTCGGGGTCGTGTCGTTGCTCACCGACATCGGCACCGAGGCGGTCTATCCCCTCTTGCCCTTGTTCCTGTCGGACGTGCTCAGCGCGCCCAAGTTCTTCATCGGCGCGGTCGAAGGCGTCGCAGAAGCGACCGCATCCTTGCTCAAGCTGGTCTCGGGTCGGCTCACTGACAGCGCGCACCGGCGCAAGCCGCTCACGGTGCTCGGCTACGGCATCTCCTCCCTGGTACGACCACTCGTCGGGCTCGCCGTTCATCCGTGGCACGTGCTCGCGACCCGCGCAGCCGATCGCGTCGGCAAAGGATTGAGATCGAGCCCTCGCGACGCCCTCTTGGCGGATGCCGCTCCTGCTGCGGGTCGTGGTCGCGTGTACGGATTCCACCAGGCGATGGACAACGCAGGGGCCGTCGTCGGGCCGCTCGTGGCGACGCTGCTCCTCGGCGCAGGCGTCACGTTGCGCAATGTCTTCCTGCTCTCGGCGGTCCCCGGTGCGTTGGCGATGAGCGCGCTCGTCTTCGGTGTTCGCGAGCAAGCCACCGCGCCACGCACCAACGGCGGAGACGCAGTCGTCCCAATTGATCCCGACACTCGGAGGAGGCTGACGAACTACCTCGTTGCGGTCGGAGTCTTCGGCCTCGGCAACTCGTCTGACGCCTTCCTACTGTTGCGTGCAGAACAGTGCGGGATACCGGTCGCGCAGATTCCGCTCGTCTGGATGGCGCACAACGCGATCAAAGCTGCTCTCTCGACGTGGGCAGGCGGCCTCTCGGATCGATTCGGACGGCGCCGTGTGATCGTGTGCGGCTGGGCGCTGTACGCGCTCGTCTACCTGGGCTTCGGCTACGCTTCGCATGCGTGGCAGGCGTGGTCGCTGTTCGTCGCGTACGGCCTCTACTACGCGTGCTCCGAAGGCACCGGCAAGGCACTCATTGCCGATTTGGTGCCCGTCGCCGTACGGGGCCGCGCATTCGGCTGGTACAACGCGGCCACCGGACTCGTCGCGTTGCCCGCTTCGCTCACGTTCGGTGCGCTCGCCGACAGGTTCGGAGCACACGTGCCATTCGCGTTATCCGCGATGCTCGCTGGTGCAGCGAGCATCTGGTTGGCGACGATGGTTCCACCTCGTGTCGATCGAGTCACCGATCGTCCGCAGACCTCGTAGCCCCCGATCTCGAGGACAGGGCTCCTTACCGTAGACTTATGCCTCGCTGTGGCACGTCTGCGAGGCATTTCAGGGCGCACCGACGCGGAAATCCTGGATTGGCACTGGCGCGTAGCGTGCTAAAAGTCCGCCCGCGCACCGACGACGGTGCGTAACCACACAACAGGAGAATTACAAATGCGTTCGCTTACCCGCGCCTTGCTCGTCTCGATCTTCGCTCTCGCCTTCACCAACGTCGCGCTCGCCGAGGACGAGGGGAAGGCCGAGAAGGCCGGCAAGAAGGTGGATGAGGCTGCCGACAAGACGGAAGACGCCGCCAAGAGCGCGGCCCACAAGACGAAGAAGGCCGCCAAGAAGGCCAAGCACAAGACCGGCGCAGCCGTCGAGAAGGCCGGCGACGCGATGCAGAAGTAGCTCGCGACGCCCGCGCGGCGCGGTCGGTTTGACGCGCCGCGAATTTTCATCACAAACTGCCGCTGATGGTCGCGCGCAGACTTGCTCTCGTCAGCTTACTTTTCGGAGTGACTTCGGCGCACGCCAAGACGGGCGACACGCACGCAGACGTAGTCGTCACCACATCGGTGGCGACACCGGCGTCCGCGAAAGACGGCATCCACGTGACGGTGACCGTGCGCAACGACAGCGCGTCTCCGCAAAGGTTCTGCGTCTATTTCACGCCATTCGGGCAGACGCCGTTCGAGGCGATCAAAAACGACCTCTTCGAGATCGTCGATGCCAAGAAGTTCGGGGTCGAATATCGCGGTGTGCTCGCGCGCCGTGCGCCGCCGGGCCCGAAGGACTACATCACCCTCGCGTCGCATGCAGCGAAATCTGCCACCATCGATATCAAGAGCGCCTACCCAATGTCGCCTGGCGCGTACAAGATTCGCCAGCGCGGCAACGATATCAATCTGCTCCCGAGCTCGGAGCTCGTTTCGTTCACCGTCGTTCCCTAAAACTGGAGATGTCATGATCAAGCTTGGCGATCGCGTTCCCGACGCAACCCTGTACGAGACCACCGAGTTCGGCGACGCTTGTCCGCTCAGCCCGAAGCCAGTCTCCGTCACCGAGGCCACGAAGGGAAAGCGTGTCGTGGTCTTCGGCCTGCCCGGCGCCTACACGCCAACCTGCTCGGCGCAGCACGTGCCCGGCTACGTCGCGAACATCGACAAGCTCAAGTCGATGAAGGTGGACGAGGTGTGGTGCGTGTCGGTCAACGACGGCTTTGTAATGGCGGCCTGGGGTCGCGACGAAAAGGCCATCGGCAAGGTGCGCATGCTGGGCGACGGCTCCGCCGACTTCACCAAGAAGCTCGGCCTCGAGCTCGACCTCACGAAGAACGGCATGGGCCTTCGCATGCAACGGTTTTCCATGTTCGTCGACGACGGCGTGGTGAAGCAGCTCAACGTCGAGGGCCCGGGCAAGTTCGAGGTCTCGAACGCCGAGACCATGCTGAAGCAGCTCGCCTAGTCGCAGACGCGGTGCGCGGAGACTACAGGATGGGAGCGCCGGCGCAGAAGCCGTTGATGCACTGATTGCTGATGTCGCAGCAGTCGGCGGCGACCGCGCACTTCTCCTGCAACCCAGCGCATGAGGCGGTGTCGCTGCAAATGAGACTGGCCGGGTTCGCCGGGTCGGGCTCGCAGAAGCCGTTGCAGCACTGATCGCCCGACTCGCAGGTGAGACCGTCGGCGCGGCACGGGTCGAGCACCCAGAAGCCGCGCGAATTGCCGGCCAGGATCTCTTGCGCGGGTAGATAGAACGCGGGGTGGCTGGGATCGCTGCCCGCCGGTGCGTTGAGGTCGATCGCAGCGACCCACAACTTCTTCACCGGTGCTTGCGCCAGATCCGTGGTGTCGTAGTTGGTCGGCGAGCTATTCCACGGGAACTCGTTCAGCTGGTTGCCGTAGAGACGACGACTGGTGAAGACGACCCACGCGTAGCCACCGGAGATGATCGGCAACACTGTAGGCTCGTAGTTGAGCGTCGTGTCGTCGAAGCCGGTCTCGTTCTGGCCGCACTGTGGATCGCCGGACTGCGCGATGCCGTGGTTCTTGCCGGCGGTGGGCAGGTAGCTCGCGGTGCCGGCCTTGCCGTTGATGGCGTTGAGGGCCACCGACGTGGGCGTGCCGTCGAGCTTGGTCCACCAGATCTCGCTGCGCGCGCAGTTGCGCGTGGTGAGCACCATGTCGGCCCCCTGGCGCACCTGTTTCTCGAACACGAGCGCGCTGTTGTCGGGCAAGAACGCCGGGTATCCAGCGCGGAGGGCTGCCGGCGGCGTGTAGATGGTCGAGAGGTTCGAGAACGCGTGCGTCGTCGCGTTATAGTCGGCGATCTGGATGGGCCGACCTTTCAGGTCGTTGTTGGTGCCGCTGGCGTCGACGAACGCGATCTTCTTGTCGTCCGGCGAGTACCCCGGATACCCGGCCGCGAGCGTCACGGGCAACCCGGTGAGCAGTTGCAGCACGGGCGCGGTGCCGAACTGCCAGAACGAGCTCACCGCGGTGTTGTTGTTGCCGCCCGCGATCGCCGGGTTCGATGACGACGGATCCACGGTGTTGGTGAGCGTGTAGTCGCCGGGGCCGGTCATTGCCGACCACGCGAACTTGCCCTGCGGCATGAGGCTTGCCGCCGAGCCTTGCACGTTGGTGGAGTTGAGATCGTAGAGCCAGGTTTCTTTGTTCGAATTCGCTTCGGCCTGCGCGATGATCCAGCGACCGCGCGACGACACGATGTGACATACGCGGCAGCCTTCGTTGGTGGGCTTGCCGTTGACGATCGGGCTGTTCTTGCCAATGACGAGCTTGGGCCCGAGGTCGCCCGAACGGATGCCGAGCACCGCCGCACCGACGGTGTGTCCGGCTTGGTCGAGCACGCTCCAGTTCTTCACGAGCAGCGTGCCGTACGAGTTGTAGTAGACGGTGCCGGTGAGCCGCGCCGGCGCGATGGCCCACGTCTGCGTGATCGGGCCGTACCCTTGGCCGCCTTTGGCGACGGTGAGCTTCATCGTGAGCTTGTCCGGTGCGCCGTTCGGCGTGACCCCGCCGGCGGTGTTGGTCGCGAGGGTCCAGATGTCTTGCGGGATCGGGTGCCGGATGAACTTGCCCATCGTAGTGGCGAGGATGGCGGGGCGTCCGAACGTGCCAGACCACTTGAAGGAGCCACTGTCGGTGGAGATCTCGATCTTGATCGCGTCGGCGTCGCCCTGCGCCCAGCTCCACATTAGCAGCGGTGCGAGCATGCCGCGCGGCCACACGGTCGCGTCGTAGGGGTAGAGCAGCTTCAACATCTCGGCGGTGCCGTTGCTCGTCGGCGTGGCGAGGGCGGACATCGTCGCTGGATTGCTGACCGCACCCCCGAGGCCTTCACCTCCGACGCCGCCTGTGCCGCCGCCCGCGCTGAGGTCGCCGACGGTCGCGGGGATCTGCTTCTGTTCGTCCGCGTTGGTGGTGTCGGCACCGTTCTGCGCGCCGCCATTCACCTGGACGAACACCTGACGACTGATGGTGGTGAGGCCCAAGCGCGCGCGCACGGTGAGCATGCCGCCCGTGAGGCCGCTCGGGCTCACCGTTGCCGCAGACGTGGGACCGGGTGGCACCGAGCCGACGTCACCGCGATCGACGCTCCAACCCACCTCGACGGGAAGCCCGCCCAGGGTGGCGGTGAACCCCACGTTGGGCGTGTTCTGTCCACGCAACACTGTGATGGTCTGCAGCGTGCTGGGCTGGATCTGCAGCTCGGGATTGGGACCTGCGAAGTCCACCCCGGCGAGATCTGTGATGGGCATGTCCTCACGGCCGTCGCCGTGTCCGTCGTTCGCTTCGTGACAACCGCCGGCGACAACGAGGACAGGCAGGCAGGCGCAAAGGGAGAGGATCGTCAGGAGACGCATCGGTCTATTGTCACACGAACAAGGCACTAGAGGCCACGCTCGATGGGCTTCCGGACGCTGCGGCAGGTCTCGCGTCGGAGTGATCCAAAACGAAACACACTGAAACAGTCGTTCAGGTGATGTTATCGTCCGGTATGGATGGTCTAAACAGCAACGCATTGTTGGGAGATCAAAGGTTGCGTTGCTGTTTAGTCTATCTCATCGGGCGTGCCGCCCGCCCTGCCGGCCGAGCCGTCAGGGTCCCACCCTGCTCACGCGGCGACTTCGCC
>JAYUBF010000179.1:0-1612 GCA_043741435.1 Myxococcales bacterium
TTGAACACCCACTTCTTGTGCTTGAGCTGCCACCACGCGGGCGCGCGCTCGAAGCCCACGTCGGTGCGGAGGCCCGCTGCTTGCTCCCCGTAGATCCGCTGCCCGAAGGCGAAGCCCATGCCGACGGCATCGGTCGCCCCGGCCGCGCCGGTGCGGTTGGTGAGCGTGTACGGCGGCGTGATCCCCGCGAGCTTGCCCGCCGCGGTCATGTCGTCGATGAGGCCTTGAACGTCGAGCATCGAGTTGGCCACGCCGATGAGGGTCAGGCCCGCGACCACGCTGCCGTGGCACAAGAGACAATCGAACGTGACCTTGTCACCGACGGCGCGAATGCCCATGGGGAGTCCGTCGTTGGGAAACGGCGCCTCGAACACGCCATAGCGCTCGCGGAACTTGGGCCAGTAATCGTCCGGCGTACCGCCGGGCCACACGACCCACAGGTTCTCGATGCCTGCGCGAGGAATGTAGCCCTCACTCACCGTCGACAGCGAGAGGAGGTCGTGGCCTCGATCCGCCGAGGCTTGGTCGAACGTATGGATCATCGGCAAGGAGCCCGCCGGCGCCACGCTCGTCGATTCACAACCCGCTGCCAGCACCAACCCAAACGCCCAGATAAAATAGGACCGCATGATTTGCGATCTGTCGCACCACGGATCTCACAAGTCAACGCACGTCGTCGTGTGCGAAACCGAATGGAGCGAGTGACGTATGCCATCCATGAGCAGAATTTCCGGAGTGTTCGTTGTCCTCGGCCTCTTGTTCGCAACAGCGCTACCGCGCGCGGCCCATGCAGGCGAACACGGCGAGGCCATCTTCGCCGCCGGCTGCTTCTGGTGTAGCGAGGCCGCATTCATGGACGTGCCGGGCGTGACCTCGGTTACCTCCGGCTACACGGGGGGCAAGAAGGCAAACCCCACCTACGAAGACGTCTCGAGCGGCAGCCCCGGTCACTACGAAAGCGTGCGCGTCGTGTTCGATCCGATGAAGATCAGCTACGCCAAGCTGCTCGACATCTTCTGGCACAACGTCGATCCCTTCTCGGCCGACGGCCAGTTCTGCGACCAAGGCTTGCAGTACCGATCGGCCGTGTTCGTCCTCGATGGCGCGCAGAAATCCGCCGCAGAAGCCTCGCGCACCGCGATGCAGAGGAAGCTCGGCAAGAAGGTGGCCACCGAAATCGTAGCGGCGAGCCCGTTCTACCCGGCCGAGGCCTATCACCAGAAGTTTTGCCGCACCTCCCCGGCGCGATATTCCTCGTACAGAGCGGGCTGCGGACGCGACCGCCGTCTACGCGAAGTGTGGGGCAGCGAGGCGCCGACGCACTGATGGGGCACAGATTCGGCTCCGGATCGCGGATCGCGGACAGGGACTTCGGCCTGAGGGGAAACGCCGGCAAGTATGACCGTCGTCAGCGAAAATCGAGGATGTTCACCCGATCTGGTGAAATCGATCCTTGCGGGACAGCGGAGAATGGGGCGACTTCAGTTGCGCACGCCGACACCATTTTTCGCGACCTCATCGACATGCCTGCGACCGTCACCATCGTCGAGAAGGAGGTCACTGTCCGATTTCACCGACGAGCGCACCTCCCCATCATCATCGACTCGGGGAT
>JAYUBF010000180.1:0-5536 GCA_043741435.1 Myxococcales bacterium
CGCTGACCAGTCGAGTGCTGTTTGATTTCCCATCCTGCAATAAAGATCCCAATTCCTCGCGAATTCAAGCCTCTGCGGCCGCTGAGATCAATGGCGAGCGAGCTCGGCCGGGGCCGCACATGTCAGCGTGAGTCCGAGATCGGCGTACATCGGGGGCGGGCCGCGCTCCCGATTACATTGCAATCGCTGGGGCCGGCTGGCTTACTCGAGCGTATGGCGTTTGAGCGGTCGCAGGTCTCCCGTGATGCATTCAAGCGTCGACGCGTTGACGACCGCTCCGGAGCGCACTTGCTGACGCAAGCAGGGGGAGGGCGCTCGAGGGTCGCTGCTCTCTCGCACACCGGGTTCTTGCTCGCGGCGACGATCTGCCTCGGCGCGTGCAGCGCGCCGCTCGACCTCGGCTTCGCGATCGCGGTCACCGTGCGCTTCGATGACGCGATCCCTGCTTCAGCGCGGGCATCCACGATCGCGTTTTTGGTGACGAGCTCGGGAGACGAGCACGCGGACTACACCGAGACGCTCCCGCAAGGCGCGGCGGTGGTGGAGCGCTTCGTGTACCGGCCCGACAACGCGACGCGCTCGATCGAGCTTAGCGTCCGCGCGCGCGACGCCACCGCAACGCTCGCGACGGGGAGCACCGGACTCCTCGCCTTGTCTGCCGGCAGGACCACCGAGGTCGAAGTCCTGCTGACCGACCCGAGGCGCGATGCTGATCTCGGCCTTCGCGACCTCGGCGGCGGCGCCGATGGCGATGGCGCCACGCTCGACGGCGGCGACGGCGACGGCGGCTTCGGGCCGGTCTCGACCCTGGCCTTTCAGCACGCGGATCGCTACACCGGTTGTGCGGGTGCGAGCGAGACCGCGCTCGCCGATTTCGACAGCGACGGTCGCGTGGACATCGCCGTCACCTGCACCAGCGCCAGCTCGGTGCAGGTTTTCTTCGGCAAGGTCGACGGCTCGTTCCCCAGTAGCCCCAGCTCAATCACGACTGTATTCTCCGCCGGCAGCCTAGTGGCGCTCGACTTCGACGCGGACGCCAAGATCGATCTGGTCGTCGTCAACGGCGACGGCGCGCACCTGCTCAAGAACGACGGCACCGGGCATTTCAGCGATCTTGCCACGCGCTCCCTCGGCGGCGCGCCCGCCGTGCGCACCGCCGACTTCGACAAGGACGGCATCCTTGATCTCGTGACCGACGGCTCGTTTGGGGGGATCCGCGTCTTGTGGGGGAGCGCGGTGGCGGCCACGGCGTTCAGCTCCTCGTTGGTCGTGGCGCTGACAAACTACCCCGCGAGCACCTCCGTCGTGGATCTCGACGGCGACGCCTACCCCGACGTTTTCGTGCTCGAGCACGACGCCGCCAGGCACGTGAGCATCCGAAACACCCACGCCGCAAGCGCTCGCACGTTTGCAGCCGCGAGCTTCGCCACCCTTCCCTGGTATCCGTCTTCGATCCTCTTTCAGGACGCGAACAATGACGGCAAGCCCGAGGCAATCCTCAGCGGCGGCACCGGCGGGGGCTACGGCTTCAACCTCCTGACCAACACGAACGGCGTCCTCGCTTGGGGCAATCCGTTCCCCTTGTACCCGCGCAACGGTGGAGCGCTCGACATGGCCCTCGTGGATATCGACCACGACGGCCTCGCCGATCTGGTGCTTTCGGCCGGGATCTACGTGACGACCTACAAGTGCCTCGGGCCATTACAATTCGAAACCAGCTCCGGCGGGAGCTACTGGGCCGGCGGCAACACCGGCCATATTCACGCTGCGAACTTCGACAAGGATGGCTTCGAGGATCTGGTCCTCGTCGATGGCGACGGGTTTTCGGTGGTACGCGGAGGCGCCTCCGCGAAGCTCTCCGGTGCCGAGGCGTTCGCATTTTCGCGAACCGACAACATCGGACCCATGCTGGCGAGCGATTTCGACAAGGACGGCGACGCAGATGTCGTGGCCCTCGACTGGTACACGTCCGAGGCCTACGTAGTGACCAACAATGGCGCGGGCAAGCTGACGACGAGCCCCCCCTTCGCCTCACCGGTGAGCGGCTGCGGCAACCTCTCTGCCATCGCGGTAGGGGACGTCGACAACGACGGACACCCCGACATCCTCCGCTTGCACCAGCGCTGCTACGACGTGGTGCGCAGCACCGGCGGCGGGCTCCTCACCCAGGGGCCGGTGGCCCCGGCCATCAGCGGAGCGATCGAGCTCTTCGCTGCTGCGCTCGCCGATCTCGACGGAGACGGCAAGCTCGACCTCGTGCTCATCGACAAGCAAGGGAGCCTCCTCATGATGTCCCACGGACTCGGCGACGGCAGCTTCGCCGCTGCAAGCAACGCCAGCGTCTTCGGACCGGCCCGGCTCTTGCTCGTCGACGTGAACAAGGACGGACACGTCGATATCATCGTCGGCGGTGTCGACGCCAAGATCTCGACCTTCTTGAACGACGGCCTCGGCGGCTTCGGGGCCCCGACGCAGGTCACCGGTCCGACTGGTTTCACGGAGATCGCGGTCGGCGACTTCGATGAGGACCAGATTGTCGATCTCGTCGCCGTCGGCAACTCCATTTATCAGTTCAAAGGCGGCCCGGGATATTCGGACGCGCAACGATCCACACGTACCCTCCTCGCCGCATGGACGAGCGTCCGGGTCGCCGACTTCGATCGGGACGGACACCTTGATCAACTGGGGCGCACCGCCACCGGCTTCGAAATCTGGCGCGGTGCCGGCAACGGCAGCTACACGCCGGCGCACAGCTTCAACTTCCCTGCGGGAAACGGCGAGCTGCTGGTCCGCGATCTAGACGGTGACCAGCTGCCAGAGATCCTCCTCACCAACGCGGTCAACCCGGGCAACGGGGCCGTCGTCTTGCGCAACCTGTCGCGCTGAACACGTGTCGATTGATTGATCGACAGCCCGAGCGCCTGTGCGGAAGATGTGCGCAGGTCCTGTGGGCACTTTGGGGACAACGGGAGATCGAGAGGCGACGGTGGATAGATCGCGAAACAGGCGAAAAGCACGCATCCATATGCTCAGTGCAAATCCGCAGCGGTTAGGACGCTGTGGAGGTGTTATCCACTTTTCCACAGGACATAGTACGAATACGGATCTGATCTCTTATTAGATCTACAGATCCCAGATGCTCGGTGTACACATTCGCTCTCAAGAGGAAGCGTAGAGATGGAACTCAAGATCGACAAAGCCACGTTGCTCTCTGGTCTGTATCTCGCTCAGGGCATCTCTGATCGAAAGAGCACCATGCCGATCTTGGCCAACGTGCTCCTGCGCACCGATGGGAAAGACAAGCTCCTCGTCGCTGCCACCGATCTCAACGTCACCGTCACCGCCGAGCTGACCTGCAAGGTCGTTGCAGAGGGTGGACTCACCGTCGGTGCGAAGCACTTGCACGACATCGTGAAGTCGCTGCCTGGCGACGAGCTGTCGATCAAGAAAGCCGACAACAACTACGCCGAGATCCGCGCGGGACGGGTCGACTACAAGGTAGTAGGCATGGCCGATCGTGACTTTCCCAAGCTGCCGAACCACCGTGAAGTCACGATGGGCGAGGTCGACGCCGCGACGCTGCGCGACATGATCGCGAAGACGTTCTTCTCTATTTCCACCGACGAGACGCGATACCACTTGAACGGCGTGCTATTCGAGACCGAAGGCTCCGGCGACAAGGCCATCGCGCGCATGGTCTCCACCGACGGTCATCGCTTGTCGAAGATCGAGCGCCCGCTCCCCGGCGTGCCGAAGCTCGCGGGACCGATCGTCATTCCGCGGAAGGGCCTCGCCGAGCTCCGGCGCGCGCTCGAGAACGCGAAGACCACGGTCCAGCTCGGCGTGCAAAACGGCCACCTCTTCGCCAGCGTGGGAGGTACCACTCTCTCTATCAAGCTCATCGATGCGCAGTTCCCGCCGTACGAAAAGGTGATCCCGAAGGACAACACCAAGGTCGCCATCGCCCCACGCAATGGCCTTCTCGAGGCCCTGCGTCGCATTTCCATCATGTCCTCGGACAAGACCTGGGGTGTTCGCCTCGCGCTCAAGAGCGGGGCTCTGGTGGTCACCAGCGACAACCCCGATCTCGGCCAGGCGCAAGAAGAGCTCGAGGTCACGTACGCTGGCGATCCGATCACCGTTGGTTTCAACGCGAAGTACTTCATCGAGCTGCTCACCGAAATGGGTGGCGATGAAGTGCGCGTCGAGCTGGCCGCCGAGCTCGACCCCGGCCTCGTGCGACCCGCGGACCTGAAGGGCGAAGGTAAGCACTACCTCGGCGTCGTCATGCCGATGCGCATTTGATTCACGACTAGCGTCGGCTCGTGCGTATCGCGACGCTGCAGACGATTCACTTTCGCAACCTCGAGGCCGTCCTGCTCGAGGCGCACCGGCGGTTCAATGTCATCTCCGGTGACAACGGGCAGGGAAAGACGAACCTGCTCGAAGCGATCTATCTTGTCGCCGCCCTGCGTTCTTTCCGCGCGGGCAAGAGCGAGGAGCTGGTGGGCTTCGGCGTCACCGAGGCACAGGTGCGAGCGCGCGTGGAGCGCGATGGAGCGTCACGTCTGTACGAGGTGAAGGTCACGCCGGGACAAAAGACCGCGCGCGTCGATGGCAAGGGTACGCGGCCGCGCGACTACTTCGGCGGCATGAACGTAGTGCTGTTCCAGCCGGACGACCTGCGCCTCCCGAGAGGATCGCCCTCGGGACGACGGCGCTTCGTCGATCGCGCGATCTTCAACGAGCGTCCGGCGTACCTCGAGGAAGCGCAGACGTACGAGCGGGTGCTGCGCTCACGCAATGCGTTGTTACGTGGCCCAGGGCCGCTGCAACCGGCGATGCTCGAGGTCTACGACGAGCAGCTCGGTCGGGCGGCGGTCCCCATCGTGGAGCGGCGGCGTGGATTGGTAGGGCAGCTCGGGCCTCGCGCGGCCGAGGTGTTCGCGCGGCTCACGCGCACCGGCAAAAAGCTGGAGATGATCTATCGGCCGTCGCTGGCGGACGAAGGCGCAGTGCTCGACGGGCCGCGCGCCATCGAGCAGACCTTGCGGCAAAAGCTCGTCGCGGACCGGCGGCGCGATCAGGCGCGGGGCACCACCTCGGCGGGTCCACACACCGACGATCTGCAGCTGTTCCTCGACGGAAAAGATGCGCAGAAGTACGCGTCGCAAGGACAGCTGCGCGCCATCGTGCTCGCGCTCAAGATCGCGGAGATCGAGCACCTGACCGCGTGTCACGACGATGCACCGATCCTCTTGCTCGACGATGTCTCCTCCGAGCTCGACGCCACGCGCAACGCCCAGCTCTTCGAGTTCCTCGCCGAACGCGGCGGCCAGGTGTTCATCACCACCACGGACCCCGCGCACGTGCGCATCGCTCACGACCGCAAAGATCATCAGATCAGCGCCGGTACGTTGCGCGACCGCATTGCCTAACCAGAGTCGCGCGGAGCGCGAGTCAAAACTGAGCAGCCAAAGGCTGCGTCGCGGCGAAGTCGCCGCGTGAGCAGGGTGGGACCCTGACGGCTCCGCCG
>JAYUBF010000181.1:0-5524 GCA_043741435.1 Myxococcales bacterium
CTCAAGAGCTGTCGATCAATCGGCTTCAAAGTGCGTCGGCGGAGCAAATTCATCAGTAATTTCGATCTGGGTGATGTTCGGCGAGTCGATTGATCGACAGCTCTTCACTCTTCGCGCCACTCGATGTCGATGCCGCCCTCGCCGATCTCTTGGCCGGCCGCGACCTCGGGGACGTCGTCGATGTCGTTGTCGACCTCCACGCCAGCATCCGCAACGGGCCCGCCGCCAGCGACGAGCGGGCGTAGCTTCGCGAGCAACGCCTCGTCGACCTTGCCATCAAGGAAGTCGATGACCGCCGCATCGATGTAGTAGTCGCGATCCTTCGTCGACTCCTCCTCGAGCGCGTCCACGAGCTGGTCGCGCTGCGCGAGCGTGATCTCGAAGAGTTTTTTGTTCTGTCCCTTGTCGTAAAGCACGATAGCCATGGCGGAGAATGCTACTACTCCGCGCGATGAAATCCATCGGCCTCCTGGCCTTGCTCGCTTTTGCGTGCCTGTTTCCTTTTTGGGCTTCGTGCGCCCACACGCGCTTCGACCCGATCAACACTTCAGGCTTTACGTTCATCGACGGGCCCGAAGGTCGCTACTTCGCCTACATCCCGAAGGACGCAGCGGAGCGCGCGCGTCGCGGCGAGCACCTCCCGGTCATCTTGTTTCTCCACGGCGCCGACGAGCGTGGCGACGATCCCGCGCGCCCTACGCAGGTAGGCCTCGGTCCTTTCGTCGAGGAATCTCACGGCGCATTTCCGTTCGTGGTCTTGTTTCCGCAATGCCCGAAGGGTCACTTCTGGCCCGAGCCTGCGCAGCAACAGCGCCTCGTTCGCTTGCTCGCCGACGCGATGCCCAAGGTCGGTGGCGATCCCGACCGCGTGTACCTCACCGGCAACTCGATGGGAGGCTACGGCACGTGGCTTCTCGGCGCCGAGCACCCCGAGCTGTTCGCGGCGATCATCCCCATCTGCGGCGGTGTAAAGCCACCACGCGGCGTTCCCATTCCTGCCGACAGCCGTTTCGGCCGCTCGTCTGATCCATACACCGACGTGGCGAAGGCGCTCGGCAAGATGCCCGTGTGGGCCTTCCATGGCGCGAAGGACTGGCTCGTGCCACCCGCCGAGACGCGCTCGCTCGTCGCTGCGCTACACGCAAACGGCAATGAAGCGAAGCACACCGAGTATCCGAACGTGGGTCATCAATCGTGGAACAACGCCTACGCCGATGCCGCGTTGTTCACGTGGCTCGCAGAGCAGCGCCTATCGCGTCGGTGACGCGGGTTGTCCGAGCTCGGGCAGATACGTGAGCTCGGAAATACCGCGCGCCACCTCCTGCGGGTGCGCGTTGGACCCTTGGACCCATAGCACGGTGCCCGCGATCATCACGGGCTCAGCCACGGCTGCGAGCGCGATGCCGCTCCAGCGCACCGCATCGTGACCGAGGATCACCATCAGTAGCCCGGCGATGGACAGTGGCGTGCCGACCCACACCAGGGCGTTGCCGACCTTGATTCGACGGCTCGGAAGACGCGTGGGGACCGCGACCCGCCCGTCGCTGCGCGGCACGGCTTCCCCGAGCGAGAAGCTGTTGGCGCGCACGTAGGCCTCTTGTCCGTTCTTCGCGCGATGCGCGACGACGGCGTGCCGCTCGCGCTCGGTGGGCGTCATGATCTGCACCGCGGTGAAGTGATCGCCCGCGACGAGGTATCGATCACCGACGGTGCACCCGGCCCCGAGGGTGCACCCGGTGACGAGGACAGCAGCTGCGTAGAGGGCGGTGCGCATCGCCGTCATTGTATGCCCATCGCATAGGCGCGGGCGAACAGCGTGGTCGCTGGCTGTAAGCGGTCGACCTCGTGCCAGTGCAACGCGGCCGCGACGGCATCCACGGCTGCCTCTTCACGACGATCGGAAAGCCCACTCTTTTCGAGCGGCACCTGTCGCGCGACGAGGTTGCTCTCGCCTGCGCGCTTCGCGCAGCTCCGTGGCAATGATGAGTTGCGACGAGCAGCAGTACGAGAACGCACGCGGGGCTAGCAAGTCGCGGCCTCAGATCGCACACTCCAGCCACGATGACCGACGCCACGCCCGCCCACAAGGTTGCAGCGAACGACCACCCCATCCTGGACATCCTGCGCCGTCGCTGGAGCGGACGCGCCCTCGACGAACGGGAGCTCCCGCGCGCGACCATCGCGTCGATCTTCGAGGCGATGCGCTGGGCACCTTCGGCGGGCAACAGCCAACCGTGGCGTTTCATGGCGTTCGTGCGCGAGGACCCCGCGCGCGCCGATGCCGAGGCGTGCCTCGTCGCCTCGAACGGCTGGGCGAAGCGCGCTCCGCTCCTCGTCATCGGCACCACGAAGGAAACGAACGACAAGGGCGAGCCCAGCAAGTGGGCGCGCCACGACCTGGGCCTCGCCACGGAGAACTTGTTGGTGCAAGCCGTGGCGCTGGGCCTCGTCGCGCACCCGATGGCGGGATTCTCCGCCGAAGAGGTGCGCAAGCGCTTCTCCGTTCCGGACGAGTTCATGCCGATGACGATGATCGCCATCGGCTACCCGGGCGAAGTCTCGACGCTCGATGAGAAAAACCAGGCCCGCGAAAAAGAAGTGCGCACGCGCAAGCCGATGGGCGAGACGGTCTTCGCCGGTGGTTGGAACAAGCCGTTCGTTCCCTGAGCCGGGATGCATCGAGTTCGCGCTCTAAACGCTGCAGGTCCCTTGGGCTTCAGGAGCCGAGCGTCAGCACGTGATAGCTGCGCTTGCCCTTGCGCAGCAGCACTTTGCCGTCAACGAAATCGCTCGGCGCCACAATCTTGGTGGTTTCCGCCACGCGTTGATCATTGAAGTAGATACCACCGCCTTCGATGTCGCGGCGCGCCGCGCCGTTCGAAGCGCACAAGCCCGACCTCACCAGCAGCACCGGCAGTGGCAAGCCCGCGCCGAGCTCGGCCAAGGAGATCGCGGTCGACGGCGCATCGAGTGGGATCACCATCTCACCGGGCTTTCGCGAAAACAGCGCGCGCGCGCTCTCCGCCGCCTTGCTCGCGTGCGCTTCGCCGTGAATGAGCTTCGTCGCTTCCTGCGCGAGCACGCGTTGTGCTTCGCGCTTTTCGGGCGCGGTCGTCATGGTCTCGTCGAGCGCGGCGATCGTTTTTTCGTCGAGGAACGTATAGAAGCGCAAGAATCGGCCGACGTCGCGATCGTCGGTGTTCAGGAAGAACTGGTAGAGCTCGTACGGGCTCGAGCGATCGGCATCGAGCCACACCGCGCCCTTCTCGGTCTTGCCGAACTTCGCGCCACTCGACGTGGTCACGAGCGGCATCGTGATGCCGAAAGCTTCCCCGGAAGCCATGCGCCGCACCAGATCGATGCCCGCCGTGATGTTGCCCCACTGATCGCTGCCGCCGATCTGCACCGTGCAACCATATGCCTTGTACAAGTGCAGGAAGTCGTAAGACTGAAGCAGCATGTACGAGAACTCGGTGAACGAGATTCCCTGTTCCTTCTCGATGCGGCTGGCGACGGAGTCCTTACCCAGCATCATGTTGACGGAAAAATGTTTGCCCACGGTGCGCAGGAACTCGAGGAAAGAGTAACCCTTCAGCCAATCGTAGTTGTTGACGAGGATCGCGCCGCCGGGAGCAAAATCGATGAAGCGCTCGAGCTGACGACGAATCCCGGCAACGTTCTTCTCGAGCTGTTCCTCGTCGAGGAGATTGCGCTCGGCCGACTTGCCGCTCGGATCTCCGATCATCCCGGTTGCGCCACCGACGACAGCGATGGGCTTGTGGCCGGCGCGTTGCGCTCGCATCAGCGCGAGGATGGGGATGAGGCTACCGACGTGCAGGCTCTCCGCGGTGGGATCGAAGCCGCAGTAGATCTTGTGCGACGAAGCCGCGAGCTTGTCGCTCAGCGAAGGGTCGGTCAGTTGATGAACGAGCCCGCGCCAACGCAGCTCCTCGACGAGATTCATTGGTAGATCCTGCCCTGTCATTGATGAGGTTTCATCGACGAAAGGGCAGGACCCCCTTTCAAACCGTGCGTGCCGGTTTCCCGCACACGGCTTACGTATGGTCTTAACGGTGTGGCTTGCGCCGGATACTTCACGGTCGTACGGAGCTGCACGAATCGCTTCTCGAAGAGTCGGTTTGCCTCGTCCGACGCTAAGCAACCGCGTCTTGTCCGGGCACGCCGAACTCCCGACAACGGCGGGCCGCAGACAAGCGAAAGCCCCAGATCTGTAAAGACCTGGGGCTTTCTTATAAAAAACTCCGGCGGCGTCCTACTCTCCCACATGAACGATCATGCAGTACCATCGGCCCTGGAGAGCTTAACTTCCGAGTTCGAGATGGGATCGGGTGTGGCCTCTCCGGTATTACCGCCGGAAACCGATGAACGCGTCAGAACGCTGACTCGAATTGACTACGAAGCGTCAATACTGCTGGTGACGTACACCAATGTCAGGCTCTTGCGCCCAACCCTGGCCTACATCCTGTAAACCGTAAATACGGTTATCAAAAGGAAAAAATATGATGGTCAAGCCGCACGACCGATTAGTACTGGTCAGCTCCACACATTGCTGTGCTTCCACACCCAGCCTATCACCACGTGGTCTACATGGGGTCTTCAGAGTCCTTGCGGACTGGGAAACATTATCTCAAGCTTGGCTTCCCGCTTAGATGCTTTCAGCGGTTATCCATTCCAGACATAGCTACCGGGCAATGCCTCTGGCGAGACAACCCGAACACCAGCGGTCTGTCCATCCCGGTCCTCTCGTACTAAGGACAGATGCTTTCAAGTTTCCTGCGCGCACGGCGGATAGGGACCAAACTGTCTCACGACGTTTTGAACCCAGCTCGCGTACCGCTTTAATTGGCGAACAGCCAAACCCTTGGGACCGACTTCAGCCCCAGGATGCGATGAGCCGACATCGAGGTGCCAAACCACGCCGTCGATGTGAACTCTTGGGCGTGATAAGCCTGTTATCCCCGGCGTACCTTTTATCCGTTGAGCGATGGCCTTTCCATTCAGAACCACCGGATCACTATGACCTGCTTTCGCACCTGCTCCACTCGTCGGTGTCGCAGTCAAGCTCCCTTGTGCCATTACACTCTGCGCCTGGTTTCCAATCAGGCTGAGGGAACCTTCGCGCGCCTCCGTTACACTTTGGGAGGCGACCGCCCCAGTCAAACTGCCCACCAGACATTGTCCCCATCCCGGCTGACGGGATAAGGTTAGATTTCCAGATTTATCAGGGTGGTATTTCACCGTTGACTCCCCTGAGGCCAGAACCCCAGGATCAAAGTCTCCCACCTATCCTACGCAAACAAATCCGAAAATCAGTGTCAAGTTGCAGTAAAGGTGCACGGGGTCTTTCCGTCCTGCCGCGCGTAAAGGGTATCTTCACCCCTAGTGCTACTTCACTGAGGGCCTCTCCGAGACAGTGGGGAAGTCGTTATGCCATTCGTGCAGGTCGGAACTTACCCGACAAGGAATTTCGCTACCTTAGGACCGTTATAGTTACGGCCGCCGT
>JAYUBF010000182.1:0-5489 GCA_043741435.1 Myxococcales bacterium
TCAAAACTGAGCAGCCAAAGGCTGCGTCGCGGCGAAGTCGCCGCGTGAGCAGGGTGGGACCCTGACGGCTCGGCCGGCAGGGCGGGCGGCACGCCCGATGAAATAGACTAAACAGCAACGCAACCTTTGATCTCCGAACAATGCGTTGCTGTTTAGTGCGTGAGTCGAAGCAGCTTGAGGCGAGCTTCGGCGGCGCTGGTCGCGTCGGGATCGTGGCTCTGGCGCGCCATCTCGAGGACGCGCTCCTCGACGAGGAGCTTGCCCGCGTGATCGAGGCGCGACGTCTGGGCCAAGATGGCACGCGCTCGCTCGAGGTCGCCGCTGGCCTCGGCCACCCGCGAGGCTTCGATGAGTAAAGAGGGGGAATCCAAGTAGCGCGCCAGGCCTGCTCGCGCGATCGCGTCGGCACGCTCGAGCGCATTCGTCTCGCGGAAGGCGCGCACGGCCAACGCGAGCTCTTCCCCGGTGGTCGCCGCGGCCACGACGGCCTCCGCAGCCGCGGCGCGACGGGCGGGCGGCAACGCAGCGAGCCGGGCTGCGCGAGGTCGCGGTCCCGGGTCGAGCTCGGCCGCCCGTGCAAAGGCGAGCTCGGCCGCGTCGACCAGCTTGGCCGCGAGGAGATAGCTCGCGACCCCGAGGTACGCGTCCACCGTGCGCGGCACCGCATCGACGGCGGCAGCACCGACGAGCGGCACGAGCCTCGATGCATCGACCAAGTAACCTCGCTCGGCGGCGAGCCGCAGCTCGAGCGCGGCCTGGCGCACGTGGCCCACGCGCCGCAGCTCGAGCGCGGCGAGCTGGTGGGGCCTCCCCGCCGACGGCTGCAACCGCATCGCGCGGTTGAGGTGACGGAGCGCCGTGGGGTCACGTTGCTGCAGGGCATTGGCGCCGGCGAGCATCTCGAGCTCCGCCGAGGCAGGGTGGTCCACGATCGCGCGCTCGAGCGCTCGCGCCGCACCCGGATCGCGCGCCTCCACTTGCTGGCGCAGCGCCTCGAGATCTTCACTCAAGGTGTGCGGGCGCGCCGCGAGGCCGAGGAGCACGATGGAAAAGCCGATCGCGCCCGTCACGATGAAGGCGGCGCTCCGCAGGCGTTGACGGGGCCGCTTGCGGGTCCGGTCGTGCTCGGCCGAGCCCATCACTGCAGCGAGCGCGAGACAGAGGGGTAGCGCGACGCCGGGGAACTCGAGCGAAAAATCGAACAGCTCGTGCACGAGCACCGCGATGATGCCCGCCGCCAGCGACGCGAGGGATGGATCGAATTGCAGGCTGTGCAACGCACGCCCGAAGCACAGCACCGCAGCGAAGAGCAACGCCAACGCCACCGGCACGCCCCACTCCGAGACGCACTGCAGCACCACGTTCTCGGGATACACCAGGCGGACCTGCTCGTCCTCGGTGCGGACCTCGGACGCCGGGGCCTCGAAGGCACCACGGCCCACGCCCGTGACGAAGTAACGAGACGACAGGTGCAGCGCGGCCTGCCAGCCTCGGGTCTTCTGGTTCTCACCCAGCGAGTTGCCCGGAAGGTCGAGCGTGAAGCGCGCGCGCAGGCCGTCGGCGAGCACGTACGCGCCGGCGCACAAGATCAACGTGACGCCCGCGGAGAGCAGCAGCGCGCGCACCGTGCCGTAGCTCATCCGCGCGAGCAGCGTCACCAGCACCAGCACGCCGACCGCGAGCCCGATGGCGCCACCGCGTGACGTGGTCGCGAACAGCGCGAGCGTGGTGGCCGCGGCGCAGCCACCGAACAACGCGCGGAGCACCGGCTTCTGCGTCGCCGTCGCTGCTCCGAGGCCACCGAGCGCACACAACGACAGCAGCGCCGCAGCGTGGTTGCCGTTCACGAAGGGCGCGAAGAAGCCCGACCCCGGAATGGAGTGCAGCACGTAGAAGCCGTAGATCTTGTCGGCACCGAGCCAGCGGTGCGCAGCGATGAGCGCGGCCATGAGGGCGCCGAAGCCACCCAGCACCATCGCGGTGCGCTTGCTGGCGCCGTTGCGACGCAACACCTCGGTGCCGACGAGGAACACGCACGCGTAGGCAACCTGCTTCACGAGCTCGAGCGACGTCGCGGCCCGATCGAGCGTGAGCGGCATCCACATGCGACCGGGCGCCAGCTCGTCGCGAACGGCGCGCGCGGCCGGCGACACCAAGCCCACCAGTATCGACGGCAACGGCAACATCTGAAGCGCGGTCCACCCGAGCGCCGCGAGCATCACCCACGCGAGCGGCACCACGCGCAAGCCACGCCGCGACAGCACGGCGAGCCCCGCAACCAGGAACAGCAGCAACGCCGTCGTGCAAAGCGCGAGCTGCGTCTCCGTGTGCACGCTGCCGATCGCCAGCGGCGCAGCGAAGCACAGCGCGTAGAGCGGCCACTCCAGCGACGAGAACCGCTCAGCGAGCATTTGGCGCGCAGTCCAACAAGGGCGCCATCTTAGGAGAAGCGAGAAGCGAAGAGAACCGGTTTGTCACGGTTGTTCGTGTTCGCAAACGAACGCAAGGCCCGATATGCGCTAACCAGAGTCGCGCGGAGCGCGAGTCAAAACTGAGCAGCCCAAGGCTGCGTCGCGGCGAAGTCGCCTGATCTCCGAACAATGCGTTGCTGTTTAGAAGAGTCGCTCCGGCACCGAGATGATGTCGCCGGGTCGCACGTACACGTTGCGCGCCTTGCCTTCGCTGATGTCGGCGACGGGGATCTTGGTGGTGACCTTGGTGCCCTTCTCCATGCGCGTGATCGTCGTGTCGTTCTTCGCCGAGATCGGGGTGAAGCCACCGGCGAGCGTGACCGCCTCGAGGATGGTCATCGACGGGGTGTAGGAGTACGTGCCGGGCTTCGACACCTGTCCCATCACCACGAGCTTCTTCGACGTCTGCTCCTTCACCAGTACGGACACCTGGGGATTGCGCAGGATGCCATCGGCGAGACGCTCGGCGATCGCCTTGGCGGCTTGCTGCGGCTCGAGGCCCTCGACCTTGATCACGCCCGCGAGCGGAAAGGTGATGGTGCCGCCGCCACCGACGCGATACGAGCCAGAGAGATCCGTTTCACCGAACACGCGGACCTCGAACACGTCGCCGATGCCGAGCGCGGTATCGACCACCTGGGGAGGTGCCTCCATCGCTGGCGGTACCGAGTGCCCACACGCAGGCACTAGACTGACGGCCGAGAGCAGCGCGAGCAGGAGCGTCTTCCGCATCACCGGTACCTTCGCCTACCCGTGTGGCCGCTTAGAAGAGGACCGAGACGTTCAAATAGACCTCGTGCTTGTCGAAGTCGACGGGCGTGAGGCCTGCCACGCCCATCACACCGAGCTGGCTGTCGGAGCGCACCAGGTTGAAGTCATACCCGAGGCTGAGCGCGAGCCAGTTCTTGTACGCGAAGTAGTCCACGCGTGCGTTCAACGTGAAACCGTTGTCGGTGCGGTGATCCGACGCCGGTGCATTGCCTGCGATCGGCGTGATGCCCTGGTAGCGCGTGTTCTGATACGCGAGGCGAAGGAAACCCGAGAAACGCCAGATCTGCTGCGTCCAGGACACCGACACGTTGTCGACGTCGGCGTAGACACCGAGCAGCGAGTTGATGAAGTCGTGACGATACGCGAGCGTGCCCGAGGCGAGCGCGTACGGACGCCAGTTGAGGCTGACGCCGGCGATGCCCGTGTTCGGGCTCGGACCAGATTGATAGAAGCCGTTCGCGTAGCCGGCGTAGAGGTCGAAGTTGAGCTTCGCGGTGAGCAGGCCATTCAAGCCGGCGATCACTCGCAACGGATAACCATCGGGACGAACTTGCTGCGTGCCGCCGCCAGGCAGCGTCTGGACCGGCGAGGGATGTCGGTACTGATAGACGTAGTTCTCGCCCTGCACATACACCGAGGTCTTCGGGAGGAACTTCCAAAGCAGGCGGATCGTGGAGCGGTGGTAGAAGTTGTCGTACTGGTCCTGCGGCGACCTCTCCCACAGATCGATGCCGAACACGTACCCGAGCTGCAGCTCGAGGCGACCACCACCCGGCTTGATGCGCATGCGCAGGCCGAGCTCGTTCACGTCGCGGTCGTAGTTGTAGTTGATCGTCTCGTACGCGGGTTGGTTGGAGCGAACGAAGTTGTCGAAGAGCTCGAGAGTGAAAGGTCCCGTCGGCAAGATCGTGAGCGATGCGTTCGCCAGGATGTTGAACTGGCGCGGCGGACGGATGCCGGTGTTGGAGACGAGAAACTCGCGATAGTCGAGACCGCCACCGATGCGGAAGTCGACCTTGTGCGGCGCAGCCACGCCATCGGGACCAGCAGTGCGAACTCCGCTGCGCGTCGCGAGGGAGAAGTTCGGCGTCAGCCTGAGCGCCAGCGCTTGTGTCGTGCCACCAGGCGTATTGGCCGACTCATAGTAGACGTTCGAGTCGTAGCGCAGCTCGGCACCGATGCCGAGGTGCAGCACCACGCGATCCCCGAGCGCGATGCCCGGACCCTCGACGCGTGCAGCGCCAGGGCTACCCGCTGCGATCGATTGCGCGTGTGCGGCGATGGGCGCAAATGCGCACAAGCCAAGCACTGCAACGGATGCAACTGTCGGAAGGAGTCTGCGCATAAGGGAATCAAAGACGGCCGAGGGGGCCCGTGACAGGGGAAGGAGGTTAGGGTTTTCTCTCGCGCGAGTCAACTACGCTAGAGAGCGATTCACCGTCGAGAATTGACGGTGTTTTGCGACGGCAGCGCAACCGAAAGAAAGCGGATCGGTTACGAGAAAGGCGAGGCTTCCGGAGGACGCGGCGCGAGCGGCACCACCGTGACCACACCGGGCACCGTGGGATCTTCTTGCGGGATGCTCGGGTCGATATCGACATCGACCTTGGTCGCACCCACGTAGCTCACATCCTCACCTGCGCAGCCCTCGGCTTCGGTGCCGAGGACGAGCACCTTCTGGTGAACGATGTTCTGGCGCTCGAGGTTGTGCACGCGCGCGCCGTCATCATGGCGCGCGATCGCGGCCTCGAGGGCTTGCGCAGCCTGCGTTCCCACGACCAGGTAGCCACGAACCTGGACCAGCTTGTCGCTGGTGCAGTTGACCTGCACCATGTCCTTCTTCTGTGCCGCGCGTTGTTGGAGCGTCGCCACGCGAGCCTCGGTAGAGGTCATCTGCGCTTGCATCTGCTTCGAGCGCGTCATCGTCTCTTCAGGCGATATCTTGGCCGGGTCGAAGGCCTCGATGGGCGCCTGACTCGGCGCGAGCGCGGTGTTACGGCCGCCGGCGAGCGACATGCCGCCGCCGAGCAGCAGAACGCCACCGGCTATCGCAACCCAACGCTTCGATTTTACTGAGCTCATCACGGTCTCTCCAACCCACACGACAGAAACATCAAGTATCCATCCCGCAACACCATGCTGTCAATGCACCTAGTAGTCCATCTCGCAAGTGTCGAGCATAAGTACTGTCGCCCTCAAAGCTCGCTCCGGACACACGAATACCGTCGAGCTAGCCAAGCGCTTGAT
>JAYUBF010000183.1:0-16671 GCA_043741435.1 Myxococcales bacterium
CGACGGAAGCTGCTGGTGGCAACTGACGGAGGAGCGAGGAAGCGGACGAGGCCCGCAGCAGCGACGGCGACGGGAGAACCTGACGCAGTAGTGCTAGGCCGTCGGCGTGTCGGGCCCGGCCTCGAGGCGCAGGATCGTGCCGTGTACGTCACCGCTCGCGGGATCGATCTGTGGGTCGACGAAGACCCGGGTGACGGCCTGGCGCCGGAGCGCGTCGACGCCGTCTCGAGAGATGAGCTCGGTGGCAGCGACCGCGATGGGGACCAGATCGATCTCGCTCCCCATCTGCCGCGCGAAGCGCTCGGCGGCTGCGCTCGTCGAGAACACGAACGTGTAGGGGCGACGGCACCACAGATCTTTGCCGGATGCCGTCAGGTAATACACCCGTGCAGGGAGCGCGGCGAGGACGTCGACCAATGGATCGCGAGCAGGGGAGTCGGTCACACCGGCGTTCTTGCACTCCCGGAGAAAGGAGGCAAGGCTTCGCTCCCCGATGCCGATCAACTGGTTTCCCGGACACATGGTCACCGCGCGCAAGGACGCGCTCGTCGCCATGCGGCAGACCGACGTCGTCATCGAGGTGCTGGATGCGCGCGTTCCGCACGCCAGCTGCAATCCTCTGGTGGAGACGCTGCGGCGAGAGAACCAGCGGCCGGCGCTGAAGATCCTCAATAAGGTCGACCTCGCCGATGGCGCGCTCACCAAGGCGTGGCTCGCCTTCTACAATGCGCAACCCGCCACCCGCGCGATCGCGCTCTCCGCGAAGAACCGCGGTGACGTGGCCCGCATCGTCGCCGAGTGCAGCGCGCTGGTGCCGGGTCGGGCCACGCTGCAGAAGCCGCTGCGCATGATGATCCTCGGCATTCCCAACGTGGGGAAGTCCACGCTCATGAACACGCTGCTCAAGCGCAAGGTGGCGAAGGTGGGCGACGAGCCCGCGATCACCAAGATGCACATGCGGCACGAGATCGACGCCACGATGTGGCTCGTCGATACCCCCGGCATGCTGTGGCCCGGTGTCGAGCAGAGCGTCGCGCTGAAGCTGGCGATGACGCACAGCATCGGTCGCAACGCGTACGAGGACGCCGACGTCGCGATCCCGCTGGCCGACTTCTTGATGAAGGAATATCCGAAGCTGATCCCGGCTCGCTTCGCGGGCGTGCCCGGGGGCGCCGACGGAACGACGGTGCTCACGGCGATCGCGCTCGCACGCAACTTCGTGGCCCGCGGTGGCGGCCCCGACGTCACGAAGGCGGCCTCGGTGCTCCTCCACGAGTTTCGCAATGGTGTCCTCGGGCGCGTCACGCTGGAGACGCCGTGATCGAGAGCGAGACCTCACGTTCCATCGCCCGCGCCTTACGCGGTGAGGGCTTCGTCTTCGTCCGCGGTCGCGCGCTACGGGCCCAGCTCGATCGGGGCGCGGGTCTCGCAGACTGGGAAGCGTTTCGCGACAGCTGGGATTCGCTGGAGCCGGATACGTACCTGGCGGAGACCGGTCGCCGTCGTCGACGGCGGCATGCGGTGTACGAGATCTCTCCAGCAGGCGACACCGTACGTCAGCCGCACCAAGCGCACTACCAAGCGGTGGAATACAACACGCTGCAAGGCGGCATCCCGCGTTTCTTCGAGCCCATCGGCACGGACATCGGCCTGGGCCCCACGATCACCGCGTATCTCCGTTTCGCGTGGCAGACCTTCTCGGCGCTCGCGCCCGGGCCACGGCGCTGGCGTGCCGAAGTGCACCAGATGCGAATCGAGGCGAGCGCGGAGCATCCGGGCGAGCCCACGCCCGAGGGGCCGCATCGCGATGGCGTGGACTACGTGCTCGTTGCGCTGGTGGCTCGCCGCAACATCGTGAGCGGCACCACCACCATCTTCACGTCCCGGGGCGCTCCGCTCGGCGCGTTCACGCTCACGGAGCCGTTCGATGCCGCGCTCGTCGACGATGCGCGTGTGTGGCACGGCGTCACCGCGGTCCAGCCGCAGGATCCGGCGCTGCCGTCGAGCCGCGACGTGTTGGTGCTGACGCTGAAGGCGATCTGAAAACGGGTACGATGGAACGATACGGCTCGCGGCCTTGCTCCTCGTCGCGTACAACCAAGGCATGAGTGACGAGTGGAACGCGGTCAAGCGCGAGGTGCGCTGGATCATGCGCTTGCTGGTGTTCCCGCTCGCCATCATGTGGGTGCTGCAGTTCGTGAACCTGTTCACGATGAACGCGCTTCTGCGCTTCGGCGTCGAGCCGCGCAGCGTGCACGGCCTGGTCGGCATCTTCTTCGCGCCGTTCCTGCATGGCGGCTTCCTCCACCTCATCGCCAACACGTTCCCGTGGATCATCGCCGGGGGCCTCATCGTAGCCACCAGCCTCACCGACTTCACGGTGGTCACGCTCGTGTCGTGCATCGTGAGTGGCCTCGGCGCTTGGATCTTCGGCGCCACCGGATCGGTGCACGTGGGCGCGAGCGGCATCATCTTCGGCTTCTTCGGATACCTGTTCGTGAACGGCTGGCTCAAGAAGAGCGCGCTCGGCATCACCGTCTCCCTGTTACTCGGCGCGTTCTACGGCGCCGGCATCTTCCTCGGTGCCCTTCCCACGCAGAACGGCATTTCGTGGCAGATGCATGCGTTCGGCCTCGTCGGAGGTGTGCTGGCCACGCTGGCTCTCGCTCGCTGGCGGGCGCGTCCCGCCTTGACCCCGCGTCGTCGCTAGGCCACCGCGCTATTCCTTGCGCGTCTTGTGGTCGGTGTGCAAGGGCGCCTTCTTGCCCGTGGGCATACCAGCATCGTGGAAGAATTGATCCACGCCGGACGCCCCGCTGCTCTCACCCGCGGTGTAGGACAAAACCGCGGCGGCGATCTCGAACTGCATCAGTCGGAACTGCTCTGCCGCCGCGTCGAGCTGCTTCTCGTCGCCACGCGCGTGGCGCGCGAGCTCCACCCAACGTTCGCCGTACTGACCGGCCGCGCCGAGCTTCGCGCTGGCCACCTCGGCTTTGTCGCCGAGGAGCCCGGACGCGGCAAGTAGGCCGAACACCGCGAGCGCGATGCCGCCCCCGCTTCCAACCGCCGTGCCCAGCAGAATCGCGAGGCCGGAAAAGCCGGTCAGCACCCCGAGCATCAGCTGGAGGATCTCCTGGGTCTTCGCTGCGGTGTTCTGGTTTCCGTGAACCGCGGCGCGAGCCGTGATCTTCGCATCCGCTCGATGGATGCGATCCGATGACAAGCTCGCCTTGAGATCGGCGAGCTGGGCCCGAAGGTTCTCCGGCACGCCCACGAGATCTTCGCGTATGAGAGTCGCGGCGGCCTGGTTCGATCCCCGGACGCCCGCGCTCTGCGCCGGATGCACTTCGCCCTGGCTGGGCGTTGAAATCTCGGTCAACGAGGAAGAACGGTGATCGAAGGAGGACATTCGGCCATTGTCCTGCTAGGAACTGCGGCGCGCAACCCCGTTTTTTCCAGCGCGATCGCCCGATCAAAGGTCCAGCTGCCAACCGAGCTCGGCGACACGGTTCGGCGGTAGGTGAAAGTAGCGGTCGGCCGGCGTCGCGTTGCGGTGCAGGTAGGCAAAGATCCTCTCGGTGAAGGCGCTCATCTGTCCGCCGTCACCGGCAACGATGTTTTCGCGGCGTAGGAAGTAGACGACGTCCTCCTCCTCGATGTCCACGTCGCTGCGGTTGAGCACGCCGCCGAGCGCGAGCGGCACGTCCTGCACCTCCATGAAGCCGAAGTGCAGCTGCGCATAGAACGCTCCATTGCCGAGAGGTCGGATCTCGCCGCGGTGCTCCTCGTGCACGTAGGCCGCTGCCTCGGTGGTGATGTGCAGCACCACGATGCGCTCGTGCAGCACCTTGAAGCGCTCGACGAGCTGCGTGATGAGGGGCGGCACCAGCTTGTCGGACGCCGCCATGATCACGCCGGTGCCCGGGAGCGTGCCGACGCAGGCCTTGCGCAGATCGGGGAGGGCCTCACGCAGCACGCGCGCGTCGGCGAACAGCAGCTGCTGGATGATGCGGCGGCCGCGCGCCCACAGCAGCATCATGCCGGTGAGCACGGCGCCGATCAGCGCTGGGAGCCAGCCACCGTCGGAGAACTTCTGCGCATTGGTGATGAAGAACGGAATGTCGAAGCACAGGAAGAGGCCCACCAGCAGCAGGGTGGCGATGCGGTTCCACTTCATCACCGTGATCGCCACCACGCCGAACACGATGGACGTGAGGCCCATGGTGCCCGTCACCGCGAGGCCGTACGCAGACGCCAGGCGGGTCGACGAGCCGAACGACACCACGATGACGATGCAGCCCACGGCGAGCAACCAATTCACCTGCGGCATGTAGATCTGACCCTCGGTGTCCTTCGACGTGTGCTTCACGGTGAGGCGGGGCAAGAACCCCAGCTGGATGGCCTGTCGCGTGAGGGAGTACGCCCCGGAGATGAGCGCTTGCGACGCGATGACGGTGGCGAAGCTCGACAGGATGACGAGCGGCATCGTGAGCGCGGGACCCACCATGGAGAAGAAGGGGCTCTCGGCCGTCGCTGGATTCGCCATCACGAGCGCCCCTTGGCCGAAGTACGACAGCACCAGGGCAGGCCACACCATGCCGAGCCAGGCGAGCCGAATGGGTCCGCGGCCGAAGTGGCCCATGTCGGCGTAGAGCGCTTCACCACCGGTGACCGCCAGCACCACCGACGCGAGGATCGAGGTTCCGCGCAGGCCGTGGTGGCGGAAGTACACGATGGCGTGGTGCGGCGACAGCGCATGAAGCACGTGCGGGTTGTGCAAGACGTTGATCACGCCCAGCACCGCGAGCGCGCTGAACCACAGGATCATGACCGGACCGAAGAGCTTGCCCACCGTCGCGGTACCGCGGCTCTGGATGGCGAACAGGCCAAGCAGGATCACGCACGTGATCTGCACCACGTGCGGACCCAGCTCCGGTCTCGACAGCTTGAGCCCTTCTACGGCGCTCAGCACCGAGATCGCGGGCGTGATGACCCCATCGCCGTAGAGGAGCGCGGCACCGATCACCACCGCGATCGGCACCCACCCGAACTTCGACGGTGACACCGGGCGAAAGCGATCGGGCACCATGCCGAGCAGCGCGAAGATGCCACCTTCGCCGTTGTGGTCGGCCCGCATGATCACGGCGAGGTACTTGAGCGTCACGACCAGCGTCAGGGACCAGAACAGCATGCTGAGCACGCCCAGGATCTCACCGTGCGTCGCTGGGTGCCCGGTGTGCTCGCGGATCGAGAGCAGACACTCCTTGAACGTATAGAGTGGGCTGGTACCGATGTCGCCGAACACGATGCCGATCGCGCCCAGCGACATGCCCCAGATGTTCCCGTGCGCGTGCGACTCCAGCCCATGGGCCGGCGCGTGTGGCTCGTGGACCAGGTCGCCGTGCTTCGGTCGCAGTGCCTTTCGCCGCCCTCGCCGCCTCGGCTTCGCCTTGCTCATCGCGGCCACACCCGTATCACGCGTTGACGCCCCGCGCAGCATCGTCCCATGGTCAAGGGTGCGGTGGTGCTGGGAGCTACTACCTGGCCGCGCAGGAGATCGTGATGCTGTGCGTGTGGCTGTTGCCGTCGGTCGACACGTGCGTGATCGAGGCTCCCGCCGCGAGCTGTGCGTAGTCGGCTGCGCTGATGGTGAAGCTGTGGGCGTGGCCCGCGCCCCCCGTGATGTCGTAGGTCTTGGACTGCGCGGCGTTGATGTCGGCGACGGAAACGACGATCTCGTGGCCGTGGTTCGACGCGATGGTGCTTTGGGTACCGTACTTGAGACACGAGGCGCCGCTGCTCGATAGATCCGGGTTGGTGGTGGCGGCGTCGCCTCCGCAGCCGATGAGCGTGGTGCCGATGGCCACGGTCGCGATCGACACGGACAGCTTGAGGAAATCTTTGCGCGTGAGGTTCATGGGCTGGGCTCCTTCGAGTGGGCTGGCGGCGATAGTCACACGTTGGGCCGTGGTGGCGACACGGCAGTAGTAGTTTTTGCTAGGCTGCGCCCGTGACCACCGCACCAGCGCCTCCGTATCGGCCTCAGCACCACGTTCGCATCGTATCGGCTGCTTCGTTGTTCGATGGCCACGACGCGGCCATCAACGTGATGCGCCGCCTCATGCAGGCGTCCGGCGCCGAGGTCATCCACCTCGGGCACAACCGCTCCGTCGCGGAGATCGTGCGCTGCGCGGTGCAGGAAGACGTGCAGGGCATCGCCATCACCTCGTACCAGGGCGGTCACGTCGAGTACTTCAAGTACATGATCGACCTCATCCGCGAGCAGAAGGCCAACATCAAGGTCTTCGGCGGCGGCGGTGGCACCATCCTTCCGTCGGAGATCGAGGAGCTGCACGCGTACGGCGTCACCCGCATCTACTCGCCCGACGATGGTCGCTCCCTCGGCCTGCAGGGGATGATCGACGACCTCATCCGCCACTGCGACTTCGAGAAGCGCGGACCCGAGTGGAAGGCGCTCCTGCCCAACCTCGCGAAGCGCGATGCCGGCACGATCGGCGCTCTCATCACCATCGCCGAGAACTTCCCGGCCGCGGGCGACGGGCTCCGTGAGGCATTGGCACCGCTCGCCGCAGCGGGCACCGCGAACCACGGCCCGATTCTGGGCATCACCGGCACCGGCGGTGCGGGCAAGTCGAGCCTGGTCGACGAGCTGGTGCGTCGCTACCTCGCCGACTTCGACGACAAGACGATCGCCGTCCTGTCGGTCGATCCGTCGAAGCGCAAGTCTGGCGGCGCGCTGCTCGGCGATCGCATCCGCATGAACGCGATCGATCACCCGCGCGTGTACATGCGCTCGCTCGCGACACGGCAGTCGAACCTCGCACTGTCGAAGCACGTGCGCGAGTCGATCGACATCTGCAAGGCGGCCGGCTTCGACCTCATCGTCGTCGAGACCTCGGGCATCGGTCAGTCCGATACCGAGATCACCGATCACGCCGACTTGTCTTTGTACTTGATGACCGCGGAGTACGGCGCCGCCACGCAGCTCGAGAAGATCGACATGCTCGACTTCGCGGACGTGATCGCCATCAACAAGTTCGACAAGCGCGGCTCGCTCGACGCGCTGCGCGACGTGAAGAAGCAGTGGCGTCGCAACCACAACCAGTTCGCCATCAGCGACGATGAAGTGCCCGTGTACGGCACCATCGCGTCGCAGTTCAACGACGCCGGCACCAACCGTCTCTACGCCGCGCTGATGGCCGCGCTCGCGAAGAAGGCGCCGGGGCGCTTCGACCGCTCGCGACCGGCGGGCACGGGCGACACCACGCCGAGCGTCGCGCAGGCGGTGATGCCTGCGGAGCGCACCCGATACTTGGCGGAGATCGTCGAGACCTGCGAGAGCTACGACGCGTTCGTGCGCACCCAGGTGGCGCTCGCGCGTCGCATGTACCAGCTGCACGGCACCCTCGAGGCCTTGCGGGCCAACGTGGGCAGGAAGCGGCTCGACGTGGTCGAGCCCCAGGGCGCCTCGGACGTGGTGCAGGTCACCGAGCGCGTGGAAGGCGAGCCTGCCTACCTCGGCGAGCTCGTCGCGCTCTATCGCGATCTCGAGTCCCGGCTCGATCCGGAATGCTCGCGCCTTCTCGACGAGTGGCCGCGCATGCGCCGCCGGTACGCGGCTGCGAAGTATCAGTTCCAGGTGCGCGACAAGGTGGTCGAGCTCGACCTGTCGGTGGAGTCGATGTCGCACCTCAAGGTGCCGAAGGTGTGCCTGCCTGCGTACGAGGACTGGGGCGACGTGCTCACGTGGCTCCTCCGTGAGAATGCGCCCGGCATGTTTCCGTTCACCGCCGGCGTGTTCCCGCTCAAGCGCGAGAATGAAGATCCCGCGCGCATGTTCGCCGGCGAGGGTGGACCTGAGCGCACCAACAAGCGCTTCCACTATGTCTCACGCGGCCTCCCGGCCAAGCGCCTCTCGACCGCGTTCGACTCGGTCACGCTCTATGGCGAAGATCCGGATCACCGTCCGGACATCTACGGCAAGGTCGGTAACTCGGGCGTCTCGATCGCGAGCGTCGACGACGCGAAGAAGCTGTATTCGGGCTTCGATCTCGCCGATCCGTCGACGTCGGTGTCGATGACCATCAATGGTCCGGCGCCGATGCTGCTCGGGTTCTTCCTGAACGCTGCCGTCGATCAAGGCTGCGAGAAGTGGATCCGCCAGAACGGCACGGTCGCTGAAGCGGAATCGAAGATCGCGGCGCTGTACGCAGCGCGCAACGTCCCGCGGCCCACCTACCAGGGACCGCTACCCGACGGCAACGATGGCCTCGGGATCCTGCTGCTCGGCGTCTCGGGCGACGAGGTGTTGCCGCAGGAGACGTACGAAAAGATCCGCGCGGCGACGCTGTCGCAGGTGCGCGGCACGGTGCAGGCCGACATCCTCAAGGAAGATCAGGCGCAGAACACCTGCATCTTCTCGACAGAGTTCGCGCTGCGCCTAATGGGCGACATCCAGCAGTACTTCATCGACAAGAAGGTGCGGAACTTCTATTCGGTGTCGATCTCCGGCTATCACATCGCGGAGGCCGGCGCGAACCCGGTGAGTCAGCTCGCGTTCACGCTGGCGAACGGCTTCACCTTCGTCGAGTACTACCTGTCGCGCGGCATGCACATCGACGACTTCGCGCCGAACCTGTCGTTCTTCTTCTCGAACGGCATGGACCCGGAGTACGCAGTGCTCGGTCGGGTGGCCCGCCGCATCTGGGCCAAGACCATTCGCGACAAGTACGGCGGCAACGAGCGCTCGCAGAAGCTGAAGTACCACATCCAAACTTCGGGGCGTTCGCTGCACGCGCAAGAGATCGCGTTCAACGACATCCGCACGACCCTGCAGGCACTGCTCGCGCTGCAGGACAACTGCAACTCGTTGCACACCAACGCGTACGACGAGGCGATCACGACGCCGACGGAAGAGAGCGTGCGTCGAGCGCTCGCCATCCAGCTCGTCATCAACAAGGAGTACGGCATCTCGAAGAACGAGAACCCCACGCAGGGCTCGTTCCTCATCGAGACGTTGACCGATCGCGTCGAGGCCGCCGTGCTGAACGAGTTCCGCTCACTGTCGGAGCGCGGTGGCGTGCTCGGCGCGATGGAGCGCATGTACCAGCGCTCGAAGATCCAGGACGAGTCGCTTTACTACGAGACGAAGAAGCACGACGGCTCGCTCCCGATCATCGGAGTAAACACGTTCCTCGATCCGCATGGATCACCGACGGCGCAGCCCCTCGAGGTCATCCGCGCCAATCAAGAAGAGAAGCAGTACGCGATCGCAGCGCGCGACGCGTTCTGGAAGCGCAACGAGGCTCGCGCGCAGGAGGCGCTCACGAACCTGCGCCGCTCTGCGCTCGCGTGGGAGAACGTGTTCGCGTCGTTGATGGAGGCGTGCAAGGTGTGCACGCTGGGTCAGCTGTCGGGCGCGTTGTACGAGGTCGGCGGGCAATACCGCCGCAACATGTAGTGGCGAGCTTTCCGAAGCCGACGCTCGCCGACTGGCGCGCGCTCGTCGACAAGGATCTGGGCGGCGCCAGCTTCGAGAAAGCGCTGGTGTACGAGTCCTCCGGCCTGAAAATCCAGCCGCTGTACGTCGAGGGCCCGCCGCGTTCGTCGGCGCTGCTCGGGGTGCCGCATCGCACGCGCATCTGCACGCGGCACGAGCGAGCGGCAACGTTGGCGGAAGACATCGCGGGTGGTGTCGACGGCGTGTGGCTGGTGCCGTGGAACGAGACCGAGGCCGCAGCAATGAGCTCCGCGCTGTCTACGTTCGGTGGCCGTGTGTTTCGCGAGCACGACCGCAACATGGTGGTAACGAGCGGCCTCTACCAATGCGCGGACACCAAACCGGTCGATGGTAGCGCTGCCGACGCGGTCGACGAGATTGCCCTCGCGCTGTCCTGCGGCGTGAGTGGTCTGCAAGGCGGCGTTACCCAGCTCTCGTTTCGTATCAGCGTCGGCCGCGATACTTTCGTCGAGCTCTGCAAGCTTCGTGCGCTGCGCATCTGCTGGCGCAAGGTGTGCGTAGCGTCCGGCGTAGATGACGACGCGATCATCCACGCCGTGTGCTCGTCGCGCACGCTCACCGAGCGCGATGCACCCACGAACATGTTGCGGGTGACCACGGAGCTATTCGCTGCGATCTTGGGTGGCGCCGATTGGATCACGCCCATTTCCTTCGACGCCGCGCTTGGCGAGCCATCGGAGATGGCGCGTCGCATCGCGCGCAATACGGCGCTGGTGTTGCGCGACGAGAGTCAGCTCGATCGCGTAGCGGACCCGGCCGGCGGTTCGTACTTCTTCGAGACGCTCACCGACGAGCTCGCGCGTGCTGCGTGGGCTCGCTTTCAGCGCATCCAGAAAATAGGTGGCCTGCGCGTCTACATCAACAGTGGTGAGCTCGCAAAAGATCTCGAAGCCGCCGATCTCGGGCGCCGAGCGCGCTTTCGCACTCGCAAGGACGCGATCGTCGGCGTGTCGGAGTTCGCGTCGATGGACGACAGGCCCAAGGTCGAAAGCCCAATGCCTGGTCGCCGCGACGCCGACGAGCTCGAGCAGCTGCGTCGCACACTCGAGTCGCAGAACACCAAGGTCACGCTCGTGACGCTGGGCGCGCCGGCCGAGTATCGCGCCCGCGTTGCGTTCGCCTCGGGACTGTTCGCCGTGGGTGGCGTGCCCGCCAGCGAAGGCGCAGCAGGCGAGATCGTCTGCTTGTGCGGCAGCGACGAGCGCTACGCTACGGAGGCGACCGACCGCGCACGAGCGCTCAAGACGAGCGGCACGAAGCGTCTTTATCTTGCGGGACGGCCCGGTGCGCTCGAAGCTGCGTTGCGCGAGGCCGGCGTCGACGAGTTCATCTATCTCGGTTGCGATGTCGTCGCTGCGCTCGCGCCAATCGCGAACGTCAGTAGAGACCGACGTCACCAACCGACGTAGAGATCGATCACGATCTCGGAAAAGCAGGCGCTCTTGGTGCTGCTCAGGATGTAGCGGCCAGAGGATCCTTCGATGCCCACGAGGTCCGGGCATTCTGCAGGGGCCGACTCGAAGCAGTCGAGTGCGTTGCCGTCAGCGAACCCCGCTCACGTGGTCACCAGCCTGCGACTCGATCTCGTTTGGCTTGCTGTTTGTCTTTGGCGTACCGACCTCCGAAACTCACCCCGACGCCCGCATAACCGCTCATCGAACCCACCTGTTGGATGCGGACACCCCGGTTGCCGAACGCAAAGACCAGCCTTTCAGCGGGGTCGAACGCACTCGGAAAGGTGGCTTTGCGGTCTCGAACCGAGAGAGTGCCTTCGACCGATCCCATGTGAACGCGGTGTGGATTCACCGCCTCGGCGCTGAACCCTACCTTGCCCCGGCCCAAGTACACGACACGAACGGATGCGTTGCCATTCTGAGTCGTATAGCCTCCAGCAAAGCGTGCGACCTTTGCCGAGGCCTTAGCTTGTGCAGATGGAACTCCGAGACAAAGCAAAATTGGGAATGCAAAAAAGATTGCGGATCGAATCATGGTGGAATGCCCCCTGAAACAATAATAAGCAACAAGCGGGCCATGTATTTCTTGTGTCGATCCAAGGGGATGCAGAACGAGCACACTGGCGAATCTGGTCGCCAGCTCGTAGGGTGGATAAAGCGCCTTCTCAAGCAGTGGCAACGGGGCACGACGGTCTCTCGCGAGCTGCGCGCTTGGGGCGTCCCCGAGAACGCCTCGGACGCCTTCGCCTCGCCTTGCCGCGCAACCTCAACCGTCCGCATGCGGCGGTTCGGGAGGGGAGTCGCGAGGATCCCCCGCTACTCCGGATCCCGATCCTACGAGCGGTCGATGGCCATTGGATGACGGAGGTGCCGCTGCGGCCCGCGCGTGGTCATCGATTCCAGGACGACGGGGTAGCGAGGCGCTCGGCGAACGATGCGATGGGCTCGAATCGAAGCGGTACCACGGTCGCGAGCTTCTCGAAGTCGCGCACATTTTCGCTCACCAGAAGCGCCCCCGCCCGGCTCGCGTTGACCGCTATCGTCGCATCGAGGAGAGCGCCCGCGGGGTTCTTCAGCGAGACCGCACGCTCGCGCAGTTTCGACAGTGCTCTGCCTGCCGCGTCGAGCTCTGCAGCCGTCGCCGTCCGGACGCGCTCCGCTCGAGCGAAGGGTGCAGTGAGGCCATCGACGATGCGGCGCTCGGTGCGTGATCGGCAGCCCGCGATCAGTTCCGCAGCCACAATCGCATCCATCCACAAGTGGTATCGCCCCCGCAGCATCGGAAGGATCGGGGCCAGGACGTCTCGACGAAGATGCTCGATCCAAACGCTGGTGTCGAAGAAGAGCTTCACCTGAATGACTGAAAGTCAGGCAGGCGACCGCCCATGCGCCGGACGATCCGGTGAATGGCATCCTCGTTCGCGACCTCCTCGAGCGCCCGCACGATCGCCTCCGTCTCGGTCCGAACACGGAGGATGCGCTTTGCCCGCGTGACCAGCTCCGGAGGGAGATTGTAGGTTTTCTTGACAACTGCTCGACGAGCCATACGTACAGAATGCGTGGCGAGCTGTATCGCGTCAAGCGTCGAGGATGTTTGCACGGGGGCTCCGCATTTCAAAGGATGAGCAGCTGTGTTACGGCGCTTGCGCGCGTGCCCAACCAAGCCGACGCGCTGAAGTGCGTGCTAGACGAACCTTGACCTGATGCGCCGAGCGCGGCGTTTGCAACGGCCCTGGACGCAACCGACCCTCGGCGAAGCGAATTCGTGCGCCTCGTGCTGAAGACGTGTCGAATAAAGCTCCAGCGCTCGGCGCACGAGCGCCGGTCGGTTCGACGACTATGAAGCGTAGTGCGTCGCGAACAGCGACGGAGAATCTCAGCCGAGCAGCCGGCGAGCGACGCCACGCAGGTCACTTTGGCGATGCCTCGGACGAGGAAGTCGTCGACGCCGTGGTGCGTTCGCAGATGCGCATTGCTCAGCTCGCATGGGCTCGGCTCAGTGGTCGAAGTCTTCTTCGGCCAGCCGCAGCACAGCGTCACCCATGGCGGTGTCGAAGTCCGCCTTGTGATCGATGCCGAACGTGTGGAGGTCCGCGATGGTCGCCGGTCGTCCTGTTGGATTCGCAGTATCGACGAGAACGACGCGCCCGGGCGCAGGTCCGAGCTGAAGTGTCGCGCCCTTTCGCTCGCCGAGGATGATGTCGTACGGCTGGCCGTTCGCTCGCGGCGACATCATCGCGTGCGCGTTGCGGAGGAACTCGATGTCGCTCGCGTAGTGTTTGTGCGTGCCGTTGACGATCGTCTGCAACATCTCCACGTCTTCACGCTCCTGCGTCAGCTTCGCACGCGCTGCAGCCACCACGTCGGGATGACTGGGGTCGCCAGCGAGTCCGGCGATGCGAACGAGCTGGTGCTCGATGTGTGTCTCGGCCTTTTCGGGCGTCGTGATGCCGTGCGCTTCGAGGTCGAGGTACGAGAGCTTGTTGCCCTTCTTGCCGTCCTTTAGTCGTCCGATGCCGAGGATGCCGAGCGCCAGCTCGTCCTTGCCGGCGATGCCGCCGAAATGCACCCACGAAGCAAAACCGGCTGGAACGCGCCCCGTGGTCACGACGCTGTGGTGATTCTTGATGAGGTTCACATCCGAGTGATAAACGAATTGCGAGAGCACGTCGTCGGCGTGGCTGACCTTGTCGCGCACCACTTCTAACGCGGCTTCATGGTTCGAACCATTGGGCGCGATGCCCGAGAGCGCGTGCAGCTGCTTCGTGACCGCTGCTGCGAAGCTCTGCTTGTCAACGATTCCCGCACGGGCCAGATCCGCGGGCTTCGCCTTGCGCGACGTGCCGTCCTTCACCACGATCACGAGCTGGCGATCGTGCACCTCGAAGACCGCGCCGTCATGCTCGAGCACCGGGGGACCACAATGCTCGCTCGGAAAGGCCCTGTGGTGGCTCGCCAGAAGCCCGATGCGGCTGTCGGACGTCAAGGGTGCATTGATCACGACCTCGAGCTCGGCGCGCTGCTGCCGCACCAGCTGCTCGTGGGCGATCTTGGTCGCGATCGCCGCCTTGTGCGCCTCGACCTTCGCGAGATGCTCGGGTCCGCGCTGCGCCGCGAGGCCGGCCGCGTGGGACAGCGAGCCGAAGGCGAGGGTGAGACCGAGCGCGACCGCGGCGCGCAGCAGGCGGGGTGATGTGAGTGAGCTCATGACCACCTGCAGAGCAAGCGCGGGGCCAACAGCCGACGGCTACATTGCTGCGTAGGCGCTGGCCCGCGTCGTCATCCTGAGGTGGGCAGAGCGCGTAGGTAGGGTCAGTTGACCTCACGTGGGAGGCGATCGACGAAGATGCGCACTGCAAGTGCGCTCATTGATGAGCCCGTCTGCGCGCGTCAGCTGGCATCTGAGATGCAACCTTGGCGTGCATGCGCAAAACTTTGGCACTCGCCTTTGCCTTCGGACTGCTCGGCATCACCAACGGCTCCACTGCGATTGCGGCACCCACAGCCGCTCGCTCCGAGGCAAGCGCTGCGGTGACCCCGCTGAAGCGGGCGCGGGCGCGCTTCATCGCGCATCTCGATTCGCCGAAGCACCTCGACAAGCTCGATGGCGTCGGCAAACAGCAGCTGTACCTCGACCTGAGCGCGCGATTTCCGGGCCATGAAACGCTGGCGAAGCTCGCGCCCGACGCGGCGCTGCTGCTCGAGATGAAGCGCCTCAGCACGAACACGGCCGAGGTCGAGCTCGCGAGCCGCTACGGGTCGAAGCTCATGCTGGCTCATCAACACGACGGGTCGCGGTCGATGCGCGAGCCGGTGCGCTTCCACATCCTCAGGCTCTACCGTGTCCGACCCGACGGGAAACAGGAAGACGCAAGCGACAGGGACCTCGAGGTCTTCGGCGTCACGAAGCCGAAGCACTTCAAGCAGCTGCTCGAGAAAGCAATGACGAACATCGCGCCCGAAGACTACGAGTAGTCGAGAGCCGAAGTCGAAACGCGCGAAGCGGCGGGATGATCTTCCCCCGTCTCCGTGGACAGTTTGACTACATTTCGGCTCAAACTGGGGCGGCCCGGTGCGCTCGAAGCTGCGTTGCGCGAGGCCGGCGTCGACGAGTTCATCTATCTCGGTTGCGATATCGTCGCTGCGCTCGCGCCAATCGCTCGAGGTGCGCTGTGAGCAGCGTGCCGAGCTTTGCGCTGCAGCTGCTATGCTGAAGGCTTGTCATGAAGCGCGTCCTCCATCAAGCAGCGTATGCGGCGCAGCGAGAGCACGGGTTGGCTGCGTTGCGCCAAAACGGGGGGCCATCAATGGTGTTGCCTGACAAGCTCGGCGCGTTGGAAGCAGCGGCGGCAGCCTTTGCCGCGGCCGGCGTGGAGTACGCGCTCATCGGCGGTTTGGCTGTCGGCGTGCGCACCGGTGTGCCGCGCGCCACGCTCGATGTCGACTTCGCAATTCCGACGGCTGCCGACCGAAGCGCACTCCAAGACGTCTTCATCGCGCACGGCCTCGCTCCAACCGGCTGTCACCCGCACAGCATCAACTTCGTTCACCAGAGCGGCGAGCCCGTGCAGCTCGCGTTCGACGAACAGTTCGACCCGATGATCGCCCGCGCCGAGCGAATCGACTTCGGCGGGCTGCACCTTCGGGTGGTTCTCAAGGACGACCTCATCGCGATGAAACGCCGAGCTGCCTTCGATCCGGCCCGCCGTCGCAGCAAGGCGCTGCGCGACCAGGCGGACCTGGCGCTGCTCGAAGGCGACGTGCCTAGCCCTGACGAAGGTTGGTAGCTGATCGCGGGCCTCGTCTCCCGACAGAGCCGAATCAAGCGCTCTCTCATCGCCGGACTGGTCGTCCGTCAGTGCCGGGGCTCCGCTAGGAAAAGCGAACCTGCCTGGGCGCCTGACCGGGGTCGTTAGTCTCCACATAGCGACGGATCGCCTAGGTCAAACGACCTCACTCAGAGCCGCACTCGCGCGAAGCAAACGACTTTGCTCGAGGGGCGGCTGGTATGGGCCTTGCTGTTTAACGGGCGAAGAGGTGGCGATCGTGCCTAAGACCATTCAGCGATTCCAGGAAAGTGCGCTCATCGCGCTGGCCCTCGTGGCGTTCTCCGGTTGCACAGGACAGGCGGCACCGCCCGAAGACTCCGCAGACACGGCAAACCTCGGTGCGGCACTCGGCGAACGCTGCGCCCGAGATGCACAGTGCACGAGATTGCTGAAGTGCGATCTCGCGCTTCGCGCGTGCTACGACCCATGCGCGCAGGCGGGGACGATGTGTATCGACGTTGTCTCGCACTGGGGTGGAAAGAGTCCCGGGTTGTCTGGCGTCGGGGGGGCGATCATCGTCGTGCTTCGCAAAGACGATCCGCTTCCCGCGACCGCCGACGGTGTTCCTGTCGACAGCTTCTCGGAGGTGGGCTGCCCGCGCACGTCGTATGGAGATCCCCACCAGTTTCAGTGCAACGACATGCCCGACGGCACGTACATCGTCGAGGCAAAGTATTCCGGCATGAGAGGCCAGACCGGGCGAATCGATTTTTCAGCGGAGGCCTACCGCACCATCTTGATCGAGATCGACTGAAGAGCTGTCGATCAATCGACTCGCCGAACATCACCCAGATCGAAATTACTGATGAATTTGCTCCGCCGACGCACTTTGAAGCCGATTGATCGA
>JAYUBF010000184.1:0-1584 GCA_043741435.1 Myxococcales bacterium
CGCCAATGCCCAAGTGTCTGTCCGTCCGATCCGATGAACAGCGCCGGGTGCACGAGCAGCGAAAAGGGCAGCGCCCCGCGGATTCGGTCCGCACGCCCGGGCAGCCAGACGTCGTCTTGGTGGAGTACGCAGGCGTACTCTCCTTGCGCGGCTCGCAGCGCGACGTTGGTGCCGGCGACCCAGTTGCCGACCCTCGCTCCCTGCACGATGCGCAGTGCGAGGCGGTCCTGATACCGGCGCACCAAGTCCAGGGTGCCGTCGGTCGAACCGTCGTCGGCGACCACCACCTCGATGCCCGCATCGCCTTGTTCGACGATGCTGTCGAGCGCCGCCGCGAGGTAGCGCGCGCCGTTGAAGGTGGGCATCAACACCGACAGCCAAGGCATCGCGCCGCAGTATAGACCGCGGCGCGACGGTCAATCCTCCTTGGCGAGGCTGCGCAGGTAGTCGACGCGCTCCTCGACGAGACCGAGCGTGTAGTCCACCACCTTGGTGACGGACAGCACCACCGCGCAGGAGACGCAGATCGACATGGCGACGAAGCGGGACCAGTGCTCGAAGATGGCCCCGTAGCGAATTCGCTGGACGAAACTCGAGGCGACCAGCGCGCCGCCGATGGCAAACAGACCCAAGGTCGTGACCCAGAACCAGCGGCTCGAAAAGAAGGCCCGGAGCACCCTCTGGGTGGCCGAAGCCTCGACTTTGACCTGCAGGACGATGTTGACGATTCGCTTGGACAGGTAGCTCGCGCAGAACAGGAAGCAGGCACAGGTGGCGAGCAGATCGACGACCACGAATCGGTACACCATGAAGTCCGTCACCTCGCGATGGCCCAGGTAGAAGGCGAGCGGAGACGCGGTCAGCGCCACCGCGGCCGCGGCGCAGAGCAAGGCGGCGAAGGTGAGCGGACGCGAGGGCCGGTAGAGAAAAGCCGCCTCGATGATGACGCGCAAGAACCGCAGGCCATCCCGGAGTATATCCAGCTTCGATTCGCCCTCCCGCTCGTGGTAGGGCATGTCCTCTTCGGCGATTTTGAGATCCGACGACAGCATCGCGCGCGCGCTCATGGCCGGAGTGAAGTGCATCCCGTCCGGAAGCGGGAGGATCTTCCGCAGGCTCGAGGCGCGGACGACCCTCATGCCGCTGGCCGTGTCGCGCACTCTCTTCGAGGAGAAGAAGCTGAGCAGCAGCGCGAAGATGACGTTTCCCAGCCGGCGCAGGAGCGGCATCCTGCTCTCGGCAGTCAGCCGGCAGCCGAGCGTGATGTCGGCCCGCTCGCGCTCGATCAGTGTGCACAGATTCGCGAAGAAGTCTGGATCGCAGGTGCCGTCGGCGTCGAGAAAGGCGAGCAGGTCGGCGTTGGAGCCGCGCCAGCCCTCCTTGATGGCGGCGCCGTAGCCGCGGTTCTTTTCGTAGGCGATGAGCTTGATGCGACCCTCGTACGGCCGGGCCCGCTCCACCGTGCGATCGCGCGACCCGTCGCTGACGACGGTGATGTCCACCGCCCGGACCGGCGAGTTCCCGATGATGTGGTCCTTCGCCGCGAGCGACCGCTCGATGATGCTGGCGATGCTCTCCTCTTCG
>JAYUBF010000185.1:0-1578 GCA_043741435.1 Myxococcales bacterium
GCCACTGCTGCTGGTGCCGCCGTCGCCACTGCCGACCACACCGCCCGCGTCGTCACCGCCTGACGACGAGCCGGAAGAGTCATTCCCACCGCACGCAGCGAACCACACAAGCCCAAGGGGCCCGACTACCGCCGCTCGCAGAGCCCTTTGCATCGAACCAAGCATACCGCCCCTACGATCTCGGGCCTCGCAAAACGCCGCGTCATGCTTCACGCGAGACTGCAGCTTGCGATCTCGGGTGCCGGCATCAGCGTCGGCCCGTGCCCCATCTGCGTGATCGTGCTGCGCGCGTGCGAGCGGCGCAACGAGGCTTTCAGGGAAGCGCGCGCGCGTAAGGGCAAGCTCCGTCTCGTCTAGTCTGTCGCCTGCGACGGCGTCGCCTCTAGCTTAGCACTACTGCGGGAAGTCCGGCGTGATGGCCCTGGTCGCATGGGGCCCCCTGTGTAGCGCCGTGTCGTTTGTCTCTCACTGTGTCCTTCCATTCTTTCGCGGAGGCCTTTCCATCGCCTGAATCGTGTCCATGGTCTGGGCGCATGTTCGAGATGGGCGAGGCGGGGCTTGGGCGTCTTCAATCGTTCTTCTACGAGGACATCGGTCAGCATCTGCGCCGGCGTGAGCAGCGTGCATCGTTCGCGGCGTACGCGTTCGGGCTGCTGAGCGAGGGCGAGCGGAAGAGCGTGGAGCCGATGGCCGCGCGCGCGACTGGCGATCCCACGGAATGTCAGCGCATGCACGATCGTCTTTTGCACTTCACAAGCACCAGCGCGTGGGACGATCACGCCGTGCGGCTTGAGGCCGCGCGCTACGTCACGAAGGCGTTGAGCGCGCGCGAGCCGGTGACCACGTGGGTCATCGACGACACGGGATTTCCCAAGCAAGGGACACATTCGGTGGGCGTGCAGCGGCAGTACAGCGGCACGCTGGGCAAGATCGGCAATTGCCAGATCGGCGTGAGCCTCGTCGTGGCGACGCGCACCGAGCACGTGCCCATCGACTTCGCGCTGTACTTGCCGAAGACGTGGACCGAAGACCCGGCACGCAGGCTCGAGGCATCGGTCCCCGCCGACATGGTCTTCAAGACGAAGATCGAGCTCGCGCTCGACCTGATCGCTTGCGCTGTCGCGGACAAGATCCCTGGCGACATCGTGCTGGCCGATGCCGCGTACGGCACCTCGCACGACTTCCGCGAGGCGATCCGTGCGCAAGGGCTCGACTACGCGGTTGCGGTCTCCGCCTTGACGCACGTGTTCCTGGTGGACGCGAAGGATCGTCGCAGCAGCCCGCAGATCGCCGCAGGCAAGGTCGGCGGTTACCTCGGGCCGGAAGCATTTCGCAAGTACATGTGGCGGCACGGCACGCGCGACCGACTCTCGAGTCGCTTCTGCTTTCGACGTGTGAAGGTGGCGCACGACGACGGCACGGAGCTCGCGTCGCGCGAGCCGCTCTGGCTCGTCGTCGAGTGGCCGGAGGGTGAGGCGGAGCCAACGAAGTTCGTGCTCACCACGCTGCCACGGCGGATGAGCAAGAAGCAGATCATCCGCACGATGATGGAGCGGTGGCGCACCGAGCGCGCGTACC
>JAYUBF010000186.1:0-16549 GCA_043741435.1 Myxococcales bacterium
GCCTTCGCCGCCCGCAGTGAGCTCGGTGACATCGTGCTCTTCGACATCCCGGAGAAGGAGGGCCTCGCGAAGGGCAAGGCGCTCGACCTCGAGCAGAACGGCTCCATCCTCGGGTCGGACGCTCGCATCACCGGCAGCGGCAGCTGGGACGCCTGTGCTGGCGCCGACGTGGTCATCGTCACCGCCGGCGTACCACGCAAGCCCGGCATGTCGCGCGATGATCTGTTGTCGATCAACCTGAAGATCATTCGCAACGTCGCCGAGAACATCAAGGCGAAGTGCAAGGACGCCTTCGTCATCGTGATCTCGAACCCGCTCGATGCGATGGTGTACGAGCTGCAACGCGTCTCCGGTTTGCCCACCAACAAGGTGGTCGGCATGGCCGGCGTGCTCGACTCCGCGCGCCTGCAGCTGTTCCTCGCGCGCGAGCTCGACGTGTCCCTCAAGGACGTGCGCGCGCTCGTGCTCGGTGGGCACGGCGACACGATGGTGCCGATCCTCTCCTACTGCACGGTGAACGGCGTTCCGATCAAGACGCTCATCGGCAAGGAGAAGCTCGACGCGATCGTGAAGCGCACCGCCGGTGGTGGTGGCGAGATCGTCGCGCTCATGGGCACGAGCGCGTACTACGCGCCGGCCTCGGCCGCGATCGCGATGGCGCGCGCGTACCTGCACGACGAGAAGCGCCTCCTCGCCTGCGCGGCGTATTGCACGGGTGAGTACGGCTACAAGGATCTCTACATCGGCGTCCCCGTGGTCATCGGCGGCGGCGGCGTCGAAAAGATCGTGACCGTCGATCTCAACGCCGACGAGAAAGCCGCGCTCGACAAGTCTGCCGGCGCGGTCAAAGAGCTCGTCGAGGCCTCGAAGAAGCTGTAACGCACGTCGCTGCGCGGTGGTGATTCGACCGCGTTTTTTCTTCCTGTAGCCCGCTTTTCGAAGAAATATTTCCGCCACGAACGCGGCGCTCACCGACGAAAAATTCCGTCAACGGTGAGCGCCAATTGTTTGTCGATCGATCTCGCGCAGCGCAGCGCGATCGATCTCGCGCACGCGCATTTCGCGCGCTTGCCGTGATGTGTTCGCGGCGCGGCGCGTGGCCTGCACGGTGCATCTGTTCTCCGCATGACCACGCGTGCAACGTCGATTTTTTTCGGCCTCGTCTTCGGCTTCGCTCTCACCTCGGCGGCGCGCGCGTACACGCGCCTCGACAATGGCGCTGGCACCTACGTTGCTCTCCCCGCGGGTGACTTCGTCGTCGTTCTCGACGGGCTTCCACACTCCGCGAGCTTCGACCATCAAGCGCTGGAGGAAGCGGTCGATACGGCGATCGCGACGTGGGCTGCCGTCCACTCGCTGCCGCTCACGATTCGCCGCGCGGGCGGCGAGGAAGTGATCGTCAAGGGCGTGCCCATCGTCACGGTGATCGATCAGGACCGCACGTGGGAGCGCGCGCCGGTGCTCGCGGTGACCGCGCTCACGTCGGCCGCGAAGACGGGCGTCATCGTTTCGGCCGAGATGGACATCAACGATGTCGCGTTCGACTTCACAAACGAGTTCTCCCCCAAAGACGACTCATCGACGAAGCCGCGGTACGACCTGGCCACCGTGCTCACGCACGAGCTCGGCCACGCCCTGGGCCTCGGCCACTCCACCGACGAATCCTCCATCATGTTTCCGGACATCCCGCCCGGCGCGCTGGGGGTGCCGGTGCTGTCGGACGACGATCGCGCAGGCATCGGCGCCATCTACGCCGGTGTGACCCTGCCCGAAAAGTCCCCCATGGACAGCCCCAGCGATAAGCCGCGCGCCCCCACCCAGCAATCGAGCTCGACGTCGACCTCGACCGGGGCGACGCCTGGCTGCTCGGCGATTCCTGGTCGCGCACCTTCATCGACGACCCTCGCGCTGTTCGTGTGCTGCCTCGCCGCGGTCGTCTTGCGGGAAAAATCGCGCGTCGCGCGCTGAGCAGCTATGCTCGCCGGCGATGCGCACCCAGAGCCCGTCGTCGCCCTTCCTCTTCGCTCTTCTGTTGCCGGTCGCGTGGGTCGCCGGTTGCGGCGGTCCACCCTCTTGCCCGGCGGGCGCACCCCCGAACGGCTCCGCATGTAGCGACATCAACTTCGTGTGCGAAAGTGGTGGCTCCGCACACCGTCGCTGCTCGAGCCTCGCCACCTGTCTCAGCGCGCGCGACCCGAACGACCCGGGCGCGCTCGCCTGGAGCGTGCCGGACAACTCGTCGTGCTCGGCACAAAACGACGCCATGTGCGCGACCAGCTTCACCGGCACGCAGGTCGGTCAGGCCTGCCCCGCGCAAGGCCTCTCCTGCGACTACGCCGAGGGCCGCTGCAGCTGCTCACCGTGCAATCCCACGCCGGGGCTCGCGTGGCAGTGCCGCAAGTGGGGCGACAACCTCAACACCGAATGTCCGAGCGAGCGTCCCGTGATGGGCACGGCGTGCGCGATCAACGCCGACATCACCTGCCGCTACGACAACGCCTGCACCGTCAGCTTCGGCCTCGACGTCGTGTGCCGCAACGAGCGTTGGCAGCCGCGCACCGGCGCCCGCACCACCTGCGCCGCTCCCGTGTGCGGCATCAGCAACTAGCCCTACTGCGCGACCCAGCCACCATCGATGTCGTAGCTCGCGCCGCGAATCTGCTGCGCGGCCTCGCTACACAGGAAGACCGTGAGCGCGCCGATCTGCGGGGGTGACACGAACTCGAGCGATGGCTGCTTCTCGGAGAGCAGCTCGCGCTTGGCTTGCTCGCCGGTCTTGCCCTCTTCGCTCGCGCGCTTGTCGATCTGCTGCTGCACGAGCGGCGTCAGCACCCAGCCCGGACAGATGGCATTGCAGGTGATATTGCTGGTGGCCGTCTCCAGCGCGACGACCTTCGTGAGGCCCAGCACGCCGTGCTTCGCGGCCACGTACGCAGCCTTCTTCGCCGAGGCCACGTGGCCGTGCGCCGACGCCACGTTCACGATGCGACCCCAGTTGCGCTGCTTCATGCCGGGCAACGCGTGCTTGATGGTGTGGAAGTTGGACGACAGGTTGATGGCGAGGATCGCATCCCACTTGTCGTCGGCGAACGCCTCCACGTCGGACACGTGCTGGATGCCGGCGTTGTTCACGAGCACGTCGAGGCGACCGAGCTCCTTCTCGGCGAAGCGCACCATCTCGGCGATCTCCGCAGGCTTGCTCATATCGGCGCCGTGGTAGCGCACGCGCACGCCGTGACGAGCAGCGAGCTCTTTTTGCAGGCCTTCGATGGCGCCCGCGTCACCGAAGCCGTTGAGCACCACGTCGGCGCTCTCGGCTGCGAGCGCCTCGGCGATGCCGAGACCGATGCCGGAGGTGGAACCGGTGATGAGCGCGACCTTGCCTTTGAGTGATGTCGTGAGTGCCATTGCCATGCCTCGTCGAGTAGAGTCTGCGAAATTCCGTGCCGCCCACTTTGCCTAACCTGAAAGAAGTTCAGTGCCTCTCCCCTCTCGGTCTTCACCGCTACGCCTATGCCGAATGGGGGGATCCACGCAACCCGAAGGTCATGATCTGCGTTCACGGCCTCACGCGCAGTGGCCGCGACTTCGACCGCCTCGCCGCGGCCTTCTGCGACGAGTACCGCGTGGTCTGTCCCGACGTCGTCGGCCGTGGTCGCAGCGATTGGCTCGGCTCGCCCACGCACTATCACGTGCCGCAATACATCGCGGACTGCGTCACGCTCGTCGCGCAGCTCGGCGCCGAGACCATCGACTGGGTCGGGACCAGCATGGGTGGACTCATCGGCATGGGCTACGCGTCGCTCGCGGGCTCGCCGATCCGCAAGCTCGTGCTCAACGACATCGGCCCGGTGTTGCTCCGGCCGGCCGTCGCGCGCATCGCCGAGTACGTCGGCAAGCCGCACCACTTCGCGACGTTCGAAGAGGGCGAACGCCATATCCGCACCATTGCTGCGACGTTCGGACCGCACAATGACGAAGAGTGGCGCATGCTCGCCGGCAACGTGCTGGTCCCGGACGGCAGCGGCTGGAAGCTGCACGATGACCCGGGCATCGCGATGTTGTTCCGCGCGCTCGTCGATATCACCCCCGTGGGCAAGGACATCGTGTCGTGGGCCGAGTACGACCGCGTCCGCTGCCCCACGCTCGCGCTGCGCGGCCAGCTGTCCGATCTGCTCTCCACCGACGTGCACGCCGAGATGGCGACGCGCGGTCCTAAGGCGCAGCTGGCGGTGATCCCCGGCGTGGGCCACGCGCCCACGCTGATGCACGAGGATCAGATCTCGATCATCCGTGGTTTTTTGGCTTGAGCTTGCCGAGCGGAATCGGCACTTGTCTATGCTTGGCGCTCCGTGTAAACCGTCGCTGCCGACGAGGGAGAACCTGCCCTCCATGAGGAGCTGCGATGAAGATCCACGAGTACCAAGGCAAAGAGCTGCTGCGTCGATTCAACGTGCCGGTGCCGAAGGGCAAGGCCGCGCTCACGCTGGCCGAGGCCGAGCAAGCCATCGACTGGGTGCAGAAAGAAACCGGCAGCCCCGTCGTCGTCGTCAAGGCGCAGATCCACGCGGGCGGTCGCGGCAAGGGCGGCGGCGTGAAGGTCGCGAAGACCAAGGCCGACGCGCTCGAGCAGGCGAAGAAGATCTACGGCATGCAGCTCGTCACGGTGCAGACCGGGCCCCAGGGCAAGAAGGTCAAGCGCCTGCTCATCGAGCAGGGCATGGACATCGCCCGCGAGCTTTACCTCGGCATGCTCGTCGATCGCGGCGCCGGTCGCATCGTGGTGATGGCCTCGACCGAAGGCGGCATGGACATCGAGGAGGTCGCTGAAAAGCACCCCGAGAAGATCCTGAAGGCGTTCGTCGACCCGGCGGTCGGCTTCCGTCCCTACCAGGCTCGCGGGCTCGCGTTTCAGCTCGGCCTAAAGGGCGACGAGGTCAAGAACGCGGTCACGCTTTTCTCGACGCTGTACAAGGCATTCACCGAGCTCGACTGCGCGATGGTCGAGATCAACCCGCTCGTCGTCACCAAGCAGGGCGAAGTGCTCGCGCTCGACGCCAAGGTCAGCTTCGACGACAACGCGCTGTACCGTCACCCCGAGCTCAACGAGCTGCGCGACGTCGACGAGGAAGACGCCAACGAGCAGAAGGCGAAGGAGTTCGATCTGTCGTTCATCTCGCTCACGGGCAACATCGGCTGCATGGTGAACGGCGCCGGCCTCGCGATGGCCACGATGGACATCATCCAGTTCGCCGGCGGCATGCCCGCCAACTTCCTCGACGTCGGCGGCGGCGCCACGAAGGAGAAGGTCACGGCGGCGTTCAAGATCATCACGGCCGATCCGAGCGTGAAGGGCATCTTCGTCAACATCTTCGGCGGCATCATGAAGTGCGACACCATCGCCGAGGGCGTCATCGCGGCGGTCAAGGAAGTGGGCCTCAAGGTACCGCTGGTGGTTCGCCTCGAGGGCACCAACGTGGAGCTCGGTCGCAAGATGCTCGCGGACTCGGGCCTCAATGTCGTGTCGGCTGCCGACATGCTCGACGGTGCGAAAAAGATCGTCCAGCTCGCCGGAGGTGCAAAGTGAGCGTTGCCTACAACAGGGGGACGTTCCCGTCCCCGCCGGCTCCCGCCGGCACGCCGCGCCTTACGGCGCAAAGGAAAGCAGCCCTCCGTCGAGGCAAGCTCGGCGGAGCCTCCCCCCACCGCGCGTTGCTCGCGCGAGTCCCTTCTTCGTGTGCGAGGTCGGTGCAATGAGCGTTCTCGTCGATAAAAACACTCGCCTCCTCGTGCAAGGCATCTCCGGGAAGACCGGCGCCTTCCACACGAAGGGCGCGAAGGAGTACGGCACCAACGTGGTCGCCGGGGTCACGCCGAACAAGGGCGGCACCGTGTTCGAGGGCACACCGGTGTTCGATACCGTCGCCGACGCGGTGAAGCAGACCGGCGCCAACGCCAGCGTCATCTACGTGCCGCCTCCGTTCGCGGCCGATGCGATCCTCGAAGCCATCGCCGCCGGCGTGCCGCTCGTCATCTGCATCACCGAGGGCATCCCGGTGATGGACATGATCAGCGTGCGCCGCGTGCTCGAGTCGCAGACGAAGACCACGCTGGTCGGTCCGAACTGCCCGGGCGTCATCTCTCCCGGCAAGTGCAAGATCGGCATCATGCCCGGCTACATCCACAAGGAAGGCGACATCGGCCTCGTGTCGCGCTCCGGCACGCTCACGTACGAGGGCGTTCACCAGCTGACGTCACTCGGTCTCGGTCAGTCGACGGCGATCGGCATCGGCGGCGATCCGGTGAAGGGCATGGACTTCATCGATGCCTTGAAGCTGTTCGAGGCCGATCCGGGCACGCGCGCCGTGCTGATGATGGGCGAGATCGGCGGCGACTCGGAAGAGCGCGCGGCCGAGTACGTGAAGAACCACATGAAGAAGCCCGTCGCTGGCTTCATCGCCGGACAGACGGCACCGCCCGGCAAGCGCATGGGCCACGCCGGCGCGATCATCTCGGGCGGCAAGGGCACGGCGAAGGACAAGATCGCCGCCCTCGAAGCTGCCGGCATCAAGGTCGCGCGCACGCCCGCCGAGATGGGCGCGACCCTCAAGAGCGTTTTGCGATAGCGCGTCGGTCTACGTGCTCCGGATTGGCGTACCCGTCGCGTCGCTCGTGCTGTGCGCGTGCGGCGCGACCGTGCAACGGGGCCCACCCGCCAGCCCCCTGCGCCTCTCGTCGGAGAACATCGAGCGGATCGCGGTAAACGGCGTCGAGCTGGCGCTGCTCGACGTATGCCCTCAATCCAGCCGTCGCCCCGTGATGCTGTTCATCCACGGAGGACCCGGCGCTTCGGAGATGAGCTTGGTACACCGCTACGCTCGAGAGGCCTGCGGCTTCGCACGCTTGATCGTCTGGGACCAGCGCGGCGCCGGCCGTTCCTTTTCCGAGCGCTCCATCGACACCTTGTCCACGGAGACGCTTGTCCGCGACGGGCTCGAGGTTACGCGATGGGTGTTGGCAAGAACCGGCGCACGGAAGGTGTTGCTCGTCGGGAACTCATGGGGCAGCTACCTGGGCTTGCGGATGTTCTCGTCGGAGCCCACGCGATACTACGGCTACATCGGCATTTCGCAGCTCGTCACCATGGATTGGGACGCCGCAGGAACGTGCGTGCGCGAGCTCGGCCAGCCTTGGGGCTACGAGGGCACGCCCGCCACCGCCGGCGAGGTCATGGCGCGGATGCGAACGATCGCGCAGGCAGGCGGGTCAATCTACGGCGCACACGACTTTCGTCCCATCCAGGCGATGCGGGAAGGCTCTCCCATTGCGCTCCTGCCGTCCGAGCGCGCAGGACGAGATCAAGCTCAATCCATCTCGCAGCTCCTCCCGGAGTTGATCGCAATTGATCTACGCAAAAGCATCCCGAGGCCCCCGGGGAACATGGCCTTCATTGCGGGGGAGGTCGACTGCGTCACGCCCGCGCGGGTTGTCGAAGGATACGCGCGGCAGCTGGGTGTACCGCTGGTCCGCGTAGAAAGAGCGGGGCACCTGCCGCACGCGGAGCGCCCGCGCGAAACCTTCGTCGAGGTAGCGCGTCTCAGCCGCGCCTGGTGCAACTGATTTTGCTTCGCGTGCGGAAGGGTCCGTGATAAGGACCGCGCATGTCCAAGGAACGTACGTTTTCGATGATCAAGCCCGACGCATTCGCGGCCGGAAAACACGGCGCCATCACGCAGGCCTTCACCGACGCCGGCCTCCGGCCCATCGCGCAGAAGACCGTGCTCATGAGCCAGGCGCAGGCCGAGAGCTTCTACGGCGTGCACCGCGAGCGCCCCTTCTTCAAGGACCTCGTGAAGTTCATGTCGTCGGGTCCCTGCATCGTGCAGGTGCTCGAGGGTGACGACGCCATCGCCAAGAACCGCAAGGTCATGGGCGCCACCGACTCGAAGAAGGCGGAAGCCGGCACCATCCGTCAGCAGTTCGGCACCGACATCGAGCGCAACGCCGTGCACGGCTCCGATGCGCCCGAGACTGCGAAGCAGGAGATCGGCTTCTGGTTCTCCGGCGCCGAGCTCGCCGCGCTCGGTCTGTAGTTTCGCCGCGCTATAGCGGCCAGAAAAACGGCGGCGGCGGAAACGCGGGACGCGCGAGCACGTAGCCCTGGCCGAAGTGCGCGCCGCAATCGATGACGGCTTGCAGCTCGCCCGCCGTCTCGATGCCCTCGGCGACGACGAGCGAACCGAGCTCGATGCACATGCGGACGAGGTTGCGCATGAGGGTGAACCGACGCGAGTTGGGCTGTAGGTTCATCACCAGCTCGCGATCGATCTTCACCACCTTCGGCTTCAGGTCCGCGAGGTAGCGCAGGTTGGAATAGCCCGAGCCCAGATCGTCGACGACGACGTGGACGCCGCGGCCGCCGATCTCGCGCAAGACCTTGGCGCTCATGTCGAGCTCGGACAGCGGGACCGCCTCGGTGAGCTCGAGGTACAGCTCTTCGGGGTGACGAAAAATGGGGTCGTCGGGCTGCACGAGATAGCGCTCGTTCAGCTCGTCGGGATGGATGTTCACGAACAACGCGTGATCGGAGCAGTCCGCGATGGTGCGCTCCCGTAGGATGCGACCCAGCTCGCCGAGCCGGCCGGCGCGCACCGCAGCCTCGATGAGCTCCGGCGGTGAATTGAAGAGCTGACAACGAACCAGCGCCTCGTAGGCGTAGATGACCTTCTTCCGAACGTCGACGATCGGCTGATACGCGATGTAGAAGAGGTTCTCGCTCAGCGTTCGAGCGAGTCTTTCTTCCGAGTCGGCGGGGATGTCGTTCGTAGTCTTCATCTAGGAGGGGGGGCCACACCGACGGAACGTCGGATAGCTCCGCAGCGTAGCAGATCGCGAGACCTCCGGAACGCCCGAGCCTGGTTGCCTTGAGCCGGCGAGTGGACCGTGGTACCGGGGGGCGTCGTGGCGTCACCCGAACACAATCTCATCGACTTACGCAGCCTCACGCTCACGGAGACGCAGGCGTTCGTCGCAAAGATGGGGCTCCCCAAGTTTCGCGCCGAGCAACTCTTTCGCGGCGTGCACGGCCGCGCCGCGCTCGACTTCGACGGCCTCACCGACCTGCCAAAGGAGCTGCGCGAGAAGCTCGCCACCGAGGCGGGCCTCTCGAAGCTGGCAATCGACGTGGAGCAAGTCTCCGTCGACGGCACGCGCAAGCTCCGCCTGCGCACCCAGGATCAGCGGCTCATCGAGACGGTGCTCATCCCCGACGGTGACGCGAGCGCGCCGGATCCCGATGAGCCCGACGATGTTCAGCAAGAGGCGCTCGTCAATCCAACGCTCGGGATGCCCGATACGCCGCGCACGCGCGGGGGTCGCAGCCGCTGGGAGCGCCGCCGCGACGGCATGCTGCAACAGCGTCGGCCGAAGATGACCCAGTGCGTGTCGTCGCAGGTCGGCTGCGCGCTCGACTGTCAGTTCTGCGCGACGGCAACGCTGGGCTTCGGCCGCAACCTCACGCCGGGCGAGATCGTGGAGCAGGTGTACATGGCGGAGCGCATCCTCGGTCAGCTGCCCGAGGGGGACCCCACGCGTCGCGCAGGCGCGAACCGAGTGACCAACCTCGTCTTCATGGGCATGGGTGAGCCGCTGCACAACTACGCGAACGTCATCCGCGCGCTCGCGATCCTCACCGACCAGCGCGGTCGCGAGATGTCGCGACGACGGGTGACGGTGTCGACGGCGGGCTTGGTGCCGGCCATCGAGAAGCTCGCTGAAGAAGCGCTGCAGCCGAACCTCGCCGTCTCGCTCAACGCCGCCACCGACGCGGTGCGGGACGAGATCATGCCCATCAACCGCAAGTGGAACATCGCGCGGCTGCTCGATGCGGTGCGCAAGGTGATGGTGAGCCCCGGCTACGGCAAGCGCAGGCGCGTGACGTTCGAGTACGTGCTGCTCGACGGCGTGAACGACAGCGACGACGATGCGCGCAAGCTCGTAGCCCTGCTGCGCGACATTCCTTCGAAGGTGAACCTCATCCCGTGGAACCCGCACCCGGGGGCGCGCTTCGGTCGCCCGTCGGATGCCCGCGTGATGGCGTTCCATCGCCTCCTCATGGAGCGCGGCGTGCCCGTCTATGTTCGACGCAGCCGGGGCGATGACATCGACGCGGCCTGTGGCCAGCTAGCCGCGAAGGCGAGCCAGCCCGTCGCGAGCGACCTCGTCACGCTGCGAACACCAGCTCCACCCGGGTAGCGAACCTACACGTCACACCCCACGAGAATGTTGCGGGTCGCATCGACGGGACGCTATGCTGATGGGGTTATGACCTGGTCTCCACGTTCCTCGTTGCTCTGGCGGGGAGTGCTCGTAGGCTTCGGCCTCGGTGCGTTGTGGCTCACGTGCGGCCCGAAGCTGCGTGAAGCCGGCGCAACGCCACCTGCATTGCTCTACGACCCTGCCGTCGAGGTGAGCATCGAAGCACCGCCGGGCGGCACGACGCCGCGCGCGAAGCACGTGCTCATCATCAGCGAGGATGGGCTGCGGCCCGACGCGCTGCGCTTGCTGCACCTTCACTGGCACGAGCTCATTCGTCATCGCGGCGCGTCGGCGAATACCGCGCTCACCATTCGCCAAGCGTCCACGCTGCCAGCGCACGCGTCGATGCTGTCGGGCGTGGGCCCCGCCATCCACGGCCTCACCTGGAACAACTGGTCACCCAAGCGCGGCGACATCAAGACGCCCACCATTTTCTCGCTGGCGTCGGAGGCCGGGCTGTCCACGGCGTTCTTCACGGGCAAGCAGAAGCTCCGTCACATCGTGCCGGTGGGCACCGTCGCCATGTACGACCGACCCGGGTACTACTGCAAGAAGGTGGCAGAGGACGCGGCGCGCTACATCGTCGAGCAGCGGCCAGCGCTCGCGTTCGTCCACTTCTCGGATCCCGACGAGCTCGGCCACTCGGACGGCTGGATGTCCGGGAAGCAAATGCAAGCGATCGCCAACACCGATCGCTGCCTCGGCGTCCTGTACGAAGCGCTCGAGAGCTCCGGCCTCGTCGACGACACGCTCATCATCGTGAGCGCCGATCACGGCGGTCACAACAAGACCCACTCGGGCTCGAAGCGCATCGACCGCGAGATTCCGTGGATCGCATGTGGCCCGGGCGTGCGCGAGGACTACAAGATCACCGAAGAAGTCTCCACGCTCGACACCGCGGCGACGGCGCTCTACGCGTTGGGCTTGCCGATCCCGGAGAACTTCGTCGGGAAAGCGCGCACCGAGATCTTCCAGCGGTAGCGCGCTACGACCGGGTGCGCCCCGCCACCCACGCGTCGAAGACTGCCCGGATCTCCTCCGCGCTGCACGGCTTCTCGAAGCTGGCGTGGGCAAAGCTGGTGTCCACCAGCCGCTTGCCCGAGTACACGATGCGCATCGCATCGGGCGCGACGGCTGCGACCTCGCGCAGGAACTGATCGCCCTGCTCGGGAGGCGTGAGGTTCATGTCCGACAGCACCACGTCGAACCTCTGTCGGGCGAGCACCGCAAGTCCCTCGGCTGCCGTCACCACGACGGTCACGGAGAAGCCGGCGCCCCTGAGCGTTCGTGCGAGCGCCACCCCGAGTGACGCATCGTCATCGACGAGCAGCAGCCGCCTAGCCATCCGCGGGATCGATACAGAAAACATGCCGTCCACGAGGTGCGTGGATCTCGGAGGTTGCGACCTATATCGCGATCGAACCTGGTCAATCCGATGACGCATGGGCGTCAGGGAACCGGACAGAGGCCCGCATTCGCGCCACACATATGACAGTCGGCGGAAGAATCCGCCGAGCGCCGTGCGGTTTGACGCCAACGCGCACGAGACAGCGTGAAAACACAGCGGCTTACGCGTGGCACCTCGCTTGCTGTGATCGCGCGAAATGCCGAGCCCCGAAGCGCACGTTGCACTCCGCTACATGCGTCGATTCCGCTGCGTGGGCGGTGCCTGCGAGGAGACGTGTTGCGCGGGTTGGACCGTGCCGGTCGATCGCGCGCACCACCAGGCCCTGAAGAAGGCGATGGGCGGCTCGCGCACCGATCGCGAGCGCTTTCGCGATGCGCACGTGCGGAATCCAGATCCCGTCGCTGACCCGCGACGACACGCGTTGTTGAAGCTCCTACCGAGCGGCAGCTGCACCATGCTCACCAGCGAAGGGATGTGCTCTACCCAGGCGCGCTTCGGCGAGGCCTTGCTGCCGGATACGTGCGCGACGTATCCACGCGTGATGAACACAATCGGCGAACGCATCGAGCTCAGCGGCTCGCTGTCGTGTCCCGAAGCGTCACGTCTCGCGCTGCTTGCACACGACGCGCTCGAGCTCGACGTGATCGAGCAGAGCTCACTGCCGCGGATGAACATCTCCTCCGCGATCGCGGAGGATGCAGAAGACCATTACGCGCGCTATCTCGATCCAGTGCGCGGCACGATCTTGGGCCTCCTATCGCTGCCTAACGTCCCACTGTCGGCGCGAATGTTCCTCGTTGCGCGCATGGCGGATCGCACGCGCCCCTTCTTCCATCGAGGATGCTCGACCTTCGACGAAGCCTTGCTGGCCCGTGAGCTCGATACCGCCGTCGACGAAACCCTCGTGCGAACCTGCGTGGCCGGCTTTCGCTCGCTGCAACCCTCGGGACCTCGCGCCGGTTTCGTGCTGGTGCATGCGCTGCGCGAACGGCTCGCCCTCGACTCGGGCGCGCGCTCGTTTCGCGAGCTGGTGCGGACGGTGTTCGACAGCTACGGCGCCCTCGACGGCAACGAGGTAACCGTGGAACCGGCAGCGCTCCTCGCCGCGTACCACACGCGGCGCGACCCGTGGCAAGCGCAGCACGGCGACCGCATCGACGCCGTGTTCACCAACTACGCCAAGCACTACTGGCTGAAGGATTGGTTTCTTGCCTCGCCGAACCTCCTCATACACGCGCAAAAGCTACACCTCCGCGTCGCCCTGCTGCGCTTCCTCCTGCTCAGCCATCCCGAGCTCGGCTCGCCCAGCGAGGAGGACAGCGCGGCGCGACTCGAGAAGGTCGCCGTGCGAGTGGTCTACAAGTTCGCACGCGCCAACGAGCACTCGCACGAGTTCGTCGCGCAGATGGAGTCGCTGCTACAGCGGCTGGAGCTGACGACGCTGGCGCAGAGCATCTTCCTCCTCGCAATCTGACTGGGCGGCCAGCCCTTGACCATGTCAACGGCCAGCCCTTGACCATTGACAGCGACGGCAAGGCTTGGCACGGTGCCGCGCACGCTGCCTCGGCCTCCCGCAACTCGCGGGGGATCATCTATCCAATGAGCCGTCCGGCTCGGAAAGGCAGCGCACAGGAGGACTTCGAGAATGAGACATGTTGCATGGGTCGCGGGTTCGCTCGCGTTGCTCGCGCTATCGGCCAGCGCGCAAGCGGACGACCCGAAATTCGCGTACGGAAAATATGAGGAGAAGAAGATCGTCGAGTGGAAGCTGTCTGCTTCTGCTGGCCTGCTCCTCACCACCGGCAATGCCAACCAGGTCTCGTTCTCTGCAGCGGCGATGGCGTCGCGCCACGATGGCAAGAACAAGCTGCAGCTCGACGTGAGCGGCGCCTACGCGCGTGCGACCACCATCAGCGCGAATGACAGCGACGGGGACGGCGTCCTCAGCCGCCAGGATGCGAACGGCGGCATCAACCGCACCGACAACGTCAGCACCGCGCTGTGGAACGTGAAGCTCCGCTACGATCGATTCTTCTCCACGAACAATGCCGGCTACCTCACGGGCTTCGCGTGGGGCAACGAGCCCGCCGGCAAGAAGGTGATCGCCGGCGCGCAGGCCGGTTACTCGCGGCAGCTCTACAAGAACGACGTGCACCTGCTGGTGGCCGAGCTCGGTTACGACTTCAGCTTCGAACGGCTCACCAACTCGCCCGCGAACTACTACATCCACTCGCTGCGCCTGTTCTTCGGCTACACGCTCTCGCTTAGCAAGGACACGAGCTTCTTTATGGACGTCGAGTACCTCGGCAACATGAACAAGTTCGGCGGCCCCTACGGCGCCGAGGTCGGTGCGTTCGAAGACAGCCGCGTCACCGGTCGCGCGGCGCTCACCACGCGCATCTGGAAGAAGCTGGCGTTCCGCATCCAGTTCACCGCGAAGTACGACAACGTGCCCGCGCCCCTTCCCGGTCTCGCCGTTCCGTTCGCCGCCGGCTACCTGCCGATGGCCGAGAAGCTCGACACCATCACCGACGCGTCTCTCGTCGTGAACTTCCTCTAGGAGAGCCTGCCAACATGAGAGCGACTCGATTTGTTCTCGGCGCCGCGGCCCTCGCGACCGCGCTTGCTGTCCCTTCCTCTGCCCACGCCGCCTACCCGCTGCAGCTCGAGCTCGGCGTGTTCGGCGGCTACCACTACTTTGCCCGTGACAATCAATTGGGCCGTGACGTCGGTTCTTCCGACGAGAATCGGCTCAAGCAGACCGGCACCTTCGGGATGCGTCTCGGCTTCATCGTGCACCCGCTCGTCTCGCTCGAGGCCGAGCTCGGCCTCACGCCGACCACGGCGACGTCGGCGCAGTACGGCAACGCCGTCGTCATGGACTTCAACTATCGCGCACACCTCCTCGTGCACGTGCTGAAGGGCAAGATCCGCCCGTTCCTCCTCGCCGGCGGTGGCGGCAACACGTCGTCGTCTTCCAACCCGAGCGTCGTCAAGCAAGACACCGACGGCGAGTTCCACGTCGGCATCGGCTCGAAGTTCGACATCCAGAAGAACTGGGGTGTCCGCATCGACGGCCGCCTGTACATCGTGCCCAGCACGAACCAGGACAAGATCTACGCGACGAACGACTTCGAGGCGACGCTCGGCTTCTACGGGCTCTTCGGCGGACCGAAGGAAGTGCCGAAGGTCGTGAACGTGCTCGTCCCGGCGGTGAACCCCGATCTCGACGGCGACGGCATCCCGAACACGAAGGATCTCTGCCCGAACGAGAGCGGCATCCCGGAGAACAGCGGCTGCCCCGACAAGGACACGGACGGCGACCTCATCGTCGATCGTCTCGACAAGTGCCCGACGGAGAAGGGGCCCGAAGAAAGCGGCGGCTGCCCCGACAAGGACTCTGACGGTGACATGGTCGTCGATCGTCTGGACAAGTGCCCGCAGGACAAGGGCACGCCCGAGAACAGCGGCTGCCCCGACACCGACACCGACAAGGACGGCATCGCGGATCGCCTCGACAAGTGCCCGAACGAGCCCGAGACGGTGAACGGCTACAAGGACGGCGACGGCTGCCCCGACGAGCTCCCGAAGGAAGTGAAGAAGTACACGGCGGGCGCAGTGAAGGGCATCAACTTTGCCAACGGCAAGGCCGACCTGCTGCCGACCTCTAACGTCGTGCTCGACGAGATCGTGAAGCTCCTCGTCGGCTATCCGGACGTGAAGATCGAGGTGCAGGGCCACACGGACAACGTCGGTGAGCGCAACGCCAACATCGATCTCTCGAAGGCGCGCGCGGACTCCGTGCGTAAGTACCTCCTCGGCAAGGGCATCGCCGAGACGCGCATCACCGCCGTCGGCTACGGCCCGGACAAGCCGATCGCCGACAACAAAAACCCAGCAGGCAAGGCGAAGAACCGCCGTGTCGAGCTTCACCTCGTCAACTAAGGGAGCAACGACATGGGCTTTCTGAAAGAGTTTCGTGACTTCGCAATGAAGGGCAACGTCGTCGATCTCGCGGTCGGCGTGATCATCGGCGGAGCGTTCGGTAAGATCGTCAGCTCGCTCGTCGACAACATCGTGATGCCGCTGATTGGCTTGATCGTGGGTGGCGTAGATTTCTCGGGCCTGTCGTACAAGGTCGAGCACGGTATCAACGGCAAGGGCGCCGAGCTCAAGTACGGCGTGTTCCTCCAGAACACGTTCGACTTCGTCATCGTCGCCTTGGCGATCTTCCTCGCCATCAAGGCAATGAACCGTTTCAAGGGCAAGCTGGATGCAGCCGCACCGCCCACTCCGCCCACGGAGCTGTTGCTCGCGGAGATTCGCGATCAGCTGAAAGCGCAGAACGAGAAGTTGGCAGCGGCCAAACCAGCCGTGACATAGCGCTCGAACGACGCTTTGTGGAACGGCGCGCTTCCTCCGCGGAGCGCGCCGTTTTGATTTTCGCGGTCCGAGTGAAACATCCGTCGCGCTTTTGCAATCGCGAAGCCGCTGTCACCGGCCGCCAGGGGGTCATTCAGAAACGAATCCCGCTTGACGAGAAGTCTTCGTGCGGAGGTCTGCCTACTTCTTATTGTCGCAGGGCTCGATCGGCGCCGTCACACACACGCCCGTGCAATCAGCCGATTGCGCCAGGATGCAGTCAACAGTCGGATCATCGACGCAAATCTCGCCCGACGCGCACGCCAGGCCCTGGATGCCTCCACAACGCTTCGGAGGGACCGCGCACGCGCACGTGTTGCAACCGTTGGCGTCCATGACGTACCCGAACTCGCAGTATATCGCGCAGAGGACCTCCGCACACACAATCGGCCCTGCTAGGCA